>CAMWIJ010000004.1 GCA_947174275.1 uncultured Muribaculaceae bacterium
TTCTCGTTGATGACGCGCATTTTTTCAATCACGAGGTCGAAATTGGCGAGATGAGTGCGTACCTTTTCAGGATTTTTGGATGTGATGTCGGCGCGGCAGAGGGTCATCAGTCCGTCAATATCATCACCTGCATCAAATATCAGACGGCGCACAGCCGAGTCGGTGACCTCTTCGACAAGAGCTATCGGACGCATGTGGAGCTCGACGAGTTTCTGAACGTATTTCATGTGCTCGTTCTGCGGCAGCTTGAGGTTGCGGAATATGCGTGGCACCATCTTTGCGCCGATAAAGTTATGATTGTGGAAAGTCCAGCCGATGTGGGCATCGTAGCGTTTGGTCTGCGGCTTGGCGATATCATGGAGCAGAGCGGCCCAGCGAGTCCATACGTTGTCGGTGGCTTCGGCCACTTTGTCGAGCACTTCCATCGTGTGGAGGAAATTGTCTTTGTGCCCGCGTCCCTTTATTACCTCTACCCCGCTCATCGCATCAAGGTCGGGAAAGAATTGCCGCAGCAGTCCGGTGCTCTGCATCAGCATCCACCCTATCGACGGCTTCGGTGACATCATTATCTTCGAGAGCTCGGTCTCGATGCGCTCTTTCGACAGAATAGCGATGCGTGAAGCGTTGCGCGAGATGGCTGCAAGTGTGTCGGGATGGATTTCAAACTGCAGCTGGGTAGCGAAGCGGATGGCTCGGAACATGCGCAGCGGGTCGTCGGAAAATGTGATGTCGGGGTCGAGCGGAGTGCGTATGATTTTCGCTTCAAGATCGGCAATGCCACCGAATCGGTCGACGAGTTCGCCGAAGCGGTCGCCGTTGACACACACTGCCATCGCGTTGATTGTGAAATCGCGTCGGGAAATATCGTCGTCAAGCGTACCATCCTCCACGATGGGGTTGCGCGAGTCGGAGCGGTAAGACTCACGCCGGGCTCCGACGAATTCAAGTTCGAGTCCGCGTGTGAGCACCTGGGCAGTGCCGAACCGCGGGAAATAGTTGCATTTGGCTTTCCGCCCGAGAGCTTCGGCCACTTTGCGCGCAAGGTCAATGCCGCTTCCTACGGTGACGAAATCGATATCTTTTGACGTGCGGTCAAGAAAGATGTCGCGCACGTAGCCTCCTACCACGTAACATTCGCGGTCTTCGGCGTCGGCGACCTCGCCGATTTTATGAAATATGTCTGTATCTATCCTGTCTGCGATATTCATAAGTGACTTTCCAAAATATTTCTGTAACTGCAAATATACTTTCACTCATTCAGCGCAGTTATCAAGCGGCAGAATTTCCTGAGGTGTGAGAGTGAGACAGCGCAGTCCGTTATCCTCAACGACGTAGGTGTTCTCAATGCCGACGGCGCCAACTCCGGGGATAACGAATTTGGGTTCGAGGGCTATCACATTTCCTTTCTCCAGAATGTCTTTTGACCTCGGTGCAATCACCGGAGCCTCGTTAATCTCAATGCCGACACCGTGACCCACAAAACCGGCATGCTGACGATGACCCATGAAAAAATCAGACAGTCCAGCTTCGGCGGCCATCGAGGCGGCCTCGGCATAAAGGTCGGAGGCTTTTGCCCCCGGAACTCCTGACTGCGCCAAGCGGCGGCATATCTCAATGGAGCAGGCGTGGGCACGCATGGCATCGTCGGTAAGGGAGCCGAGAGCGAAGGTGCGGGTCATGTCGGTCATGTATCCGTTGAAGTTGCCGTTGGCATCGACCATCACAGAGTTGCCGGGCGCGATGACAGTGCCGTCAGCACCAACGGGCAATGACGGGTCGACACCTGCGCCACCCATCGCAAAGTCGTAGGGTGTGGGATTGTCGGCATTGTCGCCGACAAGAATGTTGCCCATGAACAGTTCCATGGAGTCACCGCATATACGGAACTGGCCGAGGCAACCTGCAAGTCTAAGGGCGCGCTCAATCTCGATCTGGAGGTCAAGATCGGTCATGCCGGGACGGTAAAGAGCGGGAATTGTGCGGTATACTTCATCCTGACGGCGACCGGATTCAGACAGTTTCTCAATCTCGTAAGGAGACTTGACGGCTCTGGCGCGTCGCATAATGCCGGATGCGTCGACCACACGGCGCGAACCGAGCATGGCTGAGAGGCGGATATAGTCAGCAGCCGAGAGAGTGGACAGTTCGAGACCGACAACGTCGGCCGTAACGGGTATCTCTTCGGGTTTACGCACGAATGTGACGTCATCGCCCTCGAGATGAACCGGACGACGTACGTAGGCATGGACGCTCCCGTCGGCAAGCACGCTAAGCCAACCTGCGAAAACGCGGCCGGTGAGATAATATTTGTCGGCGTTGTCGGCTATAAGGAGTTCGCCGGCGCCGCATGCATTCATTTGGCTGGCGACCCGCTGTATGCGGAAGCGGGCTTCGTCAGGTCTGAGTAAAGACAGTTTGTTGTCGTTCATTTTTTCAAGTAACGGTTACTTAGAGAGTGTCTCAACGAAAGAAATGCCGAGTTGCTCAATGTCGGTGAGCACTTCGTCGCGCATGATGTGTCTGACACCGATAGTGACGGGACGACGCAGCGTGATCCGGCGAGCCACGGTGTCAGACACCTGATAGTCGGTGCCTATGCCGCGTCCGTACCATCGGCCGAAATCATCGGCAAGCGTCACTGCAAGAGTGTCGCACCGCGAGCCGAGAGAGTCAGCCACGATAACCTCAAGAAAGATATTGCTGTAGATATAATCATTTGTATGGCGCAATGAGAGAACGATATCGCCGGTAATGAGCGAGTCGCGCGGATCGAGGTTGTAACGCAGAGTGTCGCCATATCGCCAACCGTCGGGGTCGATATCATGATAGCAGCTGTAGTCGTTGGGACCCATTCTGCACCCCGACAATCCTGTCAGCGCTGCTATCAATGTCGATAGCAGCGCCGTACGAAAGATTATATTTGTGAAATCACGCTTCATTTCCGGTTGATTTAGGCTGTGAGATGTCGCGCTGCTGCCGTTGCTGCGGAGCCTGCGCGCCGTCAGGACGGGGAGCGTTGTCGCGTCGCGGCTGACGGTTTTCATTGCCCGGCCGGCGTTCACGACGGTTATTATCGTCGGGGCGGCGCGGCGGTCGGTTATCAGAGTCAGCTGATGACTGCGACTCGTTGCCAGACTGGGGACGCTGACGCCGGCGACCGTCGCGCTGACGGTTGTTGTCACGGCGTGATTTGTCGTCGGCATTTTCTTCACGGCGCGAAGCAGAATCCTGCTTTTCGTCGCGTGGTTTGTCGGCACGCTGTGCCGGTTTCTGTCCTTTCGGTTTCTTTTTGCGTTTCTTGTTGTCGAAACGGTTAAGATTGTCCTGGTCAAGAATATCGTTGTATTTCTGTGCCTTGGGCTCTTCCTCGCCATCGCGCTTGAGCGAAAGAGGCTTTTCGCCGGCTTTGTTCATACGCATTATCTCAAACGCGCGCTCCGCATCGATAGTCACAAGGTTGGCTGCAATCGACTTATCGGTCGAGTAAGTAATTTCGCGCTTAAAGATATCGACCTTGAAATAATAGTATGTGGAGTCAGCAGTCTCGAGACGGACATCCTTTCCGGGCATACGCTTGACGCTTTCGACATAGGTGTCGACCTCAAAGTTAAGACAACATTTAAGCTTGGCGCACTGTCCGGCAAGTTTCTGCGGATTGAGTGATATATCCTGATAGCGGGCTGCTGATGTCGCTACCGACACGAAGTTAGTCATCCATGTAGCGCAACACAGCGGGCGTCCGCACGGACCGATACCGCCTATGCGGCCGGCTTCCTGACGGGCCCCGATCTGCTTCATCTCAATGCGCACCTTGAATGTCTCGGCAAGCACCTTGATGAGCTGGCGGAAGTCAACTCGCTCGTCGGCGATATAATAGAATATGGCTTTGTTTCCATCACCCTGATATTCGACATCGCCGATTTTCATGTTGAGCTGTAGGCTTTCAGCGATTTTACGCGAACGTATCATCGTAGAATTCTCTCTGGCCTTGGCTTCCTCAAATTTCTCCATGTCGGCAGGGCGCGCCTTGCGGAATATGCGTTTGAGGTCAGCTTCGTTCTTTATGCCGGCCTTGCGCATCTGGAGTTTTACGAGTGCACCGACCATAGTGACACGGCCGATATCATGGCCGGGAGTGGCTTCAACCGCTACCCAGTCGCCGATTTCGAGCGCTATGCCGGTCGGATTCTTATAGAAACCTTTGCGGGTGTTCTTGAACAAAACCTCGACATATTCGGAGTCGGCGTATCCGCCGGGAACATCGGCGAGGTAATTGTAGCTCTGGAGCTGTCCGCGCGGAGCCTTGACATGACGGTTGCAGCATGGGCAACATACCGGCGGAGTCTCGGGCTCTGTGGCGAGCTCGGCTTTAGGCTCGGCGGCCTTTGTCGCCTCGGCTGCTACCGGATCGTCAGCCACGGGAACCGACGGCTGCTGATTTTTTTTCTCGTCTGACATAATTCAATCAAGTGATTTACCGACGATGTTATTTTGCAAACGAAACGGCACGGGTCTCGCGGATCACGGTGATTTTCACCTGTCCGGGATATGTCATCTCGTCCTGTATACGCTTTGCGATTTCAGTAGAGAGCTGTTCGGTCTCCACATCGTCAATCTTGTCGGCACCGACAATGACGCGGAGCTCGCGTCCGGCCTGTATCGCATAGGTCTTTATCACACCGGGATAAGAAAGTGCGAGCTGCTCGAGGTCATTGAGGCGTTTGATATAAGCCTCGACGATTTCACGACGGGCGCCGGGACGTGCACCGGAAATGGCGTCGCACACCTGCACAATCGGAGCGAGAAGCGTGGTTTGCTCTATTTCATCGTGGTGCGCTCCGATGGCGTTGCATATCTCGGGTTTTTCCTTGTATTTCTCGGCAAGTTTCATGCCAAGGAGAGCATGGGGCAGTTCGGGTTCTTCATCGGGCACTTTGCCTATATCGTGAAGCAGGCCTGCGCGGCGGGCTTTCTTGGGGTTAAGACCGAGCTCCGAGGCCATGATGGCACAGAGATTGGCAGTCTCGCGGGCATGCTGAAGCAGGTTTTGTCCGTAGCTTGAGCGATATTTCATCTTGCCGATTAGACGGATAAGATCGGGGTGGAGACCGTGGATGCCGAGGTCAATGACGGTGCGTTTTCCGGTCTCGATGATTTCCTCTTCAATCTGTTTGCGCACTTTGTTGACGACTTCCTCGATGCGTGCGGGATGAATTCGACCGTCGGCCACAAGCTGATGCAGTGCGAGACGAGCCACTTCGCGGCGCACGGGGTCAAAACCGGAAAGCACGATAGCCTCGGGGGTGTCATCGACGATAATCTCGATACCGGTAGCGGCTTCGAGCGCGCGGATATTACGGCCTTCGCGTCCGATGATACGGCCTTTGATTTCATCTGAGTCGATATGAAACACGGTGACAGAGTTTTCGATGGCGGTCTCTGTAGCGACACGCTGTATGGTCTGAACCACGATGCGCTTTGCCTCTTTGTTGGCGGTCATCTTCGCCTCGTCCATGATGTCGTTGATATAGGCTGAAGCGGCAGTCTTCGCCTCGTCTTTGAGCGACTCTACAAGTTTCTCTTTCGCTTCTTCCGACGAAAGTCCGGATATATGCTCAAGTGTTTCCTGAGCGGTGCGGCGCAGGCGGTCAAGCTCTTCTTTTTTGTTTTCAACCACGGCAAGCTGCGATTCGAGATTGACACGCGAGGCGTCGAGTTCGTTTTTAGCACGCTGGTTTTCGCTCTGCTGCTGGTTGAGCTGAAGCTCGCGCTGTTTGATCTTAGCCTCCATCGACTGGATTTTAGAGAACCGCTGATTGGCCTGTTTCTCAGCTTCGGCCTTGATTTTCAATTCTTCTTCGCGGGCTTCAAGAACTTTGTTCTTTTTCAGGACTTCAGCTTCGCGCTGTGCTTCTTCGATTATTGTCTTGGCACGGTTGCGGGCCAGCGACTTTTGAACTGCGACGGTAATCACATAGCCAAGAGCCACGCCTACCACGGCAGCGAGAATGTAATAAAGGATTTCCATTACTCAGAGTGTATTAAAATAAAAAATCGCACTCAGCAGGACTGCCGCATAGCCGGTAGATGGGAAACGACCCGGCGACGCGAGGAGCCTTGAAGGTGCGGGAGATTAATAATTATAACAGTTCAAATCAGAGAGTATCACGATACGTGTGCCCTGCAGGTCAGTTCGGCGCAGTATTGTCAGAGGGCGGCATTCCGCCGTTTGGACCGAGAGCGTCAATATCAAGCAGAAGGCTGTCGAGCTGACGTTCAAATCTGTCAAGCACGGCCACAGTCTCGTCGGCCTGCCTGTTGAGCACTGTAAACAGCTTTGCGAACTGGAAAGCGACCATACCGAGCACTTCGGTCGAAGATTTATCGGTAAAGCGTTGCCGCCATGTGCGCCACAGCTTGTTTACGTTGTATTCCGCATTCCTTATCATCTCCTCCTCCTTGCGGTCAATCTGCAGGGCGAAGGGTGGCAATTCGGCGATGCGTATGGTGATATTCAGTTTATCTTTCATTGCAGCATTCAGTTGATTGATCTATAGTTATCAAAGGGTGGCAATACCCCTGTCGAGGGCTGCATCCCGCGCGAGATATCACTCGCTCAACTGACTGATGCATTTATCGATTTCCCACACTAACTCGGACAAAAATCTCCGGCTTTGCTCAATATCGCCGTCAACGGCCTCTATGGCCGATGCCATGCGCAGGTAGTCAACCTGCCGTGTAAGCTCTTCGATGCGCTGTCGCGCTGCGGCAAGCTCACCGCTGACCTGAGAGAGTCGTTCCAGAGCTTCATTCCTCTGCATTACCACATACTGGTAACGTTGCGTCAACATGCGCGTCTTGGCATTGATTTCGTTAAGGCGTTGCTCAAAGTTAACGGACATTCTTATTCCAAATTTTCACAAAAGTAATTATTTATTGCGAAATTCCCGCTATAACGAATAGTTATTTTTGTAAATATTTTTGATAATAAATGTTAATGTCGCAGATAACATTTCATATCAGAAACGCTCGACAAGCCGGTCGAAACTACGGTGCACCCATGTAGGCGACAATCTGACACCGATGCGGCGAGTAAACAGTCTCACTGTAGTGAATGAAACGAGAGCAGTGAGCACAAGAGGCAGGAACATGCCGAAATCGCCCGTCATCTCTACTGTCAGAAACATAGCCATCAGCGGAGCCTGTATGGCTCCGGCCATGACTCCGGCCATGCCGAAGAATGCGAAGTCAGCCACCGGAAGCGAAGTTCCGAACAAAAGATTGGCCGACATAGGAAACAGCATGCCGGCGATGCAGCCGGCAAACAGTGTCGGAGCAAAATCGCCACCCACTCCACCGCCCGCATTGGTAAGGGCGCATGCGGCGGATTTAACGAGCAACACGCCAGTGAGAAAAAGCATTATAACCCAGTCGCAGTCATCGCCTGCCCACAGCGAATGGCCGAGCACTCCGCTGCCGTGGCCGTTGACGATATCTCCCGCCACACCATATCCTTCGCCATAAAGCGCAGGAAAAATGAAGAGGCTGACGCCGATAAGCACTCCCGACACGATATTTCTCACCCAAACATTGCGAAACCGGCCGATAAAACTTTCAGTACGGTTCATGACGAATGAGTAGTATATGGAATAAAGGCCGCAGAAGAGGCCGAGCAAAAGCACGGCGGGTATCATATCCGCATCAAATCGGCAGGTGACATGCATCGGCAGGTCGAGTGTCATACCTGAAAATATATATGACGTGAACCATGAGGCGATGCAGCAAGCCACCAGAGCGAGCACCGAAACAGTGGTAAGCTCCACGCCGAGCACTTCCACCGCAAAAAGCGCACCTCCGACCGGTGCTTTGAATATGCCCGCGATACCGGCGCCGGCGCCACAGCCTATGAGTATTCGCAATGTATCGGGCGAAAGGCCGAAAAATTTGCCGACATTGCTTCCCACTCCGGCTCCGGCGTAGGCGATAGGACCCTCGGAACCGGCCGACCCGCCAAACCCGAGTGTCATGGCGCATGAAAACACGGGGGCATAGACGATATGCCCGGGCAGCCGGTAATTTCCGCTGTCAAGAGCCCGGCGTATGCGCTGACATCCGAATTCCATGTTGTCTTTAACCACATAACGGCAATAGATACCGCAAAGCAGAACGCCGGCCACAGGCAACACTATCAACAGCCAGCCGGCATCAAGCATGTCCATCAAAGCATACAGCCACGTTGTGACGGTTCCGATCAAGAACCGCAGCGTTTCAGCCCCGAGGCCTGTAATAAGTCCGACAAGCACGGAGAGCAGTATCAGGAATTTCTTTTTCGACATCAGCGTTCGCCCGTCGGCCGCCTGATGTCCGGCGACGGCAAGTATTCGCTGCTTACATTTAGAGAACCGGTCAGTCATCTCTCATAAATAAGGAATGTTGAATTATTCCCTCCCTTACTGACAAAACAACATTTACACTCTAAAGTTGCTTAAAAAAGGAAATATAAACCAAATTTTGCACCTGCGTGTTTATATCATATAACTCAATTACTTAAAACACACAGTTATGAAAACACGTTCGATTATTCTTATGACGGCAGTCGCGGCGTTGACAGTCACGGGCTGTGTCAGCAAAAAGAAATATGAGGCCCTGAGCTCCGACTACAATTCACTGCAGTCGCAATACAACACCACACAGCTGGCACTTACCGAATGTCAGACCGGCGGCAAAAGCCTTCAGGCCATGCTCGCCGACGCGAAGAAAGGGAACGAGGATCTGCAGCGCAATTACGCCGAACTGCAGAATGCTCTCAACCAAAGTATCGCCAACAATTCGCAAGGCAATGTCAACATATCCAAGCTCGTGGATGAGATCAACGCTTCAAACAAGTATATAAAGCAACTGATTGAAGCAAAGAGCAAAAGCGACTCGCTCAATATGGTACTTACCAATAATCTGACACGTTCGCTCTCATCGTCAGAGTTGCAGGATGTCGATGTCAAGGTGCTCAAGGGCGTTGTCTATATCTCGCTCGCCGACAATATGCTGTTCCGCTCCGGAAGCTATCAGATAAGCGACAAAGCGATGGACATACTGAGCAAGATTGCAAAAATCATAAAGGATTACAAAGATTATGACGTGCTGGTTGAAGGCAATACTGACAATGTGCCGATATCCAAGACAAACATCCGCAACAACTGGGATCTTAGCGCACTGCGTGCGTCATCAGTGGTGCAGGTATTGCAGGATAAATTCGGAGTAGACCCGTCACGACTTACGGCAGGCGGACGCGGAGAATATAATCCGGTGGCGACAAACTCTACTGCCGAAGGACGTCAGCTCAACCGACGCACACAGATTATCATAACTCCAAATCTCGAACAGTTCATGGACCTCATCGACAAGGCACCCAATCAAGAACAGAACAAATAGAAAAAGGCGGGAAATCCCGCCTTTTTCTATTTGTTTATTCCCACTCGATTGTGGCCGGTGGTTTTGAGGAGATGTCGTAGCATACGCGGTTTACGCCGCGGACATGGTTGATTATGTCGTTTGACACTTTTGCCATGAAGTCGTAAGGCAGGTGAGCCCAGTCGGCCGTCATGGCATCGGTGGAAGTGACTGCACGCAGAGCTACAGCACGTTCGTATGTGCGTTCGTCGCCCATAACGCCTACACTCTGCACCGGCAGCAATATCACGCCGGCCTGCCACACCTGGTCATACAGCCCCCAGTCGCGCAATCCCTGAATGAAGATATGGTCGGCTTCCTGGAGTACTGCCACCTTTTCAGGGGTGATATCGCCAAGTATACGCACCGCCAGACCGGGTCCGGGGAAGGGATGGCGCTTGATCAGATGGTCAGGCATGCCGAGCTCGCGGCCAACCGCACGAACTTCGTCCTTGAAAAGGAGACGGAGCGGTTCGCACAGCTTGAGGTTCATCTTTTCGGGAAGGCCTCCCACGTTGTGATGACTCTTGATTGTCGTGCCTGTAATCGACAGGCTCTCGATGCAGTCAGGATATATAGTGCCCTGGGCGAGCCATTTGACATCTTTAATCTTATGAGCCTCCTCATCAAACACATCAATGAAGCCCTTGCCTATGATTTTGCGTTTGCGCTCAGGCTCTGTCACTCCGGCGAGCTCACTGAAGAACTTCTGCGAAGCATCAACGCCGATAACATTGAGGCCAAGGCATTTGTAATCGTTGAGCACATCGACAAACTCGTTTTTGCGGAGCATGCCGTGGTCGACGAATATGCAAGTAAGGTTGCTGCCGATTGCCTTGTTCAGCAACACGGCGGCTACCGAGGAATCGACACCGCCACTGAGTCCTAACACTACCTTGTCGTCGCCAAGCTGCTCTCGAAGCTCCTTTACGGTTGACTCGATAAATGAAGCCGCACTCCAGTCCTGCTTGCCGCCGCAGATGTCGACAACGAAGTTTTTCAGAAGCTTAGTACCGTCCTGTGAGTGATATACCTCGGGATGGAACTGCACGCCCCAAATCGGCTCGTTATCTGACTGATAAGCCGCGATAGCTACTTTGTCGGTCGAGGCGATGGGGGTAAATCCCGCCGGAAGCGAGGTGATGGTGTCGCCATGACTCATCCACACTGTCGACCCAGCTTCGATGCCTTTCATAAGAGGCGAGCATTCATCGACTTTGGCGAGGATTGCCCGGCCATACTCGCGCGAGGGCGCCGGCTCCACAGTGCCACCGTTGGTGTAGGAGATAAACTGGGCTCCGTAGCAGATGCCGAGAATGGGCAGACGACCGCGAATCTTTGACAAATCGGTTTTGAACGCCTTCTCATCATAGACCGAGAAAGGCGAACCGGAGAGTATCACACCGATCACCGACGGGTCGTCATGCGGAAACTTGTTGTAGGGGACAATCTCGCAATACATGTTGAGCTCGCGCACGCGGCGTCCGATAAGCTGCGTGGTCTGCGAACCGAAATCGAGAATAATAATTTTTTCCTGCATTAATGTGTAGTTGAAAAATTTACCGCAAAGGTAATCATTTTTCAACTATTTCCCGCATAATGACAACTAATCTATAGTATAAATTAACCAATTTATACCACAGAGAGCGCCATGCGCTTTCAACGCCCAAGGCTCAGCCCCTTTGCATATATCATTCCGACACGAAAATTTCATAAGAAATTCCTATATAAAAACTGTTAATAGCCGAGAGTGGCATGTTGGCAGTGTGGCGGGATTTTCATATCTTTGTAATTTGAAACGAAACAATGCCGATAGAAATCAACCATTTCCGACAGATGAAATCTATTTATAAATATATAACTGCCATAGCTCTGACCGGAGTTGCCGGACTGGCCGCCGACGCGGCGCCAAAGACTGCGGCCAAAGGCGGCAAGTCGATGGCGGAGATAGAGCAGATGATACGCCGCGGTGCTCTTGAAGAAGCGACCGAAGCGCTCGACTCCGCGGCCGCAGCGCAGCCGAAGAATGCGCAAATCGATTATCTGCGTGGCAAATGTCTTGTGGCTCGCAATGACGATGCCGGAGCTGCAGAGGCTTTTGAAAACGCACACCGCAAAGGCTCCAACGACGCGCTGCTCGAACTTGCGGAGATAGCAATCAGAGAATATCGCGTCGACGATGCCGAAAGCCATATAGATGACTACAAAGCGTATATCATCAAAAACAAACGCAAGAAGCTGACTGATGAATCGGGGGATATATCCTCACAACTGACGCGCACGCGGTCGATGCTCGAACGTGTGGAGAAAATCGTGGTGTTCGACTCCATCACAGTCGACAAAGATGCGTTTCTCGACGCTTACAGGCTGTCGGCCGAAGCCGGTTCGCTTAACTATCCGGATATACTGCCTGAAGGGGTGGAATATTCCGACCCGACGGTGGTATACCGCACCGAGGACGGGCGCGAGATGCTGTGGGGCGCACTTAACGATGACAGCGCATTCACCCTGCGGTCGATAAACCGTCTTGCCGACAACAGCTGGGAGCAGCCGCAAAGCGTGGGTGACGGACTCGGACAGGACGGCGACGCCAACTACCCGTTTCTGATGCCCGACGGCGTGACGCTGTATTTCGCTTCCGACAACGAAGAGTCGCTCGGCGGCCTCGATATATTCATATCGCGCAACAACGGCACGGAATTTCTCCAGCCGCAGAACATCGGCATGCCGTATAACTCACCCTACGATGACTACATGCTCGCCATCGACGAACTGACAGGCGTAGGCTTTTGGGCTTCTGACCGCAACCGCCTCGGCGACAAGGTGACGATATATATGTTCATACCCTCGCCAAGCCGCGTCAATGTCGATCCCGACGACCCTACCCTTGCCCGCCGCGCAAGTCTTCGCTCCATACGCGACACATGGCCTGACAATGCCGATTTCAGCAACATACGGAAGGCTCTTGACAGCGTGAAAGACAATGTGAGGAAACGCGCTCGTCAGTTTGAGCTGTCGCTGCCCGACGGCCGTGTGCTGACCCGCTACGCACAGTTCACGTCGCAGCATGCCGCCGACATGATGTCGCAGTATGTGAGCCTGCTTAAAGCCACCGACGAAGCCCGCGAAAGGCTTGATGCCCTCCGGGCGCAATATGGCCGCGGCGACACAAGCGTAGGCCCGGAGATAATTACAATGGAAGATGACATCGTGCAGGCCGAAGCGCAGTTAAAACGTGTGGCCAACGATGTGATAAGAGCAGAGATGGGAGGCAACGTAAAATGATACATCAGATACTTGCCGACATCGGCGACAGCCGGCGATATACACTGCATTCGCACACTGAATTCTGCGACGGCCGCGCTACAATGGAAGCATTCGCGCGCAAGGCTGTCGAAGAGGAGTTTACCCACTACGGCTTCTCGCCCCACTCTCCCATCGCCATCCCCTCTCCCTGCAACATGCTCCGCGACAACGTAGCCCGCTATGACGAGGAGTATCGTCGCATCAACGAAGAGTATGGCGACCGCGTGAAGTTTTACCGCTCGATGGAGATAGACTATCTTGGTGACGAATGGGGTCCGGCACATGACTATTTCACATCGCTTGGCCTCGACTACTCCATCGGTTCGGTGCATTTCATACCATGCCAGTCGGGAGAGTATGTCGATATTGACGGCAACTTCGAGAATTTCAAAAAGAAAATGGATAAATATTTCCGCAACGACATACGCTATGTGGTTGAAACTTTCTATCAGCAGTCATGCAAAATGGTTGAGACAGGAGGATTTGACATCATAGGCCATCTCGACAAGGTCGGCTGCAATGCAGGCTATTTTCAGCCCGGCATCGAGGACGAGCCGTGGTATCAGGCACTGCTCGACGACCTTATCCACCGTGTGACCGATGCCGGCGTAGTCGTTGAAATCAACACAAAGGCATGGCACCAGCACAGCCGCATGTTCCCGCGCATCGACAAATGGAAAAAACTTGTAGACGCAGGAACCCGTCTTGTTGTGAACAGCGACGTGCATGTGCCCGCGCTCATCAATGCCGGACGCGACGAAGCCTACACCCGTCTTGACAGCATCACCGACGCCGTATAGCCATTTACGGTTTATCTTCAATACAACACTATAATACATCTATATATAACCAATGCCGGTAAAAGTAGACGAAACGCTCCCCGCAGTGGAGCAACTGAAAAAAGAGAATATATTTGTGATGGGCGAACGCCGTGCATCGTCGCAGGACATACGTCCGCTGCGCATTGCGGTGCTCAATCTCATGCCCATCAAAATAATGGCCGAGACCGACCTGCTGCGACTGCTTTCCAACACACCGCTGCAGATCGAGCTTGACCTTATTGATACCGGAGCCCACGATTCACGCAACACCCCTGAGGAGCACATAGCGGCATTCTACAAGAGATTTGACGAAATCGAACAGAACTACTATGACGGATTTATAGTGACCGGAGCGCCTGTCGAACGGCTCAAATTTGAAGATGTGGACTATTGGCAACGCCTCACGGAGATTTTCGATTGGGCGCGCACCCATGCCACATCTACATTATATATATGCTGGGCTGCATTCGCCGCCATGTATCACTTCTACGGCATCGACAAGGTGATGCTCGACGAAAAGATATCAGGAGTGTTCCGTCATCGGTGCACTGACCCGCTCAACCCGTTGCTGCGCGGTTTCGACGACACATTCCATGTGCCACACAGCCGCTACGCCACGGTCGACCCGTCAGACATCGAAGCATGTGAAGGGCTGGAGATACTGGCAGAGAGCCCCGAAAGCGGAGTATATATAGTAATGGGACGCGACGGACGAGAATTTTTCATCACCGGACATTCGGAATACTCGCCTATGACGCTTGACTTCGAATATCGCCGCGATCTCGAAAAAGGAATAAATCCCAAAGTGCCATGCAACTATTATCCTGACGACGACCCCGCCAACACGCCGTCGGTCAAGTGGCGCAGCCATGCCAACCTGCTGTTCTCCAACTGGCTGAACTACTATGTCTACCAGCAGACACCATTCAATCTTTCCGACCTTGCATTGATGAAGAATATATGACCACGCAACCACGCACACTGGAACTGCTCGCGCC
Source organism: uncultured Muribaculaceae bacterium (assembly GCA_947174275.1). Taxonomy (GTDB): domain Bacteria; phylum Bacteroidota; class Bacteroidia; order Bacteroidales; family Muribaculaceae; genus JAGBWK01. The sequence goes on from CAMWIJ010000004.1 coordinate 14,573, forward strand.
GGCTCGCACTACAGCAATCGCACGCGAAGCGATATTGCACGGCGCAGACGCCGTATATATCGGTGCGCCGAGCCATGGTGCCCGTGCGAAGGCCGGCAACTCAATTGACGACATACGCAGCCTCGTAGAGTTCGCAGCTCCGTTCGGGGTAAAAATCTATGTAACGGTCAACACCATCATATATGATGACGAGCTTGACGCCGTAGAGAAGATGATCCGGGAACTGTATGAAGCCGGTGTCGACGCGCTGATTGTGCAGGATATGGCGATTGCAGAGATGCGGCTTCCTCCCATACAGCTGCATGCCAGCACCCAGTGCGACACCCGCGATGCAGCAAAGGCCCGCTGGCTTCAGGATTGCGGCATGTCGCAGATTGTCATAGCGCGTGAAACCGGGCTTGACACTATCAGGGAAATTTACGCAGCTGTCGATGTGCCCCTAGAGGCATTCGTGCATGGCGCACTCTGCGTGAGCTATAGCGGCGACTGCCGGGCAAGCCAGGTGCTGACCGGGCGGAGCGCCAACCGCGGCAACTGCGCACAGATGTGCCGTCTCCCCTATACCCTTGTCGACGGCAACGGACGCATTGTCGGACAAAAACATTACCTCTCGCTCCGCGACATGAACCGGCTGGCGTCTCTTGCCGAAATGGCCGATGCCGGCATCTCCTCTTTCAAAATCGAAGGCCGGCTGAAAGACGCCTCATACGTCAAGGAAGTCACACTTGCCTACAGGCAGGCACTTGACCGGATTATTGATGCCAACCCCGAGCGCTACCGCCGTGCATCCCGCGGCACAGTGAATGCCGAGTTTATACCCGACCTCACAAAATCGTTCAACCGCGGATACACTGACTATTTCCTGCATGGCGGCAAGACCGGAAGCGCCAACCGCGGCATCGCATCACTCGACACTCCCAAAGCTATCGGGGAGTATGTCGGAAAAGTGCGCCACGCAGCTTCAGGAGGAATAGACGCCACGCTCAAAACCACACTTGTCAATGGCGACGGGCTGTCGTATATCACACAAGACGGACTCACCGGAGGCTTCAGAGCCAACCGCGTGTCAGGCAACCGCATATTCCCGGCAGAGAGGATATCGCTTCCGGCAGGCACGCGCCTCTACCGCTCCTTCGACAAGGAACGTGAAGAGATGCTCGGACGTCAGTCGGCAACACGTCTAATCGGCATCGACATTGTAATCGAGCGGCACACCGATGACACGATATCCCTTTCAGGAAGCATCGCTGACACAGGCACAGTGACCGTAACGGCCACGCAGACAGTCATGCAGGCAAAGAGCAATCCCGCCGAACACCGCCGTCAGCAACTGTCGAAGTGGGGCGGCACGATTTTCACCGTTGCCGGATATGACGACCGTCTGGGCAACGAGTTTGTGCCCGCATCGCAGCTTTCCGACATGCGGCGCCGACTGGCAGCGGCGCTTACCGCAACGCTTGCCGCGCGGCGCGATATACCGCGTCCCCAGGCATCCCCGTCAAGGCCACTCCCGCCCGAGGGAAGCAGGATAACCCACCGCGGCAACGTGTCAAACCGTCTTGCTGAAAAATTCTACCGCCACTGTGGCGTCACCGATATCGAACCGGCCATTGAAATCAGGAAGCCCGCGGGAAAAACACCGCTGACGCTCATGGAGACACGCTACTGCCTGCGCCGCGAACTCGGGGCATGCCTGCGCGACAACGGAGCCGACTCTCTGCCCGAGCCCCTGACACTCAAAGGCCAGGGATTTGAAATGCGTCTGCGTTTTGATTGCGCTAATTGCAGAATGCGGGTGGATTATCTTGGTAAATAACTCAAATATATTTAAATTTGCACGTATAATTAATAACCTAACTAATCTCTAACAAACGATTTTAACTCATGTCAACAAAAAAAGAACGCATCCTCGTGACAGGCGGAACCGGATACATCGGCTCACACACAGTGGTTGAACTCCAGCAGGCAGGCTATCCGGTAGTAATCATCGATGACCTGTCAAACTCAAATATCGATGTGCTCGACGGAATAGAGCGCATCACCGGCATACGTCCGGACTTCGTTGAAGCGTCATGCACAGACATCGCCGCCCTCACAAAACTGTTTGCCGACTATCCCGACATACGCGGCATCATCAATTTCGCCGCATCAAAAGCTGTCGGCGAGTCAATGGAGAAACCTATTCTCTATTACCGCAACAACCTCAACACACTGATGAACCTTCTCGAGCTCATGACACCCAACCATGTCAAAGGCATAGTGTTCTCATCATCGTGCACCGTTTACGGCGAGCCTGATGTCAACCCCGTCACCGAGCAGTCGCCTATCAAGAAAGCCACATCGCCCTACGGCAACACCAAACAGATATCAGAGGAGATCATAACCGACGTAATAAATGCCGGCGCGCCCTTCAAGAGCATCATACTCCGCTACTTCAATCCTGTCGGCGCCCACCCGTCGGCAGAAATCGGCGAGCTCCCCAACGGTGTACCCCAGAACCTTATCCCTTACGTGACCCAGACCGCCATAGGTATACGCAAGGAACTCAGCGTATTCGGCGACGACTATAACACCCCCGACGGATACTGCATACGCGACTTCATCAACGTGGTCGACCTCGCAAAAGCCCACGTAATCGCCGTAGAGCGCATGCTCACCGACAAGAGCGACGCCAAAATTGAAATCTTCAACCTCGGCACAGGCACCGGCCTGTCGGTAAAAGAGCTTCTCGACTCGTTTGAACGTGCCACCGGAGTGAAAGTGCCCCACAAAGTTGTAGGACGCCGCGCCGGTGACATCGAGAAAGTATGGGCCGACCCGTCGTATGCCAACAATGTGCTCGGCTGGAAAGCTGAGACCCCCATCGACGACACAATGCGTTCGGCATGGGCCTGGCAGAAAAAGCTCCGCGAACGCGGCATCATGTAAGAGTGCGTTTAATAATTAACAAAAACCGATAAAACGATGAAACGACTGCTGATCGGGCTTTTTGCCTTGACATGTCTCACGGGATACTCACAAAAAGCCCGTCAGGAAATTGCCGACACTCCGGCCAAAGCAGGCGGCGTGTATTACGCTTACCCCGTCACGGAAAGCGACAACACTCCCGCTCCAAAAGGCTACACTCCATTTTATGTAAGCCACTACGGACGTCACGGCTCACGCTATCTCATCTCCGACAAAGACTATGCCGGAGTGATTGACGTGATGCGCAAGGCTCACGAGGCAGGAAGCCTTACGCCACTCGGCGAAAAGGTGTATGCCGACCTTCTGCGTGTGTGGGAGGAGGCCGAAGGACGCGGCGGTGAGCTGACACCGCTTGGCGCGCGACAGCATCACGATATCGCACAACGCATGTATAAGGCCTATCCGCAGGCATTTGCAAAAGACGCCGAGATAACAGCCGCATCTACACAGGTGATGCGCTGCGCGCACTCGATGTTCAATTTCATCGAAGGGCTGAAAGAGCTCGACCCGTCACTGACGATACCTAAGGAATCAAACGCCCGCAACATGAGTTATCTCTGTCACAGCGAGCCTCCGTCGTGGGACTTCAATGACAACAAGGGACGTCTGCAATGGAAACCGGAGTACAACAGATGGCGCGGCGGCAAGGTTAATCCCGAGCGTCTGATGTCGTCGCTTTTCAACGACAGCCGCTATGTGAAGGAAAATGTCTTTGCCGACGAACTTCTGTGGGGGCTCTACTGGATTGCCGTCGACATGCAGAACATGGAGACCGAAGCCGACTTCATCAGTCTGTTCACCCCCGACGAACTGTATGACCTCTGGGAGGTAATCAACGCATCGTTTTATATCACGAACTCAAGTTACCCGCGCAGCGACGGTCTCAACGTCGACAACGCGAAAAACCTTCTGCGCAACATACTCAACACCGCCGACAGCTATGTCGACAACGGACGACACGGAGCCACACTCCGTTTCGGCCACGACGGAAACATCGTGCCGCTTGCCGCTCTGATGCGTTTCACAGGCTGTCACGGTTATTCCGCCGGACTCGATGACATTGCCGAAGTGTGGCAGTCATATAATATCTCTCCCATGGCCTCCAACATGCAGATGATATTCTTCCGCAACAAACAGGGTGATGTCATTATCAAGTTCATGATGAACGAGAAGGAGACAGCCATCGACATGCCGAGCGATATTTTCCCGTTCTACCGATGGGAAGAAGTCCGCAAATATTTCAATGAGGCAATCGACACCCCGTCGATTGAGTTTTGTCCTAAAGAATTACGCCAATGAAAAAGCTGCTTGCACTATTTGCCGCGCTATCGATAATGACCTTTACGTCATGTTCAAAGAGCGACGGAGAGGAAGAAAAGTTCAACAAAACTGAAACATGCGCCCTCATATCGGAATACGATGCAAACGGAGGCTCGCTCACCCCCGGGCAGTATTCAATACTGATAAAGAACACCCGCATGCTGTTCAGCGACATCAAGAGTTGTATGAAAGAGCTTATGGAGATAAGCGAACCGCTGCGGTTCGCGCAGGAATACCAAAAGCTCCGCCACGACAGTGAATTTATCGACCGGCTTGTTGTCAGGGAGCAGGTATGGCGTGTGCTTATTCTTGGACAGAAAGGATTTTCGGAAGAGAACAAAGCCGAGTTCAGCGATCTGCCTGACGAATGCATGCTTATCGACTACTATGACGATTGCATACGCACTCGTATCACCGATGCTGAAAACGACAGCATAATGTAATGGCAGTATAGAATAAACAGCGGCACAATGGCCGGAGACATTACGTCCCATTCATTGTGCCGCTGTTTTTTATGTAATCACGTCAGCCAATTATAGCCTCTACAGCTTTTATCGCGCTGACGTTTGTCTGGTCGGGAGTGACAGGCACAACCGTCGCATAGTTGCGGTCAAGCCAATAGAGGTCGGTGTCGTCGGCGTCAGGCTCGTCGTTGATCTGCTTTCCGGTGAGCCAGTAGAACGGACGCCCCGACGGGTCGGTATATTCTCGGTATTCTTCTGTCCAGTGACTTTTGGCCGAGCGCACCACTCTGAGCCCTTCGATTTCCACCTTAGCGGGAAAATTCACATTAAGACACAGCCCTTCGGGCAATCCCGACGCGATGACCGCACGCGATATCTTCTCTACATAAGGCATCGCCTGCGTGAAGTCGGCGGCCATTGAATGATGTGTCAGCGAATATCCTATCGCCGGTATTCCTATCATGCAGGCCTCCATGACAGCCCCCATAGTGCCGGAATATATGAGATTGTTGCCGGCATTGGAGCCGTGGTTTATGCCGCACAGCATGAGATCGGGACGTCGCGGCAATATATTGTGCATGGCGAGCTTTATGCAGTCGACCGGCGTACCGCTGACACTGAATACGCGCACATTGCCGTCATATCCGCTGTTGTCATGCTCGGTGATGCGCAGCGGAGTGTTGACCGACATGGCCGACGACATGCCCGACTGCGGAGCTGACGGCGCCACGATATAGACATCACCCAGCCGCTGTGCGATGCCGGCCAGCACGTGTATGCCGGGAGCAGCGATTCCGTCATCATTGCTTATAAGTATCAAAGGAGTTTCCATAATCAAAATAAGTATGTGTTCTATCTGATAACAAAGATACTCAATAGCGGCGAAATACACAAATTCGCAATGTTCCACGGCCACTTATCAACAATCATCAACAGTTATCAACATATTTGGTTCTTTGATGATTATTAACTTTGCAATGCCGGCGAAATGTTGTTTATTTGCACCGTGAAACATTTTTCAATCTAATATGTGTATGGGAAAAATCATCGCGATAGCCAACCAGAAAGGAGGAGTCGGGAAAACAACCACGACCATCAATCTCGGAGCCTCTCTCGCTTCGTCGGGGAAACGCACGCTGATCATTGACGCCGACCCGCAGGCCAACGCCACTTCAGGTTACGGCATCGACCCGCGCTCAATGACATCGTCGATTTATGAATGTCTGGTCGACGGATATCCCGTCGACGGCTCACAAGTAAAGACCTGCGTCGAAAACCTCGATCTCGTGGGCTCGCGCATTGACCTCGCAGGCGCTGAAATAGAACTCATCAACAAGCCCAACCGCGAGCGCGTGCTTGCCAATCTGCTCGAACCGCTCAAGACGGTCTACGACTATATACTTATCGACTGCTCCCCTTCTCTCGGCCTCATCACGGTCAATGCCCTCACCGCCGCCAACTCCGTAATCATTCCGGTGCAGGCCGAATATTTCGCACTCGAAGGAATATCAAAGCTGCTCAACACGATACGCATCATAAAGTCGAAGCTCAATCCCTCACTTGAAATCGAAGGATTTCTGCTCACGATGTATGACGCGCGTCTGCGTCTTGCCAACCAGATCTATGAAGAGCTCAAGGGTCACTTCGCCGACATGGTATTTGACACCGTGATACCACGCAACATACGTCTGAGCGAAGCTCCGTCACACGGACTTCCGGCAATACTCTACGACCCGGAAAGCCGCGGCGCAACGTCTCACATCATGCTCGCAAAGGAAATAATCGGAAAAAACAGATAACGGCATCTCAGACAACAACGCAACTGACTTACAAACAACCATCGAACATAAGAATACAATGTCATTACCCAAACGCAATGCATTAGGCCGCGGACTCGACTCACTGATAGCCATGGACGATGTTCCGGCACGCGGGTCGTCGGTCATCAACGAAATAGCGCTTGACGCCATAACACCCAACCCGGGACAGCCGCGTACCACATTTGACGAGGACGCCCTCAACGATCTCGCTGTATCAATACGCGAAATAGGCATCATACAGCCGCTCTCGCTCCGTAAAATCGGTCCTGAGCAATATCAGATTATTGCCGGCGAACGCCGTTACCGCGCAGCCATCAAAGCCGGACTGACAACCGTGCCGGCATATATCCGTTCGGCCAACGACACAGAGCTGACCGAGATGGCGCTCATCGAGAATATACAGCGAGAGGATCTCAACGCAATAGAAATCGCCCTTACGTTCAAGAAACTCATCGACCAATACAGCCTGACACAGGAGCGTCTGAGCGAACGCATCGGCAAAAAACGCGCCACAATAGCCAACTTTCTGCGTCTGCTGCGGCTTCCTGCCGAAGTGCAGCTCGGTCTGCGCGACAAGCGCCTTGACATGGGGCATGCCCGCGCACTTCTTTCAATCGACAATCCGGCTCTGCAATTAAAGCTCTACAACGAGATTTTGCGTCAGGGTCTCTCTGTGCGCCGGGTTGAGGAACTTGCCAAAGCCTATCAGCTTGCCGACTCCGCACCGAAGAAAGAAAAAGCAACGCCCGCGTCAAACCGCGAGTTCGAGACACTGCGCCGACAGTTGTCGTCGGCATTCAACACCCCGGTGCAGTTTGCATGCGACAACTCCGGAAAAGGAAAAATCACATTCCCGTTCAAAAATCAGGATGAACTTGCCAAATTAATTACTATCTTTGATAGTCTGAAAACAAGAGAACAATAGGCACAAAGCGGCGCAGTTGCAGACAAAGACATCCAACTCACTACCGCTTAGCCGTTTATGCAATGAAAAAAGAGAATACATCAAAAAAAGAATATATCACTGCGGTCGCCGGAAAGTCACTGTTGTCACTTCTGGCGGCGCTTTTGCTGTGCCCTTTTAACCTTTTTTCAAATTCTTTTGCAATTGCCTCGGCTGACGATGATGACCCGCAGTTGCCGCAAAGCATTCCGGTGGGCGAGACACCGCTGCCGCAAGGTTCGGAAATTGTCGGAGAACAGATAATCAACAATGGCGACCGCATCAAATTCATACCGTCAGACACGGTCAATGTGGTCGACGCCGCAGCCATTGCCGACTCCATAGCCGGAATTACCGACGAATGGGTGCCACGGCAGATCGAGTTCAACCCCGACCCCACGCGGGCTGTCTGGCTCGCAGCCCTTTTCCCCGGACTCGGACAAGTCTACAACCGTCGCTACTGGAAGCTGCCGCTGATAGTGGGCGGATACCTCGGGCTCGGATACGCCACGAGCTGGAACAACGGCATGCTTACCGACTACACCAAAGCGTATGCCGACATCATGGACAACGACCCGACCACCAACAGCTACATGGATTTCTTCCCCTCGACAGTAAAAGAGGAGGATCTTGACAAGACATGGCTGACCAATATATTGCGTTCGCGCAAAAACTACTTCCGGCGCAACCGCGATCTATGCATCATCGGCATGGTGGCAGTGTATCTGGTAGCCATCGTCGATGCATACGTCGACGCGTCGCTGGCTCATTTCGACATTTCCCCCGACCTTTCGATGGAAGTATATCCGTCGCTCATACAGGACGGACGCACGCGCCTTCCGTCAATGGGACTGCAATGGGCCATAACATTCTGACAAGCAATCAAAGCTAAATCAACATCCTGATGAACAAGATATTCCGCAACATAACCACAGCATTGTTTCTTGCCGCATCGGTTGCCGGCGCCACGGCCGCCGATATCCTCTCGGTCAGAGACACAATAACAGATCCGCATATTGTCTATCCGGCAAGTTTCGAGGCCGACACGCACCTTATGATGCAGAACTGGTATATGCAGAACTATACCGAACTGGCACGCGGCGACTATGGCTCAGGCCCTGCCGTTGAACCGACCGACGAAGAGCTCATACAGCGTCTGATGTCGATGCCGACCGTAATCGAAATGCCGTTTAACTCGGTTGTCAAATCATACATCAAGATGTATGTCGACCGCCGCCGCTCGCTTGTCGAGAACATGCTCGGCATGTCGACCTACTACATGCCCATATTCGAGCAGGCACTCGAGCAGGAAGGTGTACCGATGGAACTGAAATATCTGCCCATAATCGAGTCGGCGCTCAACCCCAACGCCGTGTCACCCGCCGGAGCCACCGGTCTGTGGCAGTTCATGCTTCCAACAGCGCGCGGTCTCGGCATGGAGATAAACTCGCTCGTCGACGAGCGCCGCGACCCCATACGCTCGTCGCAGATGGCAGCACGCTACCTCAAGCAGCTCCACGACATCTACGGCGACTGGTCGCTTGCCATCGCCGCCTACAACTGCGGGCCGGGCAATGTCAACAAGGCAATACGCCGCGCCGGCGACGGTGAGAAAAAAGACTTTTGGGAAATTTATCCCTATCTTCCGGCCGAAACTCGCGGATATCTGCCTGGATTTATCGCGGCCAACTATGCGATGAATTATTATGACAAGCACAACATCTCGCCCGCCCTTGCACGACGTCCTATCGTAACAGACTCAGTCTATGTAAAAAAGCGTGTCTACTTCCAGCAGATTGCCGACGTGCTCAACATTCCCATCGAAGAGATACGCACGCTCAACCCGCAATACCGGCAGGACGTGATACCCGGCGACATCAAGGCTTATCCGCTTGTGCTGCCGTCGCATCAGGCACTCTGCTACATAATCTCCGAAGACAGCATTGTGGCTCACGACGCCGGCAAGTATTCGCGCCGCGGAGTAGTGGAGCCATCGACCGGCGCATCAAAAGTAAGCGAAGACGGAAAATACATCATCACCGAAGAGGTCAAATTTCACAAAGTCAAAAAAGGCGACACATTCAGCGGCCTTGCGCGACGCTATGGCGTGACAGCCGCCTCCATCAAGAAGGCGAACGGCATAAAGACTCTCCGCCGCGGACGGACGATAAAGATTGTCACAACCAAAAAGACACTTAAGCCCGAAGAGCCCAAAGTGGAGACTCCGGTTGAGACCGCACCCGAAACAACCACACCCGAAACAACGGATAGCACCGACACCGCACTCATCGCCGAAAACACAGTCGATGACACTGCTGCTGACGAGCCGGAAGCCACAGAAACCAATGAAGTCGAACCGGAAACTGAGACGCCCGACACGGATGATGACACCGACGCATCCGAAATACAAGGAGAAGCATCTGAAGCTCCAGCCGTAGAGGGCGAAACGGGCAAAACGCTTTCAGGCGTCACCGCCGACGACCCTTCAGCCAATGAAGTAAGGCAGCGCATACAGTCGACATTCAACTCACGCAAACAGTCGCCGGCACCGAATGCTGAAGAAACTACGGCCGCGGCACCGAAGCCGGAACAGCCGGCCGCCAAACCCGCCGCTGCAAAAGCATCAAAAGAGAAAGACAGCACACCTCGTCCGGTCTACCATAAAGTGAAAAAGGGCGAAACCCTGTCGAAAATAGCCCGACGCTACGGCACAACCGTCAAGAAACTTCAGCAACTCAACGGCACTGACGGCTCGAAACTGAAAATCGGCCAGCGCGTAAGAGTCAAATGACGCATAGCCCTTTCACCACAAGCGAAAGCCAGACAATGGACAACAACGTAAAAGATATAAATATAGAGGAATTCGACTATCCGCTCCCCGACGAGCGGATAGCAAAGCACCCGCTTGAGCAGCGCGACGCATGCCGGCTGCTTGTGCGTCATGCCGACGGCTCAATCTCCGATCATATATTTTCCGAGCTCGACAGTCTGCTTCCCGCCGACTCGATGCTGATATACAACAATACGCGTGTAATCAACGCGCGCCTTCGTTTCCGCAAAGGAGAGGACGGCACGGGAGCCCTGATAGAGATATTCTGCCTTGAGCCTGACACACCGGCCGATTACGCGCAGAACTTCGCTTCGACCACCGGCTGCTCCTGGACATGCTTCGTAGGCAATTCCAAACGATGGAAATCAGGATCACTTTCGGCTGAAATCAACGTCGACGGCATTGCGGTCAAACTCATAGCCGAACGTATCGCGCGCCACGACAATACGTCTGTAGTGCATTTCTCATGGGACAATCCCGCAGTTACATTCTCACAAATCATATCATCGGCCGGAGAAATACCGATTCCTCCCTACCTCAACCGCTCGACCGAAGCCACCGACAGCACCGACTATCAGACTGTCTACAGCCACATCGAAGGCTCCGTAGCCGCTCCGACAGCCGGACTGCACTTCACCGAACCACTGCTGCAACGCATCTCGCAACGAGGCATTCCACGCCGTGAACTCACGCTCCATGTCGGAGCCGGAACATTCCAGCCTGTCAAAAGCGACACCATAGGCGAACACACCATGCACAGCGAATGGATAGCAGTCGGCAGGCAGCTCATCGCCGAACTTGCCGCCACCGACCGCAAGGTGATTGCCGTTGGCACGACATCGGTCAGGACACTCGAAAGCCTCTACCACATCGGCTGTCTTATCAGCGAAGGCAAGCCGGCCGGAGAAGTGCCACAATGGTATCCTTATGCGCCCGGGCATCCTGCGCTGTCGCGTAAAGATGCGTTTGGCCGGATACTGAAATATCTTGATGACAACGGCCTCGCCACTCTGATTTCCGCCACCCGCATCATCATCGCACCCGGCTACACTTACCGCGTGATCGACGGCATGGTGACAAACTTCCATCAGCCGCGCTCCACCCTGCTGCTGCTTGTCTCAGCCTTTACCGGCGGCGACTGGCGTCCGATCTACGATTTCGCATTGCAGCATGACTACCGGTTTCTGAGTTATGGCGACGGCTCTCTCCTACTCAAATAAAAAACAATCATGTATATAATAAACACATCTTTTCATGCGGGGCGCCCGGTAGCCGACAGTATTATCGGCGATATCCGCGCCGGACTGATGCCCATGATGGCGGAGTCAACGCTTTTTTCCGACATCGTCATGGCCGAGATACTTGTGGAAGTCGATCCCGACTGCAAGAGTTTCACACTGCAGGGCAAGGTCAGCGACCTGGACAAAGCTATGGAATGGTTTCAGAGCAAAGGACAGGCGTTTCTCAACCGACTGCACCGCGACTACGGTCAGAATGTAGTGTATTTCACCACACCGATGCGACTGTTATAAAAGATATCCGATGGCATCAGCAGAACACCCGCTCAAGGATTGGGACAGAATAATCATAGGCATCGACCCCGGCACGAATGTGATGGGATATGCCATACTCGGCGTCAAGGGAAAGAAACCGGCCATGATAGCCATGGGAGTGATACAGCTCGACAAATTCGAGAGCCACTACCTGAGGTTGCGCCGTATCTATGACCGTGTGCTTGGCCTCGTGGAGCAGTACCTGCCCGATGAAATGGCGATAGAAGCCCCGTTCTTCGGCAAAAACGTGCAGTCGATGCTAAAGCTCGGACGCGCTCAGGGCGTGGCGATGGCGGCGGCACTGTCACGCGACATACCCATTACCGAATATGAACCGCGCAAAATCAAAATGGCTATTACCGGCAACGGCGCGGCATCAAAAGAGCAGGTAAAGGAACTGTTGCGGCGCATACTCGACATTCCCGAAGAGAATATGCTCCCGCAACTCGACGCCACTGACGCTCTCGGCGCCGCACTCTGCCACTTCTATGAGTCTGCCAAACCGGCAGTGGCCCGCGGAGCATCTTCGTGGAAATCATTCATTGCAGCCCACCCCGATAGGGTAAAGATGTAAACAGTTAATTACGAAAACAGAAACAAAATGGCAAAAGTAGGCGATACAGTGCGTTTTCTCAATAGCATAGGCGGAGGCCGCATAGTCCGCATCGAAGGCAACATAGCCCATGTGGAAGATTCCGACGGATTTGAAGTGCCGGCTCTTCTGAGGGAATGCGTCGTTGTCATGGAAGCCACCGCTGACAACGGAGCGAAACAACAGACCAAAACATCGGAAAAACCGAAAGCAGAGACTCCGGAATTACCGAAAATAGAGACTGCCGGCGGCGACAGCATCAACATAGTGATGGCTTTCGAGCCGACTGACATAAAATCGCTGTCAAGTTCAGAATTCGATGCCGTGCTTGTCAACGACTCAAATTATTTCCTGAGTTTCACATTCGCCACCCGCACCGACAGCGATGCGGGCTGGACACTTCGCCGCGCCGGCACAGTCGAGCCCAACATAGTATTGACAATGTGCACTCTGGCGCCCTCTCAGCTTAATGAAGTTGACCGCACGCTCCTTCAGGTCATCGCTTACAAGGATGACAAGGCTTACGAGTGCAAGGCTCCGGTATCAGTCGAGACAAAAATCGACAACACAAAATTCTTCAAACTGCACTGCTTCAAGAGCAATCCGTATTTCGACAATCCGGTCATTGCCATTGACATCGTGAAAGATGACCGACCCGCAGTGCCGGTCACTATAGATGCTGCACAGCTGCAAAAAGCCATGCGTGAGAAAAACGACAACTCCCCCGCTCCGCGGAAAGCGTCAAAATCATCACGCCACACCAAAAATGAAATTATAGAAGTCGACCTGCATATCACCGAACTGCTCGACAACACCGCAGGACTCAGCCGTGCCGACATGCTCAACCGTCAGATTGACGAATTTCGTAGAGTAATGGATGCCAATCTGCGCAACCACGGACAGAAAATCGTGTTCATCCACGGCAAGGGAGAGGGTGTGTTGCGTCAGGCTCTCTACAAAGAGCTCAACCACCGCTACAAAGGCCACGACGTGAGCGACGCGTCATTCAGAGAATACGGGTTCGGCGCCACGCAGGTGGTGATACGCTAACCCTCCGGATACATCACGAAAAAGATACACAAATGATTATATATTTTACCGGAACCGGCAACAGCCGCGACATTGCGACAAGGCTGTCAGAGGCACTTGCCGACAACGACATCGTGGAACTGAGCGGCAGAGTGTTGCGCGACAAGGATCTGAAAGCCGCACAGCCATGCCGGGCAGTAGTCTGGGTGTTTCCGGTCTACAGCTGGGGCGTCCCCCCCGTAGTTGCCGACTTCATCAAGAATGTAAGACTGACAGGCACTCTTGCGGCGGCACATCATCTGGTGGCGACATGCGGCGACGACGCCGGACTGACTGCACGGCAGTGGCGCAGACTTATACGGCGCCGGGGCTGGACGCCGGCTTCCGCATCAACCGTAATCATGCCCAACACTTACACTCTGATGAAAGGCTTCGATGTCGACCCCGACGAGCTTGCCGACGAAAAGCTCATGGCATCCCGACCGCGCGTGGCTGAAATAGCACGCCGCATAAAAGACAACGCCGTAGATGACGATGTGATAAAGGGACGTTTCGCATGGTTTAAAAGCAATATAATATATCCGTGGTTCAAACGTTTCGCCATGAGTCCGAAACCGTTTCACGCCACCGACAGCTGCACAGGCTGCGGCCTTTGCGCACGCCGTTGTCCGCTCGGCAATATCACCATGAACGATAACCGTCGCCCATGCTGGGGCAACGATTGCGCACTGTGTCTGCGCTGCTACCACACATGCCCCACAGCCGCCGTACAATATGGCAAAGCCACACGCGGCAAAGGACGTTTCCTTAATAAAAACTGACCTTAAGCAATTCACGACATTGACAGCGACTGCATGTCAGCGGCACACGCGACATGCAGTCGTTTTTACATACTTTCACGGATTTTTATTGCATTTTCACGGATTTTTTATGTAAAAATTTGCAAAAAAGAAGAAAAACAACATATTTTTGCTACACACCGTTCATATACAATGTGCAAATATCTATCACACATATTATGGCGGCGTGACTAACCAATCATCAGTTGCGACAGTCATTGCGTCAGCCTTACATTCAGTCTTTTTACAGAAATATATCAATCATTTAACATACCAACCAATGAGAAAGGTAACGCTATTTCTTGCATTTATGCTAATGGCAGTAAATGCGTTCGCGCAGTTGTCGCGAATTACGGGAACAGTGCTTTCGGATGATGACGGCGAACCTATCATAGGCGCCACAGTCACCGTCACAGGCACTAAAAATTCCACTTCGACTGATGCCGACGGTCATTTTACAATCTCCAATCTGACGCCCTCAGACAAAACCGTTACAGTCACCTTCATCGGCATGGAGTCTGTGACCGCGCCCATCGCTCCTGACATGACGGTAAGAATGCGGATAAAGTCAGAAATGATGGACGAAGTCGTAGTAGTAGCGTTCGGTAAACAGAAACGCGAAGCTTTCACCGGTTCGGCCGGAGTACTGAAATCAGATGATATCACAAAGCTTCAGGTCAACGATGCTGTCACAGCCCTTGACGGAAAAGTAGCCGGTGTGCAGATACTGACCTCAAACGATCCGTCGGGAGAGCCCGAAATCACCATTCGCGGCATCGGCTCGCTCACAGCAGGCACTTCACCGCTTATTGTTGTCGACGGTATGCCCTACAACGGATATCTGCGCGACATAAACCCTGCCGATGTCGACAATATTTCAGTGTTGAAAGACGCAGCCTCCAACTCTCTCTACGGTGCGCGCGGAGCCAACGGAGTCATCCTCATCACCACAAAAAGCGCCCAACGTGGCAACACTCGCGCCACGGTCGACATGAAATGGGGCGTTAACACCGATGCTAAAGTCGACTATAATATAATCGACAATCCAGGAGAATATTACGAAGCTCAGTATCTCGCTCTGCGCAACTACTACACCCGTTCTCAGGGATATTCCATGCAGGAGGCCCACCTGCGCGCCAACAATGCGCTCGGAGGGAGTGCCGACGCCGGAGGTCTCGGATACATTGTCTATTCAGTGCCGCGCAACCAGACACTCATAGGCACAAACGGCAAGCTGAATCCAAACGCCATACTCGGAAACCGTATCGACTACAACGGAATGACATATATGGTCACACCCGACAACTGGCGTGACTACGGTATCCGCAACGGTTTCCGTCAGGAATATAATGTCAACCTCTCGGGCGGCACAGACAAATATAATTTCTACGGGTCGCTCGGCTACCTCGACAACGAAGGTATTACCTACGGCTCTCATCTGCGCCGTTACACCGCACGACTCAAGACCGAATATCAGGCCTACCAGTGGATGCGCATCGGTGCGACAGCCGGCTACACCCACACCGAGAGTGATGCCAACAACGAAGCCTTTGAAGTATGCCACAACATGGCGCCGATTTATCCACTGTTCATACGCGACGGCAACGGCCGCATACTGACCGACAGCCACGGCAAGATGTATGACTACGGCGACGGCGGCAATGCCGGACTCATAAGAAATATTGAAAAAAGCGGCAACCCGCTGCAAAACGACCGGCTCAACACCGACTGCCTCAACACCAACGCATTCAACATGCAGGGATACGCCAATATCGATTTCCTCAAAGACTTCCGTCTGACCATCAACGGGAGCGTCTACGTGCTCGAGACACGCTACAACATAGCCATAAATCCCTACTACGGATTCACGACCGAGACCGGAGGCTATGTATATACCGATCATTACCGTCTTACCGACACCAACTTCCAGCAGCTTCTGAACTGGAACCATTCCTACGGACGCCACACGATAGAAGCCCTTCTCGGCCACGAATATAACCGTTCGAGCAAAACTGACCTCAACGCAGCCCGCAACAATGTGGCGATGTTCGACCAGAATATCGAACTTGACGGAGCCGTGCTCAACGGTGATATCAACGGCAACAAATCGCTCTACAACGTCGAGGGATATTTCGCACGCGCTCAATATGACTACGATAACCGCTACTTCGCGTCAGCCTCATATCGCCGCGACGGGTCATCGCGCTTCCATCCCGACCACCGCTGGGGTAACTTCTGGAGCGCAGGTGCCGCATGGATCATAAGCAAGGAAAACTTCTTCCCCAAGACTCCGGCGATAAACATGCTCAAATACAAGATATCATACGGACAACAGGGCAACGACAATATCGGCGACTTCCGTTATTGCGACTATTACACCATCGAGAACTCCAATGACGAGGTCGCTGTGCTGTTCAACCGCAAAGGCAATCCTGACATAACCTGGGAAACGGTGGGCAGCTTCAACACCGGATTTGAATTCGATATGTTCAACTCACGGCTCGGAGGAAGCATCGAGTATTATTACCGCAAGACATCCGACATGCTTACCGTCACCGAAACTCCGAGCTCTCTGGGCTACACCTATTACTATGCCAATATCGGCGACATGCGCAACCACGGCGTCGAAATCACACTCTCGGCGACACCCATACGCACCCGCGACTTCACGTGGACACTCAACGGCAACATCTCTATCGAGAACAACCGCGTGCTCCGACTGCCCGATGACAAGAAACAGAGCTCTCTTGACGGACATGCCGGATATCAGAGCGGCTGGTTCTTCTATGGCGAAGGCCTCCCTGTCTATACATGGTATATGCCGCAATATGCCGGAGTAAACAGCAACGGACAGCCCATGTGGGTATCTACCGCCGACAATGCCGACACCGACGCGTCAGGCGCTCCGGTAATGAAAAACGGAAAATACGCCACCTCCGACTATTCCAAGTCAGAATATCTTGACTGTGGCTCGGCTCTTCCTAATGCATTCGGCGGATTTGGCACGACATTCAATTTCTTCGGTGTTGACCTGTCAGCCCAGTTCAACTTCTCTATCGGAGGCAAGAAGCTCGATTACGGATACCAGACACTCATGAGCTCACCCATGTCGGGTTTCACAGGCTACAATATCCACCGCGACGCCGTCAACGGCTGGTCGGAAAGCAATCCTGACAGCAACATTCCGCGATGGCAATATGCCGACGCCTACAATACGTCGACATGCGACCGATTTCTGACTGATGCCAGCTATCTGACATTCAAGTCAATCAACGCCGGCTATACCCTTCCCTCTCGATGGACACGACAGTTCGGCGTGGAAAGCCTGAGAATATATTTCACCGTCGACAATGTCGCATACTGGACAAAACGCAAAGGCTTCGACCCCAGATCTGTGATAACAACAGGCGACGAATCAATGTACTCACCCATGCGTACATTCATGGGCGGATTAAATGTTCAATTCTAAATCAAGTCAGCGCATAATGAAAAAATATATAACATATACAGCCGCACTGCTTATGGCCGTGCCGACATTGACATCTTGCCTCGAAGAGTCAGTGCCGACATCCGGCGCCACCCAGACCCAGGTCGAGAACTCATCGAAAGACGGCCTCGTCAACGCCATCACCAAATTCATGAACACGGTGACAGACGCCTATGACTATTCCGACATAGGATATCCTGGAATAATGCTTCACCGCGACTGCATGACAGCGGATATTCCCGTACGTGATCCGGGGTATTTCTATTTCAATCTTTTCAATGACTGCCAGTATCTTGGCGACCTGGCATCGCAGACCGACTTATGGAACTATTATACCGCCCTGATCCACAATGCCAACATAGCCATACAGGCATGCGACAAAGAGAGCTCGGATGACGCCCTCAACCTCGCAACCGGATATGTTTACCGCGCTATGGCATATATGGACATGATGCGGCTTTACGAATTCCGTGCCACCGGCACTTCGCTTGACAACAATCTCGAAGAGCTCAAAGGCCTTACGGTGCCCATCGTGACCGAACTCACCTCAGAAGCCAAGGCGAGAGTCAATCCCCGCGCACCCTACTACAAGATGTACCGCTTCATACTGACCGACCTCGACAAAGCGCAGGCAGCTCTGACCCGCACTTCGGAGCGAGGCTCCAAAAACAAGGCAAGCGAAGGTGTTGTCTACGGCCTGAAAGCCCGGCTCTGGCTTGAAATCGCCACACGTGCCGACAGAGACCCGGCCGACCTTTCCGAAATGCTCGCCCATGACAGTGACATCTACGATTCGGACGACGACCTCGGAGATGGATACGCCCTCAACCCTCTCGGCATAGCTTCAGCCACAGATGCCTACGCACAAGCCTCCGAAAACGCACGCGCAGCTATAAATTCAGGATACTCTCCGCTCTCTAAGGACGAATGGTACAATCTGTCGACCGGATTTAACTCAGCCACCAACAATTCATGGATGTGGGGCATCCTCATAGGTGCGTCCGACGAGATGGTGACATATTATGTGTGGCAGTCGTGGGTATCATACATGGCACCGGAGGCCAACTATGGAGTGGCAAGCTCGACCTACAAGGCGTCGATGATGATTGACCGCAACCTCTACGAAAGCATCGGCACCAACGACTGGCGCCGACTTACCTGGATCAACCCCGACGACTTCGAGGAAGGCGAGGATGCTTATATCCGCAATTATGCCGACAAGACACAGCTCAGTTTCGCCGAATGGAGCGGACATGCGCCCTACGTAGGCTTCAAGGTTCGCCCCGGACAGGGCGCGCGCACCACATCGCTCACAGGCAACAAGGTGGATATCCCTCTGATGCGTGTTGAGGAAATGTATTTCATAGAAGCCGAAGCAGTGGCCAATTGCCGTGGTGCCGCCGCAGGAAAATCTCTGCTTGAGACTTTCATGAACACATACCGCTACGAAGGAGGCAACTACTCCTGCAATGCTACTACCATCGAGGGTGTAGTCGAACAGATCATAACCCAGAAACGCATCGAGCTCTGGGGCGAAGGTCTGTCGATATTCGACATCCGGCGTCTCGGCATTGCCGTGACACGCGGATATGAGGGCACAAATCATCCCGAGTCTTACCGTATAAACTCCGTAGAAGGATATGTGCCTGCATGGTCAACGATTTTCATTCCGCGCCGCGAGGCCAACCTCAACAAAATGTGCAAACTCAATCCCGATCCGTCGGGCGTATGCCAGTCCTACCTTTGGAAATAGGCATCAGATCATTAATTATCTGAAATAAAAACATGACAAAGATGAAAGCATTAAAATACATATTCATCATGCCAGTGATAGCCATGACGGCAATGACATCATGCAGCGATGACGAAGAATATGACGACTGGCATCCCGGCGAAGCTGATGACAACCCCGGAGTATATTTTACCGCCGACAATATCAAACTCAACTCCATTACCAAAGGGTCAGATCCGGTCGTGACATTGAACCTCGGCCGCATCTCCCGCAATGGCGAGGTGACCGTTCCGATCGAATACGTCGCCGGCGACCCGCGCATAACTGTGCCACAAAACGTCACATTTGCCGACGGCTCTGAATTCGCCTCCATCGATATCGACTGCTCGGCTTTGCCTGAAAAAGAGATTTTCGACATCACTCTGAAAATTGACGACCGCTATGTCAACACCTATTCCAACGGCTATGCCGAATATTACGGACAGGTAATAATTTCTGACTGGGACAAGGTCAACGGTGGAAATCCGGTGACATTCAAGATACTCGAATATGATTATTCGCCGTCAGAATGGGCCAGCTTCACCGGCGACATGTACAATCTTGACGGCACGCAGCAATACCGTATCGACAATTTCATGAATTCAGGTGAGAATTTCACGTTTGAAATCACTGCGTCAGCTTATCCCGGATATGAAGGTTACGGCCGTATAGTGCCATTGAGTAATCAGACAATGTGGGAAGAGGTCGGATGGACTTCCTATGGCGACCACGAATGGTTTTTCACCGGTGCCGACGGCAGCTATCCCGAGTTCTCGCTGACAAGTGCCTACGACGGCTCCGACTATCCGCTTTGGGGTGTCAACTTCTGCTGGTATAACGACGACTACCAGTCAGAATACTGCTATGCCCGCATAAAAGAGTGGAACGATGCATCCGGACAAAAAGGCACAATCAACTTCGTCTATATGAACTTCTACGCATTCTATGACGAGGATTTCAACAACTATACCAACTATCTCTACCTCTATTTCGATTGGGAATAAGCAATAATGAATAATAAGCAAAAGTAACAATTATGAAAAAATACTTATTGCCGGCGCTTACAATATTTGTCGCAGTCGCGTCATTCTCATCCTGCAGCGATGATAACGACAAAGTATGGGTGACAGATGCTCCGGAAATCGGCATAAACATCAATGACGCCACCTACACATCGCTCACATTCGAGTGGGAAAGTGTCAAAGGCGTCAATCAGTATGGTTACGAACTCACCGGTCCAGATGGCTCGATAACTGCCCGTGGAGTCACCGACGACACTACCGTAACGTTCACCGGCCTGCAGCCGTCGACCACATATACTTTGACCGTGTATATCTACGGACCGGAAGGCACCGTGACACGACGCATAGTGCTCACCGCAACAACGGGAACTGTCGTGAAACTGTCATCACCCGAAGTCACAGCCACTGCCAACGGAGCCCGCATCGACGTAAACTGGACTCCGGTAGAGAATGCCGGCTATTACCATTACTCCTACCTTGTCGACGGCACGGAAGTGTCGGGCGACACCGAGGAATGCGCTCTTCAACTGCGTGCACTGCCTGTCGGACAATACACGATATCGGTAACGGCGATAGCTTCCGGCGAGGGGTTTGCTGATTCTGATGCCGTCAATTGCACATTCTCGCGCATACGCAATGAAATCTGGAACGTCAAAGGCATCTATATGTCATCGCTGCTGCGCTCCGGCAACAGCTGGGAGTCTACACTCACCGCCTTTGACGACGGGTCGTATGTGCTCTCGGACTGGTACGGAGTGCCCGGCTATGATCTGGAATTCACCGTCAACAACGATTATTCGCTCGAAATAGAGTCAGGCACTACCGACACCTGGGGTTACTGCCTTGTCGAGAGCGGCAATATGTCTGTTCCAACTGTCAGTATATGGCCTTATTCCGACGAGTACGGAATGTACTCTGCGTTTGACGGAACTCAGGAATACGGGACAATCTGGTATTACGTGACCGACGGAGCCTACGGATACGGATACGACACATTCGACTGGGGTGACGATGAGCCCACCGAGCCTGACGCTCCCTCTGACACTGACCTCAGCGGACGCTACAACGTCACCGGCTGGAGCGGACTCGAATGCTACTGGTTTACCTCCACAGGCTACTGGAACGAGTTCGCTTACAATAATTTCGAGGTTGAAGTCACTCAAAACGGCAACAACATCACTTTGTCAGGATTTCTTGGCGGTGACGGAGCTATCACCGGCACAGTCGACTATGATGCCAAAACCATCACTTTCCCGGCACAGGATGTGAATATCGGCGGATATTACTATCGCTTCGCTTTCGAACGCTATGATTTATGGGATATCTTTGACTCAAGCGTAGTCAACGATGCTCTGATCGCCACGTTCGATGACAATCTCAATATCGACATGAGCGGCTACGGTCTGTATTACGTTTATGATGACGGCAGCCTCTATGTCTATTTCAGCGGCGTCGTGCAGCAAATGTCAAAGATTAAAGAATAAAAGTGGGAAATTTTCTTTGATAATTCGGAATAAAAGATTTAAATTTGTACCGTCGTTTACGACAACAATAGTCTTTACAGTATAAATTATCTAACCAAAAACAACTATGGCTTACGTAATCACCGACAAATGTGTAGCTTGCGGCACTTGCTTGCCTGTTTGCCCCGTTGAGGCAATCTCTGAAGGCGATATCTACCACATCGATCCCGACACTTGCATCGAGTGCGGTTCATGTGCAGAAGTATGTCCCTCTGAAGCAATTATCCCGGGCTAATCGTTTGAACAACGATTAAGATACAAAATCAGGCCGTGTCAGCTGACACGGCCTGATTTTGTATCTATGCCCCTTTCTGTCCGTGGCGACGCTTGCCAATGTTTGTCACTACCATTCCTGCGATGATGACAACCATCGCCACCACCTGCATCAGGCGCAGATGCTCCAGCCCCATCGCCACAGCCGATATAGCGGCAAATACGGGCAACAGATACTGATATAGCGACACAAGCTCGGAGCCTATGCGCTTTATTGCCGGCTGCACCAGAAAATACGCTGCAAAAGTCGGAAGCAGAAGTATGAAAGCTATTTCAAGCCACGGCACCGCCGCGCTGCTGTGCAATATCCCCTCATCCTGCATTCCGGGCAACAGCAGCAGAGCCGGCACAGCAGCGAAAAGAAACACCCAGCGCAGCATGGTCACCGGCCTGTATATGTGGCTCGGCTTCTCGACAAACACCAGATAAAGCGCATAACAGGCGGTTGACGCAATGGCAAGAATGTCGCCGAGCAGATTGTCACTGCCGTTGGTGCCTCTGCCGCCGTCAAGCACGACTATCGCCGCCCCGACAAACGACACCACGACTCCCGCAATCTCAACCCATGAAGTGTGCTGGTGACGGAAAATCCTGTTGATAAGAATTACAAACACCGGCGGCAACGTCATTATTATAGATATGTCAATGGCATTGCCGTAACGAAGCGATCTGACAAAAAGATAGATAAACGAAAACAGTCCGACTACTCCGCCGAGAATAAGTCGACTCCAGTCATGCTTCTGTATACGCTCGCACTTAACAAACATCGACGCTGCCCAAAACAGCAGACAGCCGCCGATAAGTCTGACGGCTGCTATTCCCTGCGCACTCATCCACTCAGGGATAAGCGCCTTTGTAAACGACACGTTTATGCCCCAGAACATCGTGGCAAGGAGTATGCAGGCATTGCCGGTAAGAAACGCTCCACGTCCTGACGGCGCAGAAGATGCGTTTTGATTTTTATTCATATAATCAAGTATTTTTCACAAAAATCAAACGCTATAAATCGGAATACGGTTCAGTCTGTCGACTGCGGAACCGGCCAATTGGCGCAAAAAATATCGGGACAACAATCGCTGCCCCGACATTATATCCAATCGGTGTTTACAATCAGAAGCTGTAGTAGAAACCGAACGAGAGGTTGTAGCCTGAGAAATCAAAGCCCCAGCCGTCATAGTGGTTGTCAAGAAGATCTTTTGCAGCGTCATTGGTGCCACGATAACCGAGGAAACCGGCGTGAGCCACGATGCTGCAACGGTCGTTGAGCGCAAGCGCGATACCGGGTTTGAAACCGATGCCGTATTTTACCGCTGTATCGCTGTCCTCTCCATCGTATGAAGCCTTGCCGAAGCCGAGGTCAACACCGCCGTCAACGAAAAGCGAAACAATACCTTTCTTGTAGAAAGTATAACGTGCGTAGGGATCGAAGTCTACAAGGTTGCCGTCAACTGATGAACGGTGTATATAAGACCAGCCGAGAACCGTACCGATAGCCCACTGTTCGCTGAGATTATAACCTACTTCGGGAGCGATTGTGATTGTGGTGATTTTGTCGCTGTCGTTACGCCATGCGCCTACCGAACCACCTGCAAACCAATTCTGTGCTGCGGCAGTCAGTGTCATCACCGACATCACTGCCATCAAAATAATATTTTTCATTCTTAGAAAAATTAAAGTGAATAAATTATTTAATTAAAATAGTGAATAAAATATAAATCAAGTGTACCTTTTTCAATATCTGCCGCAAATTTACTTAATATTTTTAAAAATACAAGTCACCGATATTGATTTACTGACATATCGACCACAATAAACACCTTAACGGAAACAGTGAAATTCCGATAAAATCACAATTATTATATAAAAATTAAACCGTTAAGTGATGAGCCGGCAATCTTTTTTATGTATCTTTGTGTTACTTATTATTATCAATCCACGCTAATAAGTCATCTTTTAAATGAACAACGACAGCCCAACAGCCCCTCTGTTTTCCATTATAACGGTAACATATAACGCTGCTTCTACACTGCCGCGCACACTTGAGTCGGTTAAGCGACAGACATGCCGTCTGTTCGAGCATCTTATTATCGACGGAATGTCAACCGACGGGACATTGAAGCTGGCAGAAAATGCCGCAATCAAGGAGATGACAATACACAGCGGCAAAGACAGCGGCATATATGACGCAATGAACAAAGGTCTTGGCATTGCCCGTGGTGAATACGTGATATTTCTCAACGCCGGCGATGCATTCCACTCGCCCGACACCCTCCAACGCATTGCCGACACGATAATGGCAAACGACTTCCCTGGCATAGTCTACGGACAGACAGATATTGTGGATGACGGAGGCAATCGTCTCGGAGATCGCCACCTGCGGGCTCCAGAAGAACTTACTCTCGACAGTTTCCGCGACGGCATGGTGGTGTGTCATCAGGCATTCATCGCCCTGCGCCGCATCACCGCGCCCTACGACCTGAAATACCGATTCTCGGCCGACTACGACTGGTGCATACGCTGCCTCCAGCATTCGCGCCACAATATATATATCGACGACGTATTGATTGATTACCTAAACGAAGGAACCACGACTCGCAACCATCGCCGCTCACTGCGAGAGCGTTTCCGGATAATGTGCTATTACTACGGCACATTTTCCACCATAAAAAAACATCTGTCATTTATCCCACGCTACATGCGCCGACGTAAAAACGCCGTCAACAACCAGTAAGCTAATTTGGCTGTCAGCGGATTATCAGGATGCAACGAGCATCATACAATCAGATTGCCAATAAAACGGAAAATAATCCAACAATTTGACATTTATTACATAAATTGACTCAAATTTTGTATAAAACTAACATATTTTCAATATCTTTGTGATTGTATTCTTTAATTTAACAAACCAATCACATGAAGAAAAAATCTTTCAGACAGTTGCTATGTCTATTGGCGGCTGTCATTTCCTTGCAGCTCTCAGCCTCATCACATGTTGCAGCAAGGATTGGCGACGGCGCCGCGCCATCGGCACTTGCTCCGATGAGCGCAACTCCGGTTGACACACGTTTCGCTATGCCGGAGACCTTCAAAGGCCACAGTGACATCCGCACGTCATTCTCCAATTTCTCAATGCCGGCAGACGCATCCCGGAAAACCATGTTTAAAGTTCCGGGCAGCAACATCAACATTCTGGGCTCCGTAGTCTACTCTGCCAGTCAGCCCAACGGATTCTACCGCATCCCTATCAATGCAGGCTCCGGACTCGAAGCCATATATACTGAGACCAACAAAGTGCCCGACACAAACTTTGGTGCCGTAGCTATCGATGGCGTCTATTACGTGGCATGGCAATATAACTTCTTTGACATGATGCTCATAAACTATGTCGACAGCTATGATATGAACACATGGGAAAAGCTCTCACACAACGAAATCAAAAACTCGGCAATGTTTGCCTCTGATGTTTCGCTCGACCCTGTAAGCGGACTGGTCTATGGTTGTTATATCAACAACGATGGCGACGGATATGTATTCGGCATTGGTGACTATGTAAACCTGTCACGTGCGGCCATAGCGCCTATAACTACGCCCTGGAACGGCGTTGCCTTCGACTCCGACGGCACCCTCTATGCCATCGATATGAACGGCAACCTGCTCATTGTCGACAAAGGCACAGGTTCGACAACCAAAGTCGGAAGTACAGGCGTGACGCCCAAATATCAGAGTTCGGCCGTAATCGACCCAAAATCACACCGCATGTTCTGGACAGTATTCGGCGAAGACCAGACCGGACGCTTCTATGAGGTTGACAAATCTACCGGCGCCGCCACAATGCTCTATCAGTTTCCAGGCAATGAAGAAGTTTGCGGACTTGTAGTCATCGCCCCAGATGCAGAAGATTATGCTCCGGCCGCAGTCACAGACCTATGCATCAATTTTCACGACGGTTCTCTCAGCGGGACAGTCGACTTCACTGCTCCCGACACCTACTTCTGCGGCGACGCAGCTATCGGCAATATAAGCTATAGCGTACTTGCCAACGGAACAGAAGTCGCCACAGACACCACCGCGTTCGGCTCCACAGTCAAAGCTCCGGTCACACTCACCGAAGCCGGCGATTATGAATTTGCAGTCAGCGTCTCCACCGCCGAAGGCTCGAGCCCGCTTGTAAAGAAATCGGCCTTCATCGGAGCCGACACCCCTGTAGCAACCAAGGCAACCCTCACCCGCGATGGCGAAAACCTCGTGCTCACATGGATGCCTGTCACAGAGAGTGTCAACGGCGGATATATCGACGTCGACAACATAACCTATACCGTGACCCGCTATCCCGACGCTATCGTAGTGGCCGAAAACCTTTCAGCCACAAAATTCATCGAACCCATCCCCGCCGGAGATGGCCTCATAAGCTACTACTACACTGTCGTTGCCCACGCAGGCAATCTAACTTCGGGGACAGCCACATCCAACTCAATCACCACCGGCTCTGTAACTCCGCCCTACACTTCCGAATTCAAAAAAGCGATAGGGCTCGACGGATTCACTATACTCAATGTCAACAACGACGATAAAGTGTGGACGCTCAAAAACTCTGCCGCCTATCTGCGCTACAGCAGCTATCTTGACTCCGATGACTGGCTGATAACACCGCCCATGCGCCTGCAAAAGGGCAAGACCTACAGACTCGGCTACATCATCTACACAGAGAGTGGAAGCTACAAAGAAAAGATCGAAGTCAAATGGGGAGCCGCCCCCACTGTAGACGGAATGACCGAAACCATCCTCGAGCCTTATGAATTCTCCAGTCTGAGTGACGTGCCATTCGAGTCATACATCACACCGGATGCCGACGGCGTCTACTACGTCGGATTCCACGGCATGAGCGCCAAATACATGTATGGGCTCTTCATCAAGGAAATATCCATATCCGAAGGCACCGACCTACAGTCGCCCGCAGCGGCAACTGACATAACCGCCGTGCCTGACTACAACGGCGCAAACAAAGCTACAATCAAATTCAACGCCCCGGCCCTCAACGTCAAGGGCGACAAGCTCGATGCCATTACTAAAATAGAACTCCGGCGCAACGGCGACTTGATCAACACATTCAACAATCCCGCACCCGGCGAAGCCCTGTCATATCTTGACGAAGTGGAGGAAGCCGGCAACTACACCTACAGCGTGATAGCCTACAACAATGCAGGCGCAGGCAAGGAGGCATCGTTCACCACATTCATCGGTATCAATCTGCCCGGCACGGTCAACAACCTCGTTGCCTCGGAGACGGCAAATCCGGGTGAAGTGACATTCAGCTGGGACGCAGCCACAACCGACGCCGACGGCAATCCTATGAATCCAGACCTCATCAACTACAGCATATTTGAGTTCACCACAAGTTCGAAATACATACCCGTAGTCGAGAACCTTAATGCCACATCCTATACTTTCCGGGCAGTACCTGCCGATGGCGAGCAGCAGATGAAGCAATGGGTCGTATGTGCCGGCACAGCAAGCGGACTCGGAGCACCGGTTGCTACCGATCTCATCTGCGTAGGACCCAATTACAAGATGCCGTATATCGAGTCAATAGCAGGAGGCAAATTGTCGTCTAACTTCTCGATGGATCAGTCTAACGGCGGCGTATGGCGACTCTACAACTCGCAGACTCTGTCCGAACCGGTTTCTGTCGACGGCGACGACGGTCTCTTCGGCATGAAGGGCAACGGCCCCGGCACCTTCGGTTCCATCATCTCAGGCAAGATTGAAATTTCGGGCGACAAGCCGGGGCTCATGTTCTACACCTTCAACATCAATGGCAATGACCCGGCAACCGGCAGCGTTGTTCCCGACGAAAACATACTCAATGTCTACGTTCGCAGCGGAAATATCGAAACACGTGTATTGAACATCGAGATGAAATCACTCCATGAAGCCGGCTGGAACTGCGTCACCGTTCCTCTCGACGCCTACATCGGCAAAGTAATCTACCTCCGTTTCGAGGGAATATGCGTCAACTACACCTATACCTTGGTCGACAATATACGCGTAGTCACATTGACTGACAACGACATTGCCGTAGCATCGGTTGAAGCACCCGCCAACGTCAAAGCCGGTGACGAATTCAATGTGAATGTCAAACTCGACAACCTCGGAACGAATATCGCCGACAGCTATACAGTCAGCCTCTACCGCGACGGAGAGAAAGTGGCCGAAAGCAAAGGCAGCGCCCTGCAGCCCGGGCTCAACACCACGGTAAGTTTCAGGCAGACAATCAAAGTCATCGAGAATGAAACCGCTGAATATAGCGCTGAAGCAAGCCTTGACGGCGACTCCAATCCAAGTAACAATAAATCCGACTCTCCGGCTGTAGTCATCGCCGAATTCCCGACATATCCCACTCCCGCCGGACTTATCGCCAGTCATGCCGATAGCCGCGTATTACTCTCATGGGACGCACCCGTAATCGACACTACTGCGCCCGATGCCGTGACCGAGACTTTCGAATCGGCCGAACCATTCGCCACCACTGTTGCCGGCTGGACATTCCTTGACCTCGACGAAAAAGCCATTGGCGGCCTTAGCGGCATCAAGTTCCCAGGAATTGCCACTTATTCAAAGCAGTCATTCTTCGTGCTTGACAACAGCGACGCGCAATTCAACGCCACGTTCGAAACCCGTTCGGGCAACAAGTGCATAGTGGCCATGTTCGATTCTTACTTCGGAGAGATCAATGACTGGGCCATTTCGCCCGAACTCTGTGGCAAGGCTCAGACGATATCGGTCTACGCCCGCAGCTACGACAGCCGTTACAAAGAGTCCATCGAACTGCTCTACTCTACCGGAAGTCTTGACCCGGCCGACTTCATATCGACAGGCAAACACGAACAGATATCTGACGAGTGGACCGAATATACTGCCGAACTCCCCGAGGGAGCACGCTACTTCGCCATTCGCTCATGCGCTGTCGGAGCGTCCATGCTGATGGTTGATGATGTCACCTACATACCGGCATCTGCCAACACACGACTCGAGCACATCGGCTACAACGTGTATCGCAACGGCGAGAAACTCAACGACACACCCGTTACAGATACCACTATCACCGACACCCTCGCCCAACCCGGGTTCCACACCTATGCTGTAACCGCCCTTTACAACGTCGGTGAGTCACGCCCGGCCAAAGCCGACATAAATGTCATGTCAGGTATAGATGGAATTACTGCCGATGACAATGCACCCGCAGAATATTTCAATCTGCAAGGCATCCGCGTCGACTCCCCCCGGACAGGTAACATCTATATACGCCGTCAGGGTTCAAAAGCCGCTAAGGTAATATTCTGACATTTATAATAAACCATAACATGTAGGCAGATGCCGGCAACGGCATCTGCCTACATCGCTTTTTCATGATAATTTCATCTGCCTGTATATAATGATATGGCAGTCGGAGGCTTATAAACCGAGTAATGCGTTGTCAAAATGCCGACTTACTGCCGACTTACGCATCAATTTTAAACAATGTTGGGAATTTAGTTTTCATATATTCGGAAAAATGCTTAACTTTGCATGGTTTTCACGATGGAAATCTTGTCAACCGCCACATAGTTTTAATAATAATTTTCCATAATTCCTATGCGCGAAACAAGACGAGCCACCCTTATACTTGAGGATGGCACCACGTTTGAGGGAAAATCTTTCGGATATGAAGCATCTACTTCCGGCGAAGTGGTATTCAACACGGCAATGACCGGATATCCCGAAAGTTTGACCGACCCTTCCTATGAAGGTCAGATTCTTGTCACCACCTACCCTATCCTCGGCAACTACGGCGTGCCACCGCGCCGCGAGAAAGATGACGTCAGCGAATTTTACGAAAGCGACCATATCCACGCCAAGGCAATCATAGCCCAGGACTACTCATGGGAGCACTCCCACTGGCAGGCCGACCGCTCACTGTCGCAATGGCTCTGCGAGGAAAAAATCCCCGGCATCTACGGCATCGACACCCGCGCCCTCACCAAGCACCTGCGCGAAAAAGGCTCAATGCTTGGAAAAATCATCATTGAAGGCTGTGAGGATGTCGATTTTTATAATCCCAACCTTGAAAACCTCGTAGGCAAAACAAGCTGCAAAGAGGTGGAAATCCACGGCGACGGCGAAAAGACTGTCGTACTCGTCGACTGCGGCACAAAGCACAACATCATACGCTGCCTCACACGTCGCGGAGTCAAAGTGGTGCGCGTGCCCTGGGACTACGACTTCACACAGATACCCTACGACGGACTTTTCATATCCAACGGCCCCGGAAACCCCGACATGGCCGAAGCCACAGTGGCTAATATACGCAAGGCTTTCGAAATCGGCAAACCGATTTGCGGCATCTGCATGGGCAACCAGCTTCTGGCCAAAGCCGCCGGAGCCAAGACCTACAAACTCAAATACGGACACCGCTCACACAACCAGCCGGTGCGCCGCGTAGGCACCGAAACCTGCTACGTCACATCGCAGAACCACGGATATGCCGTCGACAGCTCAACTCTCGACAAAGACTGGGAACCGCTCTTCATCAACATGAACGACGGCACCAACGAGGGCATCCGTCACAAGACAAAGCCTTATTTCTCGGCACAATTTCACCCCGAGGCATCATCAGGGCCCAAAGACACCGAGTTTCTTTTCGACGAATTCATCGCACTGCTTTGAATTTGCCGCTCACCCGGTGCAGCGCCACTGCCCCACCGGCCGACGGCGCAGAGATAACACAACTGCAATTCTGCAACAAATATAAACCGCGGCATAGCCGCCACAACAACTCATAATGAGCGATAAGACCATAAAAAAAGTACTTTTGCTTGGTAGCGGTGCTCTCAAGATAGGCGAGGCCGGAGAATTCGACTACTCAGGCTCGCAGGCACTCAAAGCAATGAAAGAGGAGGGAATTGAGACTATCCTTATCAATCCCAATATTGCAACAGTACAAACGTCTGACGGTTTTGCCGACCACATTTACTTCCTCCCGGTGACTCCGTTCTTTGTCGAAAAAGTCATCGAGAAAGAGCGTCCCGACGGCATTTTGCTCGCATTCGGAGGACAGACAGCCCTCAACTGCGGCGTGGCTCTCTACGAGTCGGGAGTGCTTGAGAAATACAACGTACGCGTGCTCGGCACACCCGTGCGGGCAATCATGGACACTGAAGACCGCGAACTTTTCGTGCGCAAACTCGACGAAATCGGCGTAAAGACCATAAAAAGCGAAGCCGTTTCATCGGTCGACGACGCCCTGCAGGCCGCAAAAACCCTCGGCTACCCCGTGATCGTGCGCGCCGCCTACGCTCTCGGCGGACTCGGATCCGGTTTCTGCGACAACGAGGAAGAACTCGTAGCCCTCACCGAGAAAGCGCTGTCATTCTCTCCCCAGGTTCTCGTCGAGAAATCGCTCAAAGGCTGGAAAGAAGTCGAATATGAAGTCGTCCGTGACCGCTTCGACAACTGTATCACCGTATGTAACATGGAGAACTTCGACCCGCTCGGCATACACACCGGCGAAAGTATCGTAGTCGCTCCCTCACAGACTCTCTCAAACGAAGATTACCACTACCTGCGTAAACTCGCTATAAAAATCATACGCCACGTAGGCATCGTAGGCGAATGCAACGTGCAGTATGCATTCGACCCCAAGTCGATGGACTACCGTGTCATTGAGGTAAACGCCCGTCTGAGCCGCTCTTCCGCCCTCGCGTCTAAAGCAACAGGCTATCCCCTGGCTTTCGTAGCGGCGAAACTCGGTCTCGGTTACGGTCTTTTCGATCTCAAGAACTCTGTCACAAAAGAGACATCAGCATTCTTCGAGCCTGCCCTCGACTATATCGTAGTGAAAATACCCCGCTGGGACCTCGGAAAATTCCACGGCGTCCGCAAGGAAATCGGATCTTCGATGAAATCAGTGGGTGAAGTAATGGCTATCGGACGCACTTTCGAGGAAGCAATACAGAAAGGACTCCGCATGATCGGTCAGGGTATGCACGGCTTCGTCGGCAACCGCGAAATCAAAATCAACGACATCGACCACGCCCTCGCCGAACCTACCGACAAACGCATCTTCGTCATTGCCAAAGCAATGAAATCAGGCTACACGGTCGATAAAATACACGAACTCACCAAGATTGACAAATGGTTCCTCTACAAGCTCCAGCATCTGATCGACACAGAAGCCGAACTTGAGTCATTCGACGAGATAGAGAAACTCCCCGCGCCGCTCCTGCGCCTGGCGAAAGAACAGGGATTCAGTGACTTCCAGATAGCACGCGCAGTCCTCGACAACTTCGGAGGCTCGGCCGAAAACGCCAACCGACGCGTGCGCGCCTACCGCAAGAGCCTCGGCATCGTTCCTGTTGTAAAACAGATCGACACACTTGCCGCCGAATATCCCGCACAGACCAACTACCTCTACCTGACTTACAACGGTTCGGAAAACGATGTCAACTACCTCCACGACCACCGCTCCATCGTGGTGCTCGGCTCGGGCGCATATCGCATCGGCAGCTCCGTGGAGTTCGACTGGTGTTCGGTCAACGCGCTCATGACAGTCAAGAAAGAAGGCTGGCGCTCGGTAATGATCAACTACAACCCCGAAACCGTATCGACCGACTACGACATGTGCGACCGTCTCTACTTCGACGAACTCACATTCGAGCGCGTCATGGACATTCTTGACCTCGAGCAGCCCCACGGCGCAATCCTGTCGGTAGGCGGACAGATACCCAACAACCTTGCCACACGTCTTGACGATGAAGGTGTAAACATACTCGGCACCACCGCACGGAGCATTGACAACGCCGAAGACCGTCACAAATTCTCGGCAATGCTCGACAACCTCGGCATCGACCAGCCCCGCTGGCGAGAGCTTACAAGTTTCGATGACATCCGTGAGTTTATCGACGAAGTAGGCTTCCCCGTGCTCGTGCGCCCCAGCTACGTGCTTTCAGGTGCAGCCATGAATGTCTGCTCCAACGACGACGAACTCGAGCGCTTCCTGCGTCTTGCAGCCAACGTCTCGAAGCAACATCCCGTCGTTGTCACCGAATTCATCCAGAACGCAAAAGAAATCGAGATGGACGCCGTAGCGGCCAACGGCGAGATAAAAGCCTACGCTATATCCGAGCATATCGAATTTGCCGGCGTGCACTCGGGCGACGCCACCATACAGTTCCCGCCGCAGAAACTCTACGTCGAGACAATGCGCCGCATCAAGAAAATCTCGGCACAGATAGCCAAAGCGCTCAACATCACAGGTCCGTTCAACATCCAGTATCTTGCCAAAAACAACGACATCAAGGTCATCGAATGCAACCTGCGCGCATCTCGAAGCTTCCCATTCGTGTCGAAGGTGCTCAAAATCAACTTCATCGACCTCGCCACCAAAGCCATGCTCGGACTTGAGGTTGAGAAACCCGCAAAAAATGCATTCGACCTCGACTACGTAGGCATAAAGGCATCGCAGTTCTCATTCTCGCGTCTGCAGGGAGCCGACCCGGTGCTCGGAGTCGACATGTCGTCAACAGGCGAAGTCGGCTGTATCGGCGTCGACACCTCCGAAGCCGTCATGAAATCGATGCTCTCGGTCGGCTATCGCGTGCCCAAGAAAGGAATACTCCTCTCGACAGGCTCCGCACGCCAGAAAATCGACATGCTTGACGCTGCGCATCAGCTTCACAACAAGGGCTACGTGCTCTACGCCACAGGAGGCACCCACCAGTTCCTCGCCGACAACGGCATCCCCGCAATCCGCGTCTACTGGCCCTCACAGCCCGAGATGCAGCCGCAGGCATTGCAGCTCCTCCACGACAAAGAAATCGACCTCGTTGTCAACATTCCCAAAAACCTGTCGACAACCGAGCTCAGCAACGGTTACAAGATACGCCGCGCAGCCATCGACCTCAACATCCCGCTGCTGACCAACGCACGTCTTGCATCAGCCTTTGTACGCGCGTTCACAACTCTCTCGCTCAACGACATAGAAATCAAACCCTGGGACGAATACTAAATCGCATTTCTGACCCACAGGATACCAACTACTGACGGAGGTGCTTCATAAAAAAAATGAAGCACCTCCGTCGCTTATTTTATCCCAGAAAACATAAACATTTCCCGATTTGGTGCATTTTAGCCCAAAAACATTTCTCGATTTGGTGCAAAAACAGCCGAAAACATTTTGCCGTTTCGTACATTTCGCCTATTTTTGTGCTTTAGCTTAATAACCTCTTCGTCATGGGCAACAAAATCTTCAAAAGAAAAATATACGATCGGCTCCTCAAATGGAAAAATGAATCAAACGGAACAAATGCTCTCCTCATTGAAGGTGCCAGACGCATCGGGAAATCGACCATAGCTGAAGAATTTGCTAAAAACGAATATGACGATTATCTGTTGATTGACTTTTCTATTGCCGATGACGATATTAAAGACTTATTCAATCATATTTCAGATATAAACCGTTTTTTTCTTGGGTTACAGACCCTCACCGGTAAGACACTTCATAAACGAAAGTCGATAATTATATTTGACGAAGTACAGTTCTGTCCGAAAGCCCGCCAGGCTATCAAACATCTTGTCAAAGACGGACGATATGATTATCTTGAAACCGGCTCGCTGATATCCATAAAGAAAAATGTAGAAAACATACTTATACCAAGCGAGGAGTTACGTATCAACATGTATCCCATGGATTTTGAGGAATTCCTGTGGGCTATAGGCAAAGAGGCGTCATTTGAGTTAATCAGACAATGTTTCAATGAGCTTCAACCCCTTGGGGAGTCTATAAACCGAACTATCATGCGCGATTTCCGCCTTTATATGCTTGTCGGCGGAATGCCTCAGGCTGTCAATGCATATCTCGACAGTAACGATTTCGCTGTTGTCGACAGAAAAAAACGAGAAATTATCAGTCTTTATGAAGCCGATTTCAGAAAAATAGATTCCACCGGACGGGCTGCAACATTTTTCGACCACATTCCTGCGGAGCTGTCACGCAAAGTCACCCGCTACAAAGTAGGCAGCGTCGTAGAAGGTGCAAGGCCATCTCGTCTCGGAGAACTGTTTGCCGATATGGCTGATTCTAAAACTGTAAATTTCGCGTTTCTGGCCAGCGACCCAAGCATCGGGCTTGCCGCACATGCCAATTTCGATTTCTTTAAACTATATCTGGGTGACACCGGGCTGTTCATAACATTGACATTCATGGATAGGGATTTCACTGACAATGACATATACCGCAAACTTCTCAGCGACAAACTCCCTACAGATTTAGGTTATGTTTACGAAAATGTGGTCGCTCAATTACTCGTCAGCGCCGGACATTCGCTATACTACCACGTATTCAAAAAACAGTCTGACGACAATTCTGAACAGCACTCTTACGAAATA
Organism: uncultured Muribaculaceae bacterium; assembly: GCA_947174275.1. GTDB lineage: Bacteria > Bacteroidota > Bacteroidia > Bacteroidales > Muribaculaceae > JAGBWK01. The sequence goes on from CAMWIJ010000004.1 coordinate 50,428, forward strand.
GACTTCCTGATCAGCAAAAAAGATAAGATTTGTCCAATCGAGGTAAAATCATCCGGCTATAAATCACATAAGTCTCTTGATGAATTTCAAAAGAAATTCTCGTCTCGCATCAACCAACGTTACTTGATATACACCAAAGACTTACGCAAGGAGCAAGACATAATCTGCCTTCCTGTTTACATGACCGGACTCCTGTAAACATTTCTCGATTCGGTGCAAAAATGACCGAAAACATTTTGCTGTTTCGTACATCTTCACTTCTCTTCGACCGCGCCCCCCTGCTCGGGCCATGGGAAAAGATGCGGATTGACCGACACATGCACATCGTCACGATGCAGCCTTACGCCGACATACTCGACGAGTTTCCGGCGCTGCTCCTCGGTTAGTCCGCCATCAGCCTTCACAAACACCATGTTTACCGTATCGTTACGCGAAGACGACACTCCGGCAAGCACCATATTCGACAACGCGATATCCTCTATCTGCGGGAAAAGCACCTTCACCTCCGGAGCCAGCTTCGACGACTCATCAGAAAAATCCGAACGCAACGCAAGCACCGACTCAAGCGAGTCTATACGGTTCTGACGCTGCAATATTTCCTGCTGCATCACAGTGTAAAGCTGCGACACTGACTTGTCATCATCAGCAGCCGCACCAAGACTGAACCCCTGCTTTATCGTCAATATCGTGCCTCCAAGACCCACCGAGTCAAGTTTGTGGAGCATGGCGAGCTGTAGCGAATCCTTCGGCATCGCCTCCCCTATCAGCGTCACGTCGATATAGCGGCGTCCGTCTTTCATATACTCCTTATGGCTCAGCACCTGAGTGTTGGGAAACACCATCTCCTTATTGACAAACTGCGTGGCATTCACCATGAATATATTCGATCTTATCATATTGACTGTCAGGTAGGCACTCAACCCTATCGTGACAGTCACAATTGCCGTCACCACAGTCTGCACGCGCCGCGCCTTCTTTTCATCCTTCTGCACAACCGGCCTGAAACGCATCATCTTCACCCCTATCCACGTGGCAAACAATATGAACACCATATTGGTAAAAAACAGATACAGAGCCCCGAAAAAGAAATGCGGCTGCAACGTCGCCAGTCCGTATCCCGCCGTACACAGCGGAGGCATCAGCGACGTCGCTATAGCGACTCCCGGCAGCACCTGACCCTTGTTCCTGCATGCGAGGCTCACTATTCCCGCCCCGCCGCCAAACAACGCGATAAACACATCATAAATCGACGGCGACGTGCGCGCCAGCAACTGACTACCGTCCTCATACTGCGGCGATATCAGAAAATACACCGCCGACGCCACTATCGAACCCAACACCGCCATCAATATGTTCTTCAATCCCCGCTGCAACAACACATAGTCACTTATGCCGATACCGAGCCCCATTCCTATTATAGGCCCCATCAGCGGAGATATAAGCATCGCGCCTATTATCACCGCCACATTGTCAGTATTCAGACCCAGCGAAGCCACAAATATCGCAAACACCAATATCAGCAGCTGCGACCCCTTGAACGACACCCCCGACCGTATCGAAGCCTCCGTATCGGCCTGCGGCTCGAGGTCGGCACTGACATTGAAATACGACTTCAGATCATCGTATGTTCTGGTAAACCATTCCTTAAACGACATATCTCAAAAACATTAAAGTTGAAACGACATGTATTAGCAGTTTATTTATACACCTGAACCAAAGAAGTAAGTTGCACAAAACAAAGTGATACTCATTAAACTCTATCTTCCATAATAAGATAACAAACGTACTTCGCATTAAGATTACACTCGGGATACATTTACACTCTATTTGTCAACTTTCATAACCACACAGTAGATTTTTCAAACAGACTATCTGAAATTATTTTGCTAAACAGCGAACTTCTATATAATCAAAATTATTCTTAAATAAAGGGACATTACTGATATTTGGTTAGAGTATGAGGCATGCAATGGTAGATTACATTAACTTTTTCAAATATAATTTTTAAATTTCAAATGTTATGAAACGAATAACAAATCCTGATATGAGGAAAATCGCTATTATCCTTATTCTTCCGGTATTAATTTTGTTATTTCCTTCATTATTCGAACAGTTTCGGGTATTAGCAATATCAATCTATGTTTCCTGTGTCACAGTATTTATTTTTCTCGCAGGTTATCATTGCATAAGACAAAAATGCTATGCGCAACTTGCCATTGCCGCAACCATTGTCATTCTACTTGTGGCCGCCATGGTCTTTATGCTAAATGTTACCATATAAAAAATGTTGCTCTAATACGGTTTAAAATAAACATACTATAAGCCTCCTATCTGACTACGAGTATACGGAGTTAAGACCCCGTCCCTCCTCCTCAGAATATCAGCGCCACGCGGTAGACCACAAACGCCGCCAGCCACGCCGCCGCCGTATTATACACCGCAACAAACGCCCCGTATTTCCACGAATGGGTCTCCCTTACTATAGCCACAATCGTAGCGACACACGGGCAATAAAGCAGTATGAACACCATCAGCGACAATGCTACCGCCGGCGTGAAGTCAGGCTCGCCGGTCGCCGGATTGACTGCCGTCAGCCGCGCCGACAGCGCCGTGTCATCAATCTCCTCGTCGCCCGTATAAAGCACACCGAGTGTCGACACCACAATCTCCTTCGCGGGAATGCCGGCCACCACAGCCACCGACGCCCTCCACGAGAAACCAAGCGGACGGAACACCGGATTGATGGCCTTGCCTATCATCTCCAGAAACGAGTCGTGCGACATATCTATACTGTCATCTCCCGCCTGCTCTGCGACGACCGCACTCTCGGCCGTCTCCTCATGGCGTGGGAAATAATTGAGTGCCCACACAACGATGCTCGCCACAAGTATGATGCCGCCCATCTTGCGCAGATACTGCTGTGCCTTCCACCACATGTGGCGCATTGACGACTTCAGCGTCGGCACCCTGTAAGGCGGCAGCTCCATCACAAATGGCGTCTCGTCGACCTTGAAGACAAACCGCCGCAACAATCTCGCCGTAATCACCGCCACTGCCACGCCGAGCACATATATCAGCAGAAACACCAGCGCCGCGTGCGCCGAGAAGAATGTCCCCACAAGAAGCACATATATCGGCAGACGGGCCGAACACGACACAAACGGATTGATAAGTATCGTTATCAGCCGTGAGCTGCGGCTCTCTATCGTGCGGCATGCCATGATGGCCGGCACATTACATCCGAAGCCCATCACCAGCGGAATGAACGACTTGCCGTGAAGCCCTATCTTATGCATTATCCGGTCCATGATAAACGCCGCCCTCGCCATGTAGCCGGAATCCTCCATAAACGATATGAAGAAATACAATATCAATATATTTGGCAGAAACACAATCACACCGCCCACACCGCCGATTATTCCGTCAGCAATCAGATCCTTGAGCGGCCCCTCCGCCATATTGTCATTTACAACACCGCTGAGCAGGTCGAAACCGCTCTCGATCCATTCCATCGGATACTGCCCGATATAGAATGTCACCCAGAAGATAAAGAACATTATGGCGAGAAACACCGGAAAACCGAAAAGCCTGTTGGTGACAAACGCGTCGATTATATGCGTCGTCGACACCTTCTCTTTCTCACTGCGCTCAAGCGTCTCGGCAAGCGCACCAGATATGAAGCCATACTTCTCGTTGGCCACCATCGTCGACACATCTTCGTCGTGCATTTCGCCCAGATGAGCCACCGCCTTGTCTCGGAGCTCCTTGATTTCAGAACTTTTCGACGAACTCTCAATGATTTTATCCGCCTCCTGATCCTTTTCAAGCAGCTTGATAGCGAGATATCTGGCAGAAAAACGGCTTGAAATCTGCGGATCGGCCTTAAGCAGAGGCTTTACCGTATCTATCGCGTCCTCGACATCACGCCCCAGCTTCACATGCACATGCCGCACATCCTCATTGCGCCCCTCATACACCTCTATGATTGTGTCAAACAGCCGATCGATGCCCTCGCCGTTGCGCGACACTGTAGGCACAATAGGCACCCCTATCATCCCCCCCAGCGTCTTATAGTCGAGAGTGTCGCCCGAACTGCGCAGCTCGTCATACAGATTGAGCGCTATCACCATCGAGTGGTCCATGTCGATAAGCTCCGTCGTCAGATACAGATTGCGCTCAAGATTTGACGCGTCAACCACATTGACAATCACATCAGGCATCGACTCCGACAGATAGCGCCTCACATACAGCTCCTCAGGCGAGTAAGCCGAAAGCGAATAAGTGCCCGGCAGATCGACAATATTGAACTTATATCCTTTGTGTCGAAATGTGCCGTGCTTGCAGTCGACAGTCACTCCGCTGTAGTTTCCCACATGCTCCTGAGCCCCCGACGCTATATTGAAAAGCGATGTCTTGCCGCAATTTGGATTGCCCACAAGGGCTATATTTATAGTGCGTCCCGAAGCCTCGAGATTTCTTGACATACCGTCACCGTCATTATCAACCGCAGGCTCAAACGTGGCATCACACCCCGCCTGTCTGTATTCACTCTCCGGAACTACTTCTATCATCGACGCCTCGCTGTGGCGCAACGACACTTCATAACCCATCAGACGGTATTTCACCGGGTCGCGTAACGGCGCATTCAACACAGCCGTGATTTCACGCCCTTTGACAAATCCCATCTCCATCACACGGCGGCGAAACGCCCCGTGTCCGAGTATTTTTATTATTACAGCCGACTGGCCTGTTTCAAGATCCGATAATCTCATGACTCACACTATATTTGATACAGGTTTCGGGAGAGACTTCCGCAATATGCCATTGCAGCATGCAAAGGTCAGAAAAAATCCATTCAATACAAAACATTTACAGCCATTATTTATATCCATTCTAAACAAACCCGCTAATTTGGACATCATATTACGGATTAATGAATCGTGAATTATGATTGTGATTGTGAATTGTTTCATTTTTTTTGTAATTTTGACGATTATTTGCAATTTGACAGCCGATATCACGTTTTATAATCAGTAGAGCTGATATAATGCCGCTGCAAAACAACCGATAGCAATGAAAAAGAGACTAATCGCACTGCTTGTGCTCATATATACAATAGCGGGAACTGCTACAACAACCGCGCAGGAGCCTTTCCGCCGCGGCCTCCAGCAGGTCACATTCGTCCCGAAAGGACAATGGATTACCGGCGTCAGCGTAAGCTACTCCCAGTCAAACCAGTCAAACTATCAGTTCCTCGTCATTGAAAACCTCAACGGCGACACCTACAGTTTTAAGGTCAGCCCCATGCTGATGTACTCTTTCAAGGACAATCTCGCCGCAGGAGCACGCTTCGCCTACACCCGCTCGAAAGTCGACCTCCGCTCAGCCGACGTAGTGCTTGACTCCGAGACCGGTTATAACGTCGACAACCTTTACAGCATATCGCAGAACTGGTATGGCACTGCCGCATTCCGCAACTACATCTCGCTTGGCAACAACCGCCGCTTCGGCATGTTCAACGAAGTGCAGCTCGAAATCGGCGGCGGCGAGTCAAAAATATGCAACGGCTCAGGCGACGACCTCACCGGCACATATTCCCGCAATGTCAGCTTCAACATAGGTCTCGCGCCCGGCATGATAATGTTTCTCAACAACTATTCGGCGCTCGAAGTCAACGTCGGTGTGCTCGGCTTCTCTTACACAAGCTCAAAATCTACAACCGACCGCGTATATGTCGCTCACTCCGACTCCCGACGCGCCAACTTTAAAATAAACCTCTTTTCAATCACCTTCGGGGTGGCATTCTATCTGTAAGCGCTATGAAAAAGATTAAATTACTGCTCATCGTCATCGCGCTGTTGCTTTCCGCCGCTCAGGCCGGCGCCCAGTCTTCCGTATGCGCAGAAGCGCCTGTTGCCCATCGTCCGTGCAAGGATTTCTCCAGCAAATTCATAATCAGCGAAAACATTCTCGGCTCCAAGAAAATCAAGCTCGACTCGCTGAGCGGGTCAAGTCCCTACCTCGATCAAAAAGTAATTGTCGGCGGCGACACCGTCAGCATAATTCTCCCCGACAAAAACTACGGACGCTACGACCGCGGCCTCTTCAACTTCCTCATCATACCCAAAGGCCAATGGTCGTTCGGACTCACCGCTTCCTACGGCGAATTCAACACCGACGACATTCAGATACTATCCATACTCAAAAACTTCGACCTCAAAGTCAAGGCCTACTCTCTCAAACCCTCGATTTCCTACTTCTTCCGCAGCAACCAGTCAATAGGCATAAAGTTCGACTACACCCGCTCGTCGGTCGACCTCGACAACATGACATTCGACTTCGACGGCGACCTGAACTTCTCGCTACGCGACATCAGCTACTACTCGCAATCCTACACCGCGTCGATCAACTATCGCAACTATATCGGACTCGGCCCGGAAAAGCGTTTCGCAATATTCAACGAAGTCGACCTCGGGTTCGGCAGCGGATCATCACGCTTCAAACGGCTCTACAACAACGAGCCGCGCGACACCCGCACCAACATCACCCGCGCAAGCCTGAACTTCAGCCCCGGTCTATGCGTATTCATAATGGACTACGTATCGTTCAACGTGTCATTCGGCGTGTTCGGACTCCACATGACCAACGAAAAGCAGACCACCGACGGCATCGAAGAAGGCTCACGCTTCTCTTCCGGAGCCAACTTCCGCTTCAACATCTTCAACATCAACTTCGGCATGGCCGTACACATCTGACGTCAGCAGATCAACAGACAATATCACCGCATGACTAAAATCACCAACATAACATACGCGACGCTCACCGCACTGCTCATCGCGGTCATCGCTGCAGGCTGCATCAAAAACGATATCCCCTATCCGCGCATACAGCCCAACATCACAAGTCTCGAAGTGCGGCACCAGTCTCAGGCCGCTCAGCTTGACACCATCAACCGTATAGCCACTGTCTACCTCGACGAAACAGCCGATATCTACAACGTCGACATACTGCAGTGCACGCTGTCCGACAAAGCATCTTTCGTCGGCGACTCCATCGCAGGCTCAATCGACCTCTCCCAGCCTCGCTACTATATCCTTCAGATATATCAGGAATATGTATGGACCCTCAAAGCCGTACAGAACATTACACGCAACTTCTCAGTAGCCAACCAGATAGGAGCATCGGTAATCGACGTGCCCGGACGACGCATCGTTGTGACCCTGCCATCAACAGCCGATATCTCTCAGGTAAAAATTCTGACAGCGAAATTAGGCTCTGAAAACTCAACAATCACCCCCGAAATCGAAGGCCGATACATCGACCTTACCCATCCGTATCAGATCACTGTGACCGACTACGGACGCTCGGCCGACTGGACTATCTACTGCCTGACTACAGAAGCGACTGTGACTACCGTGCGCGCCGACGCATGGACCAACGTCGCATGGGTCTACGGCGAAGCCCAGGAAGGACGCGACAACTATATCGAATACCGCGCCGCTTCCGATACAGAATGGACCCGCGTTCCCGACTCATGGCTCACCGTCGACGGCGGCAGCTTCCACGCCCGCATAATTCACCTGCAGGCACTCACCGACTACGTTGCCCGCGCTGTGTCAGGCGACGAATACGGAGCCGAAATCGAATTCCGCACCGGCGCCGTCATACAGCCGCCAAACGCCGACTTCGACAACTGGTGGCTCAACGGCAAAGTCTGGAACCCCTGGGCTGAAGGCGGCGAACAATTCTGGGACACCGGCAACAAAGGCGCCACCACGCTCGGCTCAAGCAACACACAGCCATCTGACGATACTCCCACTGGCTCAGGCCGCTCAGCTCGCCTCGAGACTCGCTTCGTGGGCATCGGCATGGTCGGAAAACTTGCCGCCGGAAATATCTTTGCCGGCGAATACGTCCGCACTGACGGAACAAACGGTATCCTTAGTTTCGGCAAGCCTTTTGCCGAACGTCCGACACGGCTGCGCGGATACTACACCTACCACTCAGCTCCAATCAGTTCCGTAACATCCGGATTTAACGATCTCAAAGACCGTCCCGACACATGCACCGTATGGGCCGCGCTCATCGACACCCCCGAACCGTTCGAGATACGCACCAACCCCGCCAACCGACAACTCTTCGACCCTGAAGCTCCCTACGTTATTGCCTACGGCGCATTCCAGAGCGGTGACGACTGCACGCAATGGTCGCAGTTCGAATTCGATCTCCAATACAAAGCCACCGACCGCGTGCCACGCTACATTCTCATCGTCGGCTCGGCAAGCAAATACGGCGACTACTTCACCGGAGGCAACGGCTCAGTGCTCTGCCTCGACGACCTCCAGCTGCTCTACGACTATTGACAATCGGCCGGGTCACAGAAATCCCGACTACCGGGAGCCCGAAAATACATGTAACTTAATCAACCCGACAATAATTGTAAAATTATGAAGAAACTCATCATCTCCATGCTCGCACTCGGCGCAGCGATATCATCATCTGCACAGGCCGACCTGCTCGATAACCCCGACAACCACGCCTACTTCGGCGCACGCCTCTCGCTTGACATCTCGTCAACAGCCGACGGCAACGACTACTACTCCAACGGCGCAGGCTTCAGCGTCGGTGCTGTCTACAACATCCCGTTGTATATGAACCTCTACTTCGAGCCCGGCCTATCCATATTTTACGACACATTCGGCACAGAAACATTAGCAAACGCCCCTGACGGAACACCCGCCGGAACAATCGACGGTTCAATCCGCAACTTCGGCTTCCGAATTCCCCTCGTCGCCGGATATCACTTCGACTTCACTGACGACATGCAGTTTTCAGTATTTACAGGTCCGCAGATCAACCTCAGCTTAATGGCCAAAGAGCACTTCTTGGGAAAATCAAATTCTATTTTCGGCGACCAAGGCTTCAAACACGCCGACCTGCAATGGGCGATCGGCGTAGGCCTTTCATGGCAAAAATACTACATCTCCATGTCAGGAGGCTTAGGCATGACAAAAGCTCGTGACTGGAGCATACGCGACAACAACGGAACCATTCTCTACGAAGACTCATTCCGCCGCAACAACTTCAGCATAGCCATCGGCTACAACTTCTGATCCTACCAAATGCAATCGCAGCAACGAAAAAAAAGAAACGGGAGCGTTTTGCCCCCGTTTCTTTTTTCATTGCTGACCTTACATTCTCGGATCAGGATTATCCGACACACATATCCAGAAAAGCACATACGCCAGAATGCCGACGCCGCAGAATGCCGCCACCGCCCATGCTATCCTGATTATCACAGGGTCGATATCAAAATATTCACCCAGCCCGCCACACACTCCGGCGATACGTCGGTCAATATTCGAACGATACAATCTTCTCATAATATATTGTTATTTAATTTTGTCGTAAAAATTATTTTAGAGTTTTACTTATACAGATAACGCTTTATCGACTGCTTCGGAGTCTTTTCAAACGGCTCCTCACGCAGTTCTATCGACGACACCTTAGAATATCCCGGAAGCTCACGGTTGAGTGTCACAAGATTGTAATCCATCAGACTGTCGATTTTCTCTTTCGGCAGATGCGCATGCCGGGCTGCCTCCTCGTCAGGATAGACAAGCGCCACGAGTCGTCCGTCACGCTCAACCACAATACTCTCTGCCACAAACGGCAGATGATTGAGCTTGTTTTCAATCTCCTCCGGATATATGTTCTGACCGCTCGGGCCGAGTATCATGCTCTTGTCACGTCCCTTTATGAAAAGATATCCGTCATTGTCAAGAATGCATATATCGCCGGTGTTCATCCAGCCGTCATCAAACACTGCATCCGTAGCCTCCTGATTTTTATAATACCCCTGCATCACGTTGTCACCCTTGACCCAGAGCACACCGGGCACTGTCGACGGATCTGGCGACTCCACCCTCGCCTGCATACGGTCAACCACCAGTCCGCACGACCCGGGCTTCTGCCTGTCCCAGAAACAATAGCTTATCAGCGGAGCGCACTCCGTCATGCCATAGCCCACCGTATACGGAAATTTTATCCGGAGCAGAAACTTCTCGACCGACGGTGCAAGCGCCGCGCCTCCGATTATAAGCTGATGCAGGTTTCCGCCGAAAGCCTCTATCATCTTGCTCCTCACCTTGCGGTATATGACATCATTGAGCAACGGTATTCGAGTCGCAACCCTCATCAGCGGGCGCTTAAGCGCGGGAAATATCTTGTTGGTGACGATTTTCTCTATCACCAGAGGCACTGTGACAACCAGCTTTGGTCTTATCCTGGAAAATGCGTCAAGCAATATCTTCGGCGACGGCACCTTCCCCAAGAATGTGATGTGGCACCCTTTGAGCAACGGGAAAACCAACTCCACGAGAAGCCCGAACATGTGAGCCAGCGGAAGCATCGACACCATACCGTCTCCCGGCTCGAAAAACTTGATATTGTCAGTCGAATACCTCGCATTGCTCCACAGATTGCCATAGCTTATCATCACACCCTTCGACAATCCCGTCGACCCGGAGGTGTAGTTGATTACAGCGAGGTCATCCTTTCCGTCGCGGAAATAGTCACGGTCAAAATTTTCCGCAGTTATCCCCTCCTGAAAATCCATGTCGACAAGCCTGTCAAGTTCGTCAAAAGCCGTTTTGACCGACGTTGACCGCGACAGCCTCAGACGCCACGTCTCGATATCGACAAACCCGTCCACATCAGGCATCTGCGACGCGTCAAGACTTTTCCATATCGCCGGGTCAACGAAAAACAGTCGCGCATCGGAGTGCGATACAAGATGCTGTATGCTGTCGTTGCGGAATTCATTGAGTATCGGCACTGTGACTGCGCCGTAGGTCAATGCCGAAAGAAACACAAGCGCCCAGTGCGATGAATTTTTCGCACACAGCGCTATCTTGTCGCCGCGCTTTATCCCCGCATGTCGCAACAGCACATGCATTCGCGCTATGCGTTGCGTAAGCTCTGCGTATGTGATGGCCTCGCCGTTAAGGTCTGACAATGCGTCGACACTCTGATTGCGGCGGAACGACTCCGCCAGATCCATTACCAATGATTGTGTCATCTCGATAAGTAAGTCGTAAAAATTATTTTATATTATCAGCGAGTGATTTTTCGAGTGATATTTGCCCGATGATGAATATATCCAACTCGTTAGAACTATAAAAATCTCTTTAGAAACAACCGGTATTGTCGCCGTTTTGTTTGCTTAACGACGCGAGTACTCTCGCCGCAAGCAGCATACCGGCTACAGCCCCGGCGCAATCGGCTACAAAGTCAAGCAGATCGCCCGAACGCCCGGCTCCCATCGCCATCTGGGCTATCTCCACCAATCCGCCAAACACGGCCGACAACAGCGCGATAAACCACGCCTTCCCTCGTGCCACCTGCCCGAAACTGCCCCGGCGCCGTTGAGCCTCATCAATGCAGGCCACAAATGCAAGTCCACCGAACATCACCGCGTGCACTACCTTGTCAAGACCGGGTATTTCAACCCCTGCATCAGGCAGCGGACGCGGCACCAGCGTCAGATACAATATCGCCAACACAACCAAAGCGGTAGTAACCCACCGCTTTGGCCATAATTTCATTATTTTTGTCAGTGCCGGCATAAACTTACTTGCCGTTGTCAGCCGCCGGAGCAAATGCGTTCTCAAGAATTGCATTAAGCTCCTCATCCTCGAAGTTACGTCCCACGATTGTTCCGTCGGGAGCAAACAGCATGATGCAAGGTATGCCGAGTATTCCGTAGAGATCGGTCGGTTCCGACTGCCCGTTGATTATCTGCTTCCAGGGCAGTTCAAGCTGTGAAATCTTGGCGATGGAGTTCTCCGGCTCGTCCCACACGGCGACACCTACCACCTCAAGTCCCTTCGGCGCATACTTCGCGTAGATTTCTTTCAGATGAGGCATCTTGCGCATGCACGGCCCGCACCAGCTCGCCCAGAAATCGACAAGAGTGTATTTTCCTTTGCCGACATAGTCGCTGAGCCGGTGTGTATTGCCGTCGTATGTTACCTCAAAGTCTGTAAACATTTTGCCGGGAGCCGTGGCATCCTGACGTTCAAACGTGTTCAACACCTTCTGCACTCGGGTATAACCCTTAAGCGACGGAGTTTTTGCCAATGCGGCGTCCAGCTCCGCGCGATCCATCTCGTAGGCCTTCTGAAGAAACAGATAGTATCCGATAGGATTATCGATATTAGCGTTCATCATGCTGTCGGTCATAGCGAGATAACTGTTGTAGAGCGCCTCGCGCGCATCGGTTGAATCCGGCGACAGCGACGAGAATTGTGAGTTCAATTCCATCACTTTGGCGCCATAGCCTGCAAGGCGGTCATTGAGTTCGGTGCCGGTTGCATCGCCGTCCTTCACCTCGATGTTACCCTTTTCAAGTATAAACATCCCCTTGCGGTCTCCTTCTGTCACAAGACGCACAAACGCAGGAGTCTCAATATTTCCCTCGAACACCGCCTTGCCCGACGCCACCACTGTGGAGTCCATCTTGTCGGAAGTGTCGAAATTGAGCATATACACCATCGCGCCCTCCTCAATAGAAGGATCCTCGACAGTCACCTTATAATTGTTAGATTCAGCCTTTGCCGTGCACGCCATCAGAGACAATGCGGCTGCCGATACCAATAATGTCGTTTTCATCATCAATTTTTATCTTTTATTCAGTTTTTATAAATTCGTTTTTAATAAGTAAGTCGCATTCATAATATATGAAACAATTTTACGACTTACTTATTATGCTACTTCTTCGAGTCAATCTCCTTGAGCAACTCCTCGACCGCGCGGCGCAGCTGCGTGTCCTCACCTTTTACTATTGTCTCCGGAGAGTTGGCTACTTTGACGTCCGGCTCCAGCTGCGCATTCTCCAGATAGCTTCCGTCAGGCAGCTCATAGCCCACTACAGGTATACCGAAATAGAGCGACGGATCCTGAAGCGTGACCCAGTTGACCGATGTCATCGTTCCGGGCACGGGCATACCCACAAGACGGCCGATGTTGCGGTGCTTGTACACCCACGGTGTGCCGTGAGCATTGGAGTAGCATGCCTCAGCCATAACCATGATGGTCGGTTTGTTGTAACGGCGCGAAGGCATGTCGCAGGTCTCGGTTCCGCGTATCACCTGAGTGAAATATTTCTCTCCCGAAAGGAACACTTCAACATCTTCATGCAGACGGCCGCCGCCGTTCCAGCGTATGTCAATGACCGCTCCCTCGCAGTTGTTGTATTTGCCAAGCAGGTCGGAATAGAGCGTACGGAAACTGTCATCACCCATCGACTCGATATGCACATAACCCAGTCGGCCGTTCGACCACCGCTTCACATCCTCGGCGCGCTGTTTCACCCAGCGTTTGTAGAGAAGCTCGCTCTCTGTGCCTGCGCTGACAGGTCTTACCACCTCCTCGAATTTATCGCCGGTGGCCGGATCTGTAATGCCTATGAGCGTTTTCTTGCCGGCAAGATTATTGAGCGCCGTAGTCGCGTCAATATCGTCGCCAAGCTCCTCGCCATTGATTTTCGAGATAACCATACCCTTGCGCAGACGGGTGGTGGCATTGTCAAACGGGCCGCCGATGATGATTTCCTCAACCTTCAGGCCCTTTCCGGCATACTCCATGTCATAGAGCAGACCCAGACGGGCGGTGCGGTCAGTGATGGCATTGGCTTCTGTGCCACGGTAGCCCGAGCCTGTGTGCGACACATTCAGTTCACCCAGAAGCTCCGACAGCATTTCAGAGAAGTCATAATTGTTGTTGATATGAGGCAGGAACTTGCGGTAGGCTTTTGTCATGGCATCCCAGTCCACTCCGTGCATATTCTTGTTATAGAACATCTCGCGTTCCGAAATATACACTTTGTCAAACATCGCCTCGCGTTCGGCGGCGTGGTCGAGTGTCATAGTGCCCGACGCGCTTATCGAGGTCGACTTGTCTGATCCGACATCAATCTTGCGCATCTTGCTTCCGCCGATAAACAGTGTCTTGCCATCGGCCGACGGCTGCATCGACGCTGACGGAGCATCTATGCGCACGGCCACCGACGGTGCCGGGTCGCGCAATTCCATTTTCCAGAGGTCATAACCCTTCTCCACACTCATCAGATAGTAGAGATTTTCGCCATCGTTGTCAACCCATGCGCCTGCAAGGTCGGCAGAAAATGGCGTAAGACGTTCAACTCTGTCCTCTATGCCGTCAAGTTCAACGACAATATCGTCGGCACTGTCATCGGCATCTTTGTCGCCGTCCTTCTTGTCGGCATCTTTTTTCTCCTTATTGTCTTTTTTGTCAGCATCCTCCTTCTTCTTGTCTTTCTTGGCCTTCTTCTCAGCCTCCTTGCGAAGCTCCAGATCCTCCTCGCTGAGATTATACTTGTCGTATGCGTCACGGTTGAGGAACACTATCATGGCGTCATCCTGCGAGCCCCATGAAGCGTGATTACGCATACCGTATTTTTCCGACAGGAATACTATGGCGTTGCCGCCCATCGCCCAGAGCGGACTGTGATCGGTATATCCCGACCGTGTAAGATGCGTGAGCTCTCCGCTCTCTACATTGATTATGGCGATATCGGTGTACGGACTGTGGTGATTGTCGTCAACCTCCAGCGCAATCCATTTGCTGTCGGGCGACCACTGGAAATCAAATCCGCCGTCGCGGTAGCTGTAGGTCGAGCCGTCAGTGAGCTGCTTCACCTTCTTGCTCTTAGTGTCCATCACCATGAGCTTGTTGCGATCCTGCACAAATGCAAGTTTCTTTCCGTCAGGCGAGAATTTGGGCACCGTGCGCTCCGTTTTGTCGGCGGCAATCACCGGCTTCTCGTCTATCAGCGTCGCGTTCGAAAAATTCGGGTCATCCTCGCGTGCGATTTTTGCCGAATAGATATTGTAGTGGCCGTCGCGCATCGATGTATATACAATCTCGCGTCCCTCCGGATGCCACGCCGGCAGCTCTTCGGCCTCTGGGGTGTCTGTTATCTGCTTCACCGACGAATGCTTCACCGAACCGACAAAAATCTCGCCGCGGCCGGCAAATGCCACCTGACTGCCGTCGGGCGACAGCGCGCCGCCGCGACCGCTCACCCTCAGGCGCTCGGTCTCGGGAAATTCCTCCATATTGATATCGACTGCCACCTTGCGGGGTTTGCCTCCGTCGCGGAGTGTATAAATTTCGCCGTCATAGCCGAACACGAGAGTCCCGTCGGCTGCCTGCGAGAGAAAACGCACTGGATGGGTGGTGAATTTTGTCACCTGCACAGCCTCTGACATCGCGTCGACCGGAGCTTTCCATACGTTGAATGTTCCGCCGTTGCGTTCCGAAAGGAAATACACTGTCTTGCCGTCGGGCGACAGCACCGGATTGCGGTCCTCGCCGGCCCGGTCGGTAAGATTTCTGTGCGTCCCGGTCTTTGCGTCATAACTCCAGATATCACGCGTCACCGACGATGTGTGATGCTTGCGCCACGCATTCTCAAACCCCTTCACATCCTGATAGAGAAATGAGCCGTCTTTTCCTGTAAAGGCGATAGCCTGAGCCGGAGTGCCGAGCACCTGACGCGGTTTTCCACCATCCACGCTCACGGCATAAAGCTGCGTCATGCGCGATGACGGAAACATGGCGCTCGACGCCGGTGCCTGCACTGCTGCCGAATAAAACACCTTTTTGCCGTCGGCCGAGAAGCTTTCGGGAGTCTCGTTGGCCGAATTCGAGGTCAGACGCACCGGAGTCCCTCCCGTGGCATTCATCACAAATATGTCGAGATTGCCGTGACGGTCTGAGGCGAATGTGATTTTCTTGCCGTCGGGCGACCATTTGGGCGCCGTCTCATAACTGCCCGAGGTTGTCAGGCGTGTCGCCTCCCCGCCCTCGACCGGCACAGTGAATATATCCCCTTTATATGTGAAAGCGATTTTCTTGCCGTCGGGCGACACCGCTATATTGCGCATCCAGAGCGGAGCCGAGGCCGAAGCACCCACCGACATCGCTGCAATCGCACACAGAATAAGTTTCTTTTTCATGTTGCAGATATTTGAATTATAACAGTTTCGGAATGATAGTTTATATCATGCAAATATATATCAAAATTATTACATTTCCGCTACATCCGTTTGAATATTATGTTATTTTTTTGTCTTTTTCACAACATTCATCAGAGCAATTCAAGATAGAGAAGTCATCTTCACTATCTGATACAACAGCAGATGACTGCGCGATAATAAAGCGCGGCCATCTGCCGTAAGCCGGCCGGAGATTACCCCTGCCGTTGTTTCATATTCTCGGGCCTATTTCACCACCGGCACCGGGAAACGTGAAAACAATGTCTCCACTGCCTCGGCTATCGATTTCAGATTGCGATATTGCCCGTTGCCGTTATTGATGATGGTAGCCACCGACGCCGAATACAGCGGCAGCTTCTCTTTCAGGTTTACCATATCCATCGTCAGCACCCCCTCTTTATATATGCCGGTGATAACCTGAGCATTACTGTAATATGGCGAACCGGGCGCCCAATAAGGGCCGTAATATGCTCGCGGATAGATGTAATACGGATAATACGGTCCGTAATACGGGAAATAGCCTGCCGGCTGCACAAGCGGCTCGGTTGATATCTCACGCTGCGTCGTCACCGCGATATTTATCAGGAGATTTGAATTGGGATCCTCCGTAAATCCGCGCTCCACCATCTGCTGCCTTATGGCTGCGGCGATATTGTAATAAGTTACCATCTCCATCCCCTTTGGCAACGAACCTTCGTCGGGAGTCACAATGCGGAATGTATGATAATCACTGAGGTCGGCATTGTTATACACCTCCGAATTGACCAGTGCGAAAGGCGAGCACGACGTAAGCAGCAGAGCCAGTGCTCCAAGCATAAACAATATTCGTTTCATTGTAGTATAAATATAAAAGTTTGTATCATGTTTCGCCGATCGTTTGCATGACAGGCGCGCAATCGGCGCATCGCTCTAACTGATAAACAATTGTACGGCATCCAAGGTTCGTCGCACTCCCTGCTTCACCTTTCCGCAGCTTACACGCGCGCGACACATTATCGCCAATTATTTTGTAATCTCAGGCATTATAATTAACTTTACGCACCTATTTCACTAATTGAGTAACTGTTAAAATTATTTTGAGATTAAAAGAATGTATTTTTTCAGTATAAGCTCAAAATAATGGAGACGGTTTTTATAGATTATTTGAAACACTTACTTTATCTCTAATAATTTTACCATGTTTAATGATATTGTCAGTTTTTTCACTGATTTGATAGAGCAGTCAGGCAGCTATGATATCGCACGCGCCGAGTTCCACCGCATAATGGCCGATGACGACGACCTGCACGAGCAATACCGCGAATGGTGCGACGAAAACGGATACTCCGAGCGCAACGGTTTCGACGAATTCATAGACCAGCGCATCGACTCTCACGACTCAGTGTGGGATACACTCAACGACTACGACGAATGAACGATATAGACAACATACAACCCGTAAATACTCCTGCCCCCGACCGCAGGCGCATGCCCGCCGAATGGGAGCACTCCGGAGCAGTGATGATAGCATGGCCGCACGCCGATACCGACTGGGCATATATGCTCGACGAAGTCACAGCCTGCTATTGCGACATAGCACGAGCCATAACCGACAGCGGCGCCATACTCGTAGTGGCGGCCCCCGATATCGCCATCCCCAAAAAGCATCTTGCCGACATCGACAACTCCCGCATAATATTCTGTCAGGTCGCCACAAACGACACCTGGGCCCGCGACTTCGGCCCTATTACCGTGACCGACAGCGACGGCACAACACGGCTGCTCGACTTCTGCTTCAACGGCTGGGGATTGAAATTCGCCGCGTGCCTCGACAACCTGATCACCTCCAAACTGTCGGGCGCCTCACTTTTCAGAGCGCCGCTCGAAAACCATCTCGGCTTCGTGCTTGAAGGCGGCTCAATCGAGAGCGACGGCCGCGGCACGATACTCACCACCTCCGAATGCCTCCTCTCGCCCAACCGCAACGGCGACCTGTCACGGCAGCAGATCGAGCAATACCTGCACTCGGCGCTCGGTGCCGAACGAGTCCTGTGGGTCGACCACGGCTACCTCGCCGGCGACGACACCGACTCTCACATCGACACCCTCGCCCGCCTTGCTCCCGACGACACCATACTGTATGTCAAATGCGACGACCCGCACGACGAGCATTACAACGCCCTGTCGCTTATGGAGCAGGACCTCATGGCGATGCGCACATCCAACGGACAGCCCTACAATCTCATTGCGCTTCCGATGCCCGACCCGATATATGACGAAGACGGACAACGCCTACCCGCCACCTACGCCAACTTCCTCATAACCGACACTTCAGTTCTGCTCCCCGTCTACGGACAGCCGGCCAACGACCGTCTTGCCGCTCAGATCATGAACATAGCATTCCCCGGCCGCCGAATACTGACAGTCGACTGCCGCCCGCTCATACGTCAACACGGATCGCTGCACTGCGTGACAATGCAGCTCCCCTCTGAAATATTACCGATATGAAAACTCCCGAAATACTCAAAACAGGCATAATACAGCAACACAACAGTGCCGACATAGCCGACAACCGTCGGCGCATCATTGACAAGATACGCGTTCTCGCAGCCGACGGAGCCCGTCTGATCATCAATCAGGAACTTCACGACTCGCTCTATTTCTGCCAGACAGAAAATGTCGACCAATGTGACCTCGCCATCACCCTCGACGACCGGCAGCTCCTCGACTACGGCGCTCTTGCAGCCGAACTCGGCGTCGTCATCGTGACATCGATATTTGAGCGCCGCGCCCCCGGACTCTACCATAACACCGCAGTGGTTTTCGACTCCGACGGAAGCATCGCCGGCAAATACCGCAAAATGCATATTCCCGACGACCCCGCCTATTATGAGAAATTCTACTTCACACCCGGCGACCTCGGGTTTGTTCCCGTCGACACCTCGGTAGGACGCCTCGGCGTACTCGTCTGCTGGGACCAATGGTATCCCGAAGCCGCCCGCATCATGGCTCTCTCGGGCGCACAACTCCTCATCTACCCCACCGCCATCGGCTACGAAAGTTCCGACACGCCTCAGGAACAGACTCGCCAGCGCGAAGCATGGATCACCGTGCAGCGAGGCCACGCCGTAGCCAACGGACTGCCCGTAGTCGCAGTCAACCGCGTAGGCCACGAGCCAGACCCCTCAGGCGCCACCAACGGCATAACATTCTGGGGCAACAGTTTCGTAGCCGGACCGCAGGGCGAATTCCTGTTTCAGGCATCGACCGACGAAGAAGCCACCGCAATAATCGACATCGACATGCGCCGCAGCGAGCAAGTGCGCCGCTGGTGGCCCTTCCTCCGCGACCGCCGCATCGACGCCTACTCCCCCATCCTCCGCCGCTTCAACGACTGACCACACTCAACCCCTCTCCCCTGACAAAAAGGACATCAGACCCAAAGTATATAAAACGCAATTTAGGCTCGACAGCAAAATAAAAAGCTATCGAGCCTTTTGTTTAACTTATCAAATCATTTATATAACTGCACAAATTAAATTCTATAAAAATAGCCTTACAAAATCAATTTATTGTTTTGTTATTAAAATTTTACTAAATTTGCACATCCTCTACGCCGTAGGACTTTAACAAGTCGGAGCGAGGGAGGTCATTACATAATGAAAGCGTTTACTGCGCTTGATTCTTGGCTATCA
>CAMWIJ010000005.1 GCA_947174275.1 uncultured Muribaculaceae bacterium
ATACCCCACCCCCCTCTTCAGCTAATGCCCCGCCGGATTATAAAAGCCACTAAGGTCACTAAAGTCATTAAGGTCGTTAAAGTCATTAACGTCCCCAATCAAAGACTTTAGTGACCTTAACGACTTTAACGACCTTAGCGACCTTAACCCTCTGTCCTTTAAATCCCATTCGCAAAATAAGACCCTATATTTGGTTCTTATTTTGCGAATGGCTATATTTGCCACATGGAAAAACTTATCGAAAATAGAGGGAATTACAAGCAACTGATATCATATCAAAAAGCCGATGCAATATTTCGGCTTACATACTATTTCTGTGAAAAATACCTCAAAAAAGGTGATCGGACAATAGACCAGATGGTTCAGGCTGCCCGTTCCGGCAAGCAGAACATTATTGAAGGCTGCGCAGCTTCCTCCACTTCCACTAAAACCGAGATCAAACTGATTAACGTAGCAAAAGCGAGTCTGAGAGAATTGATAGAAGACTATGAGGATTATTTGAAGACCCGTATGTTCCGTATATGGAAAGAGGGTGATATTGAATATGAAGCCATGAGGAAACTTGGGCGCGAACACAACGACGGAGACTTCTTCATGTCACTGGCTATGACGAGACCGCCGGAAACTATCGCAAATATGGCAATAATACTCCTCAATCAAACCGACTACCTGCTGTTCCGCCAATTGAAGGCCCTCGAAAAAAGATTTCTTGAAAAAGGAGGTTTCACCGAAAAACTCTATCGTCTCCGCACCCAAAAGCGCGAACAATATAAATAATAAGCAAAAAGCATTCTCATAAATACCTCAATATTAAAAATTTTAATAACCCATTTTTAGTTCAATAAATCATATTTTTCAAACTTTTTACGTATATTTACAAAAAAACTAATTAAATCTTCAAAATTTGGATTGATGGGATATACAAACCGTAAGGCATAGAGGTGTCAGTCGGTAATATTTTAGAAATGCGTTTATCAAATACTTGATTCTTGTTTTCGGAAACATCATAATTTCTTAGTTTTAGTATTAGTAATTGTGTAGCAATGATATTACTTCATATTGTGTACTCTGCAAGAAATTAACACAAAAGTATCGATTGCATACGGCCATACAGACTCACATCCTAATTCTGGTAAAGAAAATGTCTCCGACATAGGACGAGCAAAGGATAAAGATTCCTGCGCTTTTCTTTTTTTTAACCTTAAAATAGTCTTACTGGGGATCTAAGGCTCTCTATCTGCTTTATGAAAAAAATTTTCTGTTTTTTTACGATTATTTGCATGATAAGTTCATGCTCAGTTTCCAATTATTATCAAATTTGCGAAGTATCGAGCAACCTAGATAAAACCACCAATGGCGCCTATGAATATAAAATAGGGGATTGTAAGATTAACTATGATTTTTGGAATAATAATGGACAAATAACATTTTTCGTAACAAACAATAGCGATGAAATGATGTACATAGATCTTGCTAAATCGTTTCTTATAAAAAATGGGATTGCTTACGATTATTTTCTAAATCGATCAAATACATCTGTAATATCATCTTCAAGCTCTGCTACCGGTACTACATCTGTATATGGCTTAAATAATATTCATGATAAATATCCGGCCAAAATATATTCTACCTATGGAGAAAAACAAATATCTCAAAAGTCTGCATCTATAACGTTTGAAGAATCTCCTGTTATAATTATTCCGCCCCACGCAACAAAAACACTGTCCGAATATTCAATAATGGGAAACCGATTTACTGACTGTGACTTATATGAATCTCCATCTGAAAAAGAGTCTGCCTCTATGAATTTTAGCAAAGAAAATTCCCCTTTGAAATTCATAAACTATATTTCTTTCCATATCGGTGAAAATGGATTGACACAAGTTATAGAAAATGAGTTTTACATTAGTAAGATCACTAATCTTCATCAAGATGCCATATTGGAATTAGTTAATACAAAATGTTATAACGATGAGTATTCAAATTGGAAATATATATTTATTAAAAGTTCACCAACTGAATTTTATATAAAATATCAACCTCGAAAACAAAAAAAGTCCATGCGGAACAAAAATTCCAAAGGCAAAAAAGATGTCCAAACTCATGATGACTCAAATTTTGAAGATATATATTAATTCAACATTGCACAGCCACAAATTATAGTTTATTGGCTTATTCCTAATAACATTGGATTTGAACGTTTATAATATTCGAATTTAAGCTAATATCTATTCGCTTGGACTATTTTAAATTACACCAATAAAAATATAGCAAAGACAAAAACAAAGCAAAGATGAGGCTGTGTCGTAATTTATGCTTACGACACAGCCTCATCTTTTGGCTCATACTACCTGCTGTTCCGCCAATTGAAGGCCCTCGAAAAAAGATTTCTTGAAAAAGGAGGTTTCACCGAAAAACTCTATCGCATGCGCTCAAACAACCGCAACAACAGTTAAATATCATTCAGGCATCAATTCCCACCGCGACATTAAAGACCTTAATTGACCCTAAAGGCCCTAATGACCTTAAAATCCTTATTTCACTTATATGACAGAGCCGGACGCATCTTGAAATATTGCGACAGATAATTGTTATCCGGATTTATCGCAATAATCTTGCCTTGCGGGTCAATCAGATATGAATTGTAACCCTGCGTCACACCATAATCCTGAATAAGTTTGTCAAGATCACTCTGCCCTGCGAAATACTGCTCATCGGGGTGCAGATGGTCGCGGTTGACAATTTCATTGAATAACTCTTCGCTACGGTCGAAATTGACCGAAAGCCGCCGCAATCGACCCGTATCTGTAATCGGCAACGTATTGTATTCGTTTGATTTCAGACGCGAATTGGCATCGGCTGACGACCAAAAATCCAACAGCACATACTTTCCTCTCAGATCATGCAGACTGACCGTGGTGTCATTGCGCGCCACCGAAAAATCCGGTGCCAGCTGCCCTCTTTCCGGCTGCGAGTCTACACCAATCATTCTGGAGCCGAATAATGCGATGACTCCAAATATCAATATCAGCAACAATGTGTTTCTCATAACTGCTTATCATTATCTATTTAATAGATAACAAACAGCCGCTTGAGATAGATATGCATCTTCACCTCTTTTAAGAAAGTTTGAGCAATAGCAACATCCTGAAAAAAACGCCCGAAGGAAACAAATTCCTCCGGGCGAAATATCTGATGCTTGACTGACAATCAGCGGCCGGTGTCGTGGATCATATCGGCAAGGCGACGGTTAAACAGATCCTGAGCAAGAAGCTGGTCTACAGTGATGTGCATGCGGTAACGCCAGTAGTGACGCGGATTGGCCGGCACATTGATCTGCTCTTCAAGCGGATTGACACGACGCAACTCGCCGTCAATGGAAAGCCAGTCCTGAAGCGGCAATATACACAGCATCGAGGGCGACTTAAGGTGCAGGTCGACGATTTTCTCGCATATCCACGGCTCGGCAAACTGCGGAGCAGCACCTCCTTCATGGAGCACACTGTTGTAGAAATGCTGAGTCTTGTCACGGTTCTCTTCCCACCACTGACGTATGCCGCCCATGTCATGGGTCGATGTCGTGCATACCGAATAATAGGGATAGCTCCATGTGTTGCCGAACTCCGTGCGCGGATCTTTGGGCATGCGCTGTATCTCGAGCGAAAGTATCTCAAGCGCGCTCATCACCGCAGGCACACAATCGGGTATCATGCCGAGGTCCTCGGCACAGGTAAGCATATCCGTGGCCTCGATAAGCGGAGGCAGTTTCCACATCGCTTTTCCATACCAGAAGTCATTGTGACGGTGATAGTAGAAATCGTTGTAGAGACGGTCGAAACACCAGCGTTCATAGTCGTTGAGCGCACGGTAGGTATAGGTATACTGAGCGGAGATGCGGGGATGATATTTGCCCTTTTCATACGGATCCTCAACAAAGAGCACCTGATCGATCAGACCAAGAAGCCCGTTGCATATACGGTCATTGCGCTCGCTCTTCTCCTGAGTGGCAAAATAATCGGCCACCTTGCGCTGGGTGTCAAACTCAGCCTTGAGCTTATATCTTCCGTAGCCGGCATCATTGAGGAAACGCTCCTTGACCTCGGCGACATGCTCGCCGAAGAAATCTCCGAGGAAATAATCCATGATAAACGGAGTCGACTGCAGGTCAACATCAATCCAGAAATCGTAATTGTTGCGGAGCTCGTCAGGCGTGTAGGGAAGCGCCGGATTGAACACTCCGAGCAGACCGTGTATGGCGTCCATCGGTATCTGCCATATACGGAAGAAACCGAGCACGTGGTCGATACGGTAGGCGTCGAAATATTCCGACATCTTGCTGAAACGCTGCTTCCACCATGCGAAGCCGTCCTTGTTCATCTCCTCCCAGTTGTAGGTGGGGAAGCCCCAGTTCTGGCCGAGCACCGAGAAGTCATCCGGCGGCGCGCCTGCCTGGCAGTCGAGATTGAACAGTCGGGGTGAAATCCATGCGTCGACGCTCGTGCGAGAGATGCCGATAGGTATGTCACCCTTTATAGCCACGCCGTTGGCATGAGCGTAGTCACGCACATGGCGCATCTGCTTGTCAAGATTAAATTGCTGATAATATACGAAGTTGATGTCGGCGGCATTGTCAGCTACAAACTTGCTGATTTTTGCCTCGTCATACACTGCATACTCTCCCCACTTGTCGAACTCGGGAGTGCCGTTCTTGTCGCGGAGCACACAGAACGCGGCATACGGCGTAAGCCAGCCTGCATTCTTTTCAACAAATGCCTTGAATTCATCCGAAGCAACGACTTTCTCTCCTTCCTGTGCGAATATCTCGCGGGTGAATGCAAGCTTGCCTTCATTGACACGCTCGTAGTCAATCTCTTTCAGAGCGTTGAGCTCTCGGCCGAGATTGTCGTAATACGCCTGACGCTCGGGGTCATTGAGGGTGCCGAGTTCGCTAAGACGCAGATACATCGGATGGAGTGCGAATGTCGAATTGGCGTTATACGGATACGAGTCGGTCCACGTATGGGTCATAGTCGTATCGTTGATGGGAAGTATCTGGAGGAAACGCTGGCCTGTCGACGCTGCCCAGTCAACCATCTTCTTAAGGTCGATGAAGTCACCCACACCGAAGTCGTCGTCAGAGCGCACCGAGAATACCGGTATAGCCACACCGGCTCCACGCCAGGGCGACAGCGGATTGACAAAACGCAGACCGCCCACCACGAGCACTTCGTTCTTCTGTGCCGGACGTATCGCCATCGTGCGGTTGTCGCAGCCTTCCCATGCGACCACTTCGCCTGAAGCCTTGTCAAGGATGAGGAACTTGTAGTCAAATATCTCAGGAAGGTTCTTGAACTCGAGGTTAACGCTCCATTCGGGGAAATTGGCGTCGTTCATGCGCACGGCCTTTGTCGGATCCCATTCGCCCAGAGCCTCGCACTCGCCGCATATCGCAAGCACCTGATCCGGAGCCACCATCGGAGCGGCCACCGAAAGATTGAGTATGCCGTTTTTCACCGAAAGCTGCTCGTCGCGCTCTTTGCGGCCGTTGACACACTCTGTGAATACAGTCGAATAGAACGGTTTGTCCCACGGCTGATCCTGCCAGCGGTCATATATTTCGTATGCCTTCGAGCTGCGGCCGCGGTGAAATCTGTGCCCGTGTCCCCACTCGTTCTTAACATATCCGTTCTCATGACGGACGAAGTAGCGGTACACAAAATCCGGAGTGTTGTCAGGAAGCTCGACAACGGCCTGCCATGTGCCGTCACCGATAAGACGCATCTTGACAGCCTTGTCATAGTCGCCGGCGCCGGTTTCTGCAAGTGGCGCTGTGATGTAGACAGCCTCGCCCCAGTTGGTGCGATAGTCGATATTAAAGGTTAGCTTCATAGATGATGAGAAGTTATTGTTATTATGATTGATTTTAATAATTATCAAGTTGATATAATCACACAAATCACCGACGCTCGTCCTATCCCTCGGGCGACATTTCATGTGCCGGCACGCGCGGTAAAAAAACAGCGATGTTGCGAAATCAGGTTTTCAAGGCTTAAATATAGCATGTTTTTTTGACATGCAGGCCCGATTTTTTGAAAAATTTTCAAAAAATCGGGCTCTGCCTGACTTTATCTAATGTTTTATGCTCTAAAACATGTTTTTTTGACCGTTACGATTGTCATATTGCTGCCGTCAGCCACATTTCGATGTGCCGCAGTTGGTGCATATCAGACATCCCTCCTGATACACCAGCGTCTCCTGACCGCAGTTGGGGCATGTCTGTCCGCTGGCACGCGTGCCGTTGGGCAGATACTTCTTGAGCGCGCGCTCCACGCCCATCTTCCATGTGTTGATCGACTGGCTGTCGAGCTCGAGTCCCGACACAAGTTTAAGCACCTGATCGATCGGCATGCCGTAGCGGAGAACTCCGGAGATTAGCTTGGCGTAGTTCCAGTATTCGGGGTTGAATTTGTCAGACAGCCCTTCGATTGTGGTCTTGTGGCCGCGCTTGTTGACAAACTGGAAGTCATAACGTTTCGCACCGTGTTCGTCAACTGCCTTGATGATTTTGCCGTGGTTGACTGACTTCGGACAGAATATACCGTCGTCATCATCGGCCAGACCGGTGAAAATCTCATACGGACGTCCGTCTTTCAATCCCACGAATGCAATCCATTTCTCCTTGTTGTTCTGGAAACGCACCACATCGGCCTCAAGTTCTATCGGACGCACCAGCGGTACTGCCTTGGGCTGCACTTCAGCCGCTTTCGGTTTCTTGTCGACCTGCACGAGCACACCCGAACGGCTGCCGTCACGGTAGACGGTACATCCCTTGCAGCCCGACTTCCATGCCTCGACATACAGCCGGTTGACGAGCGCCTCGTCGACATCTGCCGGAAGATTGATTGTGACGGAAATCGAGTGGTCGACCCACTTCTGCACCTTTCCCTGCATCTTCACTTTCTCAACCCAGTCGATATCGTTGGCCGTGGCTTTGTAATAGGGCGACTGTGCCACGAGCGCATCAATTTCCTCCTGCGTGTAATCATCCTTGACCTGAAGTCCGTTGGCTTTCATCCAGTCGACGAAACGGGGGTGATACACCACATATTCCTCAAATGCGTCGCCCGAGTCATCGACATAATCGATACGTGCGTCGACGTCTGACGGATTTACCTTGCGGCGGCGCTTATACACAGGCATGAACACAGGTTCGATGCCCGATGTCGTGCGCGTCATCAGCGATGTCGTTCCGGTAGGCGCTATTGTCAGACACGCTATGTTGCGGCGTCCGTGAGCCTTCATGTCATCGTAAAGGGCGGGATCTGCCTCACGCAGACGCGCAATCATCGGATTGCCCTCCTCGCGTGCCGCATCATATATCTCAAATGCGCCGCGCTCCTTTGCCATCTCGACCGACGAGCGATAGGCTGCCAGGGCAATAGCCTTGTGCACGCTCTCGGAGAAATCTGTCGCTTCGGGCGTTCCGTAGCGCAAACCAAGGGCGGCAAGCATATCGCCCTCTCCTGTTGTGCCGAGACCTGTGCGGCGGCCGAGAAGTGTCTTTGCGCGTATCTTTTTCCAGAGATTGCGTTCTATGGTCTTTACTTCCTCGCTTTCGGGGTCGGAATCGATTTTTTCAAGTATTGTGTCAATCTTTTCCATCTCAAGGTCAATGATATCGTCCATGATGCGCTGCGCCTTGATGACATGCTCGCGCAACAGATCGAAGTCAAAACGTGCCTCGGCGGTAAAAGGTGACTTAACGTAGCTGAAAAGATTTACAGCCAGCAGGCGGCACGAGTCGTAGGGGCACAACGGTATCTCGCCGCACGGATTTGTGGAGATGGTGCGAAATCCCAGATCGGCATAGCAGTCGGGAAGCGATTCACGCGTTATGGTATCCCAGAAGAGCACACCGGGCTCGGCCGATTTCCATGCATTGTGTATAATCTTGCCCCAGAGCTCCTGCGCGTTTATTTCCTTGCTGAACACAGGCTCCTGACTGTCGACGGGAAACTGCTGTATATATGGAGTGCCCTCAGTCGCGGCTCGCATGAAACCATCGTCAATGCGCACCGACACATTCGCGCCGGTCACTTTGCCCTGCGTCATCTTTGCGTCGATGAATGCCTCGGCGTCGGGATGCTTGATCGACACGGTCATCATCAGCGCGCCGCGGCGTCCGTCCTGTGCCACTTCGCGCGTGGAGTTGGAATAGCGCTCCATGAAGGGCACCAGACCAGTAGATGTCAGCGCCGAATTCTTGACCGGACTCCCTTTCGGGCGCAGATGCGACAGGTCATGGCCCACACCTCCGCGACGTTTCATAAGCTGCACCTGCTCCTGGTCGATAAGTATGATGCCGCCGTATGAGTCGGGCTGGCCGTCAAGTCCGATTACAAAACAGTTGGAGAGCGAACCGACCTGCAGGTCATTGCCGATGCCGGTCATCGGGCTTCCCTGCGGCACGATATATCTGAAATCCTTGAGATATGAGAAGATTTCCTCAGCACTCATCGCATTGGGATATCTGTCCTCAATTCGTGCTATCTCTCCCGCAAGACGGCGGTGCATGTCGTCGGGAGTGAGTTCATAAAGATTGTTGGCCGAATCCTTCAACGCATACTTGCTCACCCACACACGTGCGGCAAGTTCGTCGCCGTCAAAATATTTGAGCGACGCATTAAAGGCTTCGTCATAGTTGTAAACTGGTCGGTCCATGATATTTTTAAATTAGATAAAGCTTGTTTGTTTTTTCGCAACGCAAAGTAGGCACTTTTTTAATTCATTGCCAAATTTTACAATAACAAAAGCTGTCGATTGTTGATAAGTTTTCCAATTCAAAAATCAACAATCCTGAATATCAGCAAATTGAGCAATACACCGTTCTCACAAAATTTACATTTTAACATAACACACTGACATTCAAACATCTGAAAAATCACAATTTGCACTTTAAAATAAATTGCTTAACTTTGACTTTTTTAAAACACTTGACAATGACATACGACAATAACGACTACTGGACCCGACGCCGCACGATACGCCGTTACTCCGACCGCGAGGTAAGCGAAGATATGCTTGACGACATAATCGAAAAAGCTTCACATGCACCCACCACCGGCAACATGCAGCTTTACAGCGTAATCGTCACCCGCGACCCCGAAGCGATAAAAAAACTCGCTCCGGCGCATTTCAATCAGCCGGCCGCCACCGGCGCCACTGTGTTGCTTACATTCTGCGCCGATTTCAACCGCTTCTGCCACTGGTGCGACATATCTGACGCCGACCATGGCTACGACAACTTTCAGTCATTCATGACTGCTGTGCTCGACACTGCAATCTTCACACAGCAGTTCGTCACCATTGCCGAACAGCAAGGCCTCGGCTGCTGTTACCTCGGCACTACCACCTACAATGCTCCGCAGATAGCAAAAACTCTGCAACTCCCTGAAAGAGTCATCCCCGTATGCACTATATCCGTCGGCTGGCCGGCCGATGAAGGCTTCGTTTCCGACAGGCTTCCGCTGCGTGCCATACTCCACCGCGAGCACTACCGCCGTCCTGATGACTCCGAGACAGCCGAATATTATGCCTATAAGGAAAGCCTGCCCGAAAGCGCCGGTTTCATCGCTGAAAACGGAAAGAAAACTCTCGCTCAGGTTTTCACCGACGTACGCTATACGCGCAAGAACAACGAATACTTCTCTGCCGTATACCACGATTTCATCGAAAACAACGGTTTCCCATTCCCAAAAAAATAATAATCCTCCCACATATCGGGTGTTGCAAAACCCGGAAGTTCCGCAACACCTTCATATCCGATAAAATGACAAAAGCCGGAAGCAATTCCGGCTTTTGTCATTTTATCGGATGGGGTTTGTTATCCCTTCATGAAATCTTTTTCTATTGCTTCCACATCATCCTGAAGCTGCTTTTCGTGGAGTAGACGGTCCTCGATGCTTTTGCAGGCGTAGAGCACAGTGGCATGTGTGCGCGACAGACGCGTGCCGATGGCCGTCAACGCCATCTTGGCATGCTTTTTCGCCATATACATTACCATCTGTCGGGCATCTGACACCTCACGCTTGCGCGACTTGGTGAAAATAGCGTCGGGCTCTATGTTGTAATGCGCGCTGACGCTTTGTGTCACCATCTCGAAGTTGATCTGTTTCTTGTTGATTTTAACAGCGTTGGATATCACCGTACGGGCGAGGTCAAAATCAATCTGACGGTTGAGGATGGCTGCACGGGCCACAAGCGACACCATGATACCTTCAAGTTCGCGGATGCTTCCGGTCACATTCGAGGCGATAAACTCAAGCACTTCGTCTGACACCGGCAGACCCTCCTGCTCGGCGATGCGGGTCAGCACATTGCGGCGCAGATTCATATCCGGACGCTCCAGCTCCACCGTCATGCCCCACTTCATGCGCGTAAGCAGTCGTTCGGGCATTCCCTTGAGCATGGAGGGAGAGCAGTCGCTCGAGATGATTATCTGCTTGTTGTTGAGGTGCAGATGGCTGAATATGTGGAAGAAAGTGTTCTGCGTCTTTTCCTTGTCTATCAGGTCCTGAATGTCATCGATGATGAGGGCGTCGATGCTCTGATAGAAATGTATGAAGTCGTTGATGCGTCCGTTGCGCGACGCCACCGTAAACTGGCTCTCAAACAGACGCGAACTGATGTAGAGCACCCGCAACTGCGGACGACGCTCCTTCAGACTCAGACCGATGGCATGCATCAGATGCGTCTTTCCGACTCCCGACGGACCGAAAATAAACAGCGGGTTGAATGTCTTGTTGTCGGGGTCGCCGCCTATCGCTTTGCCTATCGACAATGCTATCTTGTTGCTTTCAGAGCCACAGTAGTTGTCGAAAGTGTATCGCGGATTGAGCTGCGAATCGAAAGGCACCTGCACGGGCGTGTTGAACGGATTTGCCGAGGGAAGGCCTTTCTTTGGAGCGGCTGAAGGTGCTGCACTACGTATGTCGACCGCCGTAGTGGGTTCGTTCTGCACCTGATTGTAATGGTAGAACAGCTTGGTTTCCGCTCCGAACACACGCTTGATGGCCGCGCCGAGGAGCTTGGAAAATCTCTCTTCAATATACTCTACGAAAAACGAGGTCGGGACGGTAAGCGTAACCTTGCCGTCGACATAGCTTTTGAGCGTGACCGGTCGAAACCACGCGTCAAATTGTTCGGAGGGGATGTTGTCAGCGATTATCCGCAGACAGTCGTCCCACAGTTGTAAGGGAGTTTTTTCCATCAAGTGTATTCGTTTAAGGGCTGTTCTTGCCAATACAAATTTCCGACAAATATTTTATAAAAAAAAGTGATGTTTTATTTGGAAATTCGGTAAAGACTGCAACTATTCTGTAAGTCAGCAACTTATAAAAACGTGGAACATTCAGTTAAACCTCCGCTGCACATCCACTCAACAACACACTATTTTTCAACACTTTACATCGCATTATCACAATCATGCGCCTTCCGTGAAAAAATATGCCCGCACGGCTATATATTCCCCGCAACCGACCGTATTTGAAGTGTTTTGAACCACCTCGGCACAAGCCCCACCTATTTAGACTCAATCTAAACAAGTCCATTCCACCGCGTATCATATCCGTAACAGCGTCACACCGCCGTCGACATAGCATCAGGGGTCGACATCATAATAGACCTGCGAATTTTTTATCGCCGGATTTTTTGCCATCCTCACATACGTGTCTTTCAGCACTCCGCGCAATTTTGCCAGCGATGCCCCCGCCTCGACCTTTATCATTATTTTCTGTATGTAGAGCGATTTTACACGTGTGACCCGAGGCTGATCCGGACCGCTGACCCTGCTTCCGAGTTGCGACGCGAGCATCTGCGCGTAGGCATTGGAAAACTGCTGCAACACACCCGCGTCGGCATGCTTCAGATAAATATAGATAATCCTTGTGAACGGCGGATATAGATACCGCTTGCGCTCCTCGATCTCATGCTCGTAGAAGGCCGTGTAGCTATGCCCTGCCACAAACTGCAATATCGGGTGGTCGGGTGTGTATGTCTGAATGATCACCTCACTGTCGCCTCCTTCTCCGCGCCCGGCGCGTCCCGACACCTGCTCAAGCATGTTGAACGCCCGCTCCGACGCCTTGAAGTCGGGAATGTTGATAAGCTCGTCGGCATTGATTACGACCACAGACGACACCGAACGGAAATCAAGCCCTTTCGTCACCATCTGCGTGCCGACAAGTATATCGGCTTTCCCCGAAGAGAACGCATCGATAATCGATTCGTAGCCGTCTTTGTTGCGGGTTGTGTCAAGGTCCATCCGGAGCACTTTGCTCGCAGGAAACACACTCTCGATCTCACCCTCCACCCTTTCCGTGCCATAGCCTATCACCTCAATCGACGGCTGATGGCACTGCGGACACAGGTCAGGCAATTCATACACCGCCCCGCAATAATGACACACAAGCTGACGCGAATGATTGTGATAGGTCAGCGACACGTCGCAGAACTGACACCTCGGCACCCATGCGCATTGCTTGCAGCGCACCATCGGCGCAAAGCCGCGGCGGTTGCGAAACAAGATGGCCTGCCGTGATGCCCCGACGGCTCCGTTTATGCTCCTTACGGCATCAAGCGACAGCGGTCCGTTGACCTCTCCCTTCTGACGCGCCCTCTTCATGTCGACAATGCGTATCGGAGGCAGCGGCAACTCGTTATAGCGGGTAGTAAGTGTTACAAGTCCGAACTTGCCGTTGAGCGCCTTATAATAGGTTTCAACCGATGGAGTGGCGCTTCCGAGCAAAGCTTTGGCTCCATGCATCGAGGCAAGCACGAGCGCCGTGTCGCGCGCATTGTAGCGCGGTGCGGGGTCTGACTGCTTGTAGCTCGCCTCATGCTCTTCGTCGACAATGACGAGTCCGAGACGCCCGAACGGCAGGAACAATGACGAACGTGCCCCGAGTATCACCCGCGGCCCCTGCTCAGAGAGCATGTTTTTCCATATATCCACACGCTCGTTATCGGAAAACTTCGAGTGATAGACGACAATACTGTTTCCTAAGATATTCTGCAACCGCCGCGTGAGCTGTGTGGTAAGCGCGATTTCCGGCACAAGATACAACACCTGCTCGCCACGGCTCAGCGCCGCGTCAATCAGATGTGCGTAAATCTCTGTCTTGCCGCTCGATGTCACGCCATGAAGCAACACAGTCGACTTGTCGCGCCAGAGCGTAGTGATTTCATCACACGCCTTCATCTGTGCCTGCGTCAGCAACGGAAGACTGCCCGAAGGCTTACCTTCAAACTTAAACCGGTTTATTTCCCGTTTTTCCAGACGCGCCAATCCCTTTTTCACAACAGCGCCGAGCACTGCCGACGTCACCCCCGCACGGTCAAGAAGCATCTTGCGGTTAACCTCTTTCACCTGCTCCCCCTTGCGGTTGACTCCGCTCAGTTCGGTCAGGGTCAGCAGAAGTGTCTCCTGCTTTTTAGCCCCCTTCACCAACGCAAACGCCTCGGAAATCGACGACATATCGTAGGCGGGAACCACCACCGTCTGCTTCACGGCACGGTATCTCTCCACGATTTTCTCGGAGATTACAAGTATTCCGCGGTCAATCATCCGGGTGATAAGCGCCGCCAGATTTTTGACTGTGATTTCTCGCGCTATCGCCGACACTGCCATGCATTTTTCCTCGCCGAGCAGCGACACCACCAATGCCTCACGGTCATCGAGGGGCATGTCATCGGCCGGCTCATAGTCGGGGTTGATCTCAACGTAGGTCTCGCTCTCCACCTTCAGCCCGGAAGGAACGGCAGCCTTGTAGACATCGCCCACCGCACACATATAGTATTCGGCCACCCACTCCCAGAGTTTGAGCTGCGGATGTATCACTACAGGATAATTGTCGAGCGCTACGGCTACCTCCTTAGTTTCAAATCCGTCGGGAGCTATATTGGTGAGCGCCCTTACTATTCCGGTATAGTATTTCTTGCGCCCGAACGGCACAATGACGCGATAACCGACTCTGACACTGCTCTCCATCTCCGCCGGTATGGCGTAGGTGAAAGTAGTGTCGAGAGGGAGCGGCAATATTATTTCTGCATACCATCTCGACATCGGCCGGTCTGTTGATGTAATTAAAGAGTCATGTGACTACAGCAGTTTGATGCTGATGTAGCGTTTCGGATTTTTGCGAATATCCACAAGCAGAGAGTCAAGACTTTGCGATGCTTTTGTCAGATTGTCGTAAAGACCTGAATCGTTGAGCAGAGCTCCCACCGTCGAGTTGGGATCCTGAAGCTGACCTGTGATTGCTGCGAGGTCGGCTGATATGCGGTTGAAGTTATTGAGCGTGGAGTCAATCGGTGCGTTGGCTATCTCCGAAGTCACGCGGTTGAGATCTGCCACAAGGCTGTCGACCGACGAAATGACTCCGTTGACCGATCCGACAGTAGACGGAAGCGTACGGACTGTGGCGTTAAGAGCTTTAGCTGTGGAGTTGAGCGTAG
The DNA here is from genome assembly GCA_947174275.1 of uncultured Muribaculaceae bacterium. GTDB lineage: Bacteria > Bacteroidota > Bacteroidia > Bacteroidales > Muribaculaceae > JAGBWK01. The sequence continues at coordinate 14,515 of CAMWIJ010000005.1, forward strand.
CTGTCAGTTCCTCGATATTTTTGAACGACTGGAGCAATGCCTCGTTTCCGGTAATGTTGTTGATATTCGTGAATATCGAGTCAAGTTTCGGCATCATGCCGCTAACACCGGGAAGGAGCTGTTCCGACACCTGATCCATCATGCCTGAGGCGATACCTGCGGGAATTGTGTCGCCGGGAGTATAGAATTCACTGCCACGGGCCATTTCGATTTTCACCGAGGCGGTGCCGAGAAGACTGCTTTCAATCAGAGCCTTCGAGTTGACAGGTATTCTGAATTTTTTATCAAGGCTCATTGACACGAGCACATTGCCCGGGCGGTCATACATGAGTTCCACATTGTCGACCTGACCGATTTTATATCCGTTGACCATCACAGGCGCCGACACTTCAAGACCTTTGACATCGGTGTAGACTGCATAATAGTAGTTTGACGGCCGGAAGATGCTGACCCCCTTGAGATATTCAATTCCGAAAAACAGGATTGCCAGCGCGATTAGCACGCAAGCCCCTATCATCATCTCTTTTGTGAATAACTTTTTCATATATAATATAGATTCATTATTTCTTCTTTCAATATGCGACGCGTCACTGCATGCTGTCAGTCGACGCGGCGTCCGTTTTCCATCTTTATGATGAATGCCTGCGGAAATTTCTTTCTGAGCCTTCGCAGCGATTTCTCAGCCTCTGACTGGCTACGGAAATGTCCCACAGTGTATTTATACATCCCTCTGTCGAAATATTCGCTAACCTTCTCACCCTTGAACAGTCTGGATGATGTCGACACTGCCTTGTCGCTTGCAAGCACCTGCACACGATATTCAACAGCGGCCGGAGCATCGCTTCCGGCGGCATCATCGTCAACACTCTCAGCCTCTGCGGTCGGCTCGACCGTTGTGCCGGCGTTGTCACTTTTTGCCGACGAGGCCTTTCCCGCCGGGCGCTGGCCGCCGTTGACAGCCGTATAATAATCGGCAAAAGCCTGATAGAGCGATTTTGACAATTTCTCCACTCCGTCGGCCGATGCCATGAATTTTTCCGATGTCGGGTTGCTTATGAAATCGAGTTCGACAAGCACTGCGGGCATTCCTGTCGACCACAACACCCAAAAGCCGGCCTGCTTCACACCCTTGTCGACACGCCGCGCAGTTGTGGTAAGATAATCCTTGGCAAGCGTGGCAAACTCTATGCTGCGGTCGAGGTGCTTGCTCTGGTTAAGTTCAAACGCTATATACGACTCCGGCGACGTCGGGTCGAAACCCTGATATTTTTGCGAATAATCATCCTCCAGATACATCACGGCATTCTCGCGCTTGGCAACCTCAAGGTTGCTTTCCGTGCGGTGCAGTCCGCAGGTATACACCTCAGTGCCGGCGATTGTCGCACGTCGCTTGTTCTTCTTGTCCACCGAATTGACATGTATCGATATGAAAAGGTCGCCTTTGGCCTCATTGGCTATTCTGGCACGGTCATTCAGCGCTATAAACACATCTTTATCACGCGTGTAGACCACTTTCACCTCATCCTCGCCATAATTCTTTCGGATTTTTTCGCCGAGCTTCTTAGCGACATTGAGATTTATGGTTTTCTCGTTGGTGACAGCCCCTATCGCGCCGTAGTCCTTGCCCCCGTGACCGGGGTCAATCACCACAACAAACGGCTTTGCCTCAGCGTTAAACGCTAAGACAACAAGCGACAGAAATGTCAATATATATTTTAAAAATCTGACTTTCAACACATATATTTTTTATCCGGCGCAAGCATGACATCTTGCCGGCATATAAATATCTGACAAATTTAGCAAAAATAAGACAAATATCGCACCTCCTCCCCTCCCAAATTTCGTTAAATAATATTTTTGACTAATTTTGTGCACAATTCAACCAAAAGCATGAGATACATCCTACCTTCCATCCTCTCCCTCTCACTGATAGCCGCAGCGTGCTCGTCAAAAAACGGCGACGCCTCTGACAGCGCCTCACAGAGCGCACCTTTCACCCGTCTCGACAGACTCGTCGAGCAATTCCCGTCTATGCCGGCTCAGCGTCAGCATGTTGTGGTCGACTCGCTCGCCATACCGCTCTACGACTACATATATCTGATGGGAGCATCAACAGGCAACATTCCCGCGTCAATCGATTCGCTGAGCCACACCGCTGCATTCACAATGTTCGGACCAGAAGTCGAAAAAGCCTACCCCACCACATCTGATATCGAGAAGCGTCTCGGCGCACTCAACGCCAATATGCGCAGACTGACACCGTCACTGCCATCCTACTCCTACTACGGCATAATCTCCCCCTATCGACAACAGGTGATGCTCGTCGACTCCGTGGTCTACATAGCTCTCAACCACTACCTCGGTGCCACCCATGACGCATACTCAACCATGCCGGAATATGCCCGGTTCACCAAAACCGCGGAATATATCCCGCTCGACATCGCCGAAGCCGTTCTATCGGTAGAATATCCATTCAAGGCGGAGAGCGCTCCGACGGCAATACAATATTTCATCTACGAAGGCGCCCTGCTCAAAGCCGTGTCAGCACTTACCGGCATCAACGACACCGCCACCCTTATGGGTTGGACTCCGGCTCAGTTTGACAAGGCTCAGACCCTCGAAGCCGAGGCATGGCGAAAGATGGCCACCGACAATATCATATACTCCACCGACATGGCGCTTGCCCAACGGCTTTGCGCGCCATCACCCGCCTCACAGCCTTTATCAGCCGAGCTCCCCGGCCGGTTCGGACGTTATGTTGGCTACCGCATCGTCAACTCATTCCTCGAAAAAAATCCTGACACCGCACTGACCGACATACTGTCACCCCAATTTTACAACAACCCCTCGACATTAATAAATTCCGGATACACACCCGCCCGTTGACACAGCAGCCCTGTAGAAAGTAGGGACGCCAGGCAGCCAATGGCGCGGAAAAACAACGCACTCCGGCATCTACGGAGAGCCGAAGGCTCGTGTTCCTGATTAACCGGGGTTCGCAGAACGCGGAGCGGGCGTAGACCCCGGCCTCCGGCTCGCCATGGGCACAAGCAAAAGAAAATCAGCGCCACACAATTGATGCGACGCTGATTTTTTGTAATCTTCAAGTAGATAGCCTCGGCTCTTACTTTCTGATACCAAGCTCTTTTTGAGCGATGATTGCGCGGTAGCGGTTGATATCCTTCTTCGCAAGATAGTCGAGAAGGCGACGACGTTTACCTACAAGCATCTTAAGAGCGCGAGCTGTTGTATAATCTTTGTGATTTGACTTCAGGTGCTGAGTCAAATGAGAGATACGGACTGAGAATAATGCAATCTGTGCTTCAGGTGAGCCAGTGTCAGTCTTGCCCTTACCGTACTTCTCAAAGATTTCTACTTTTTCTTCAGAATTCAAATGCATTCTTTCGGATGTTTAAAGTGTTAATAAATAAAAGTTATGCTTAAAAGCTCCGCAAAATTACAACATTCCCCCCAATCCACCAAATTTCCCCAAAACTTTTTCTCGATATTTTTCTCGCAAACATCAATTTTTCGGTTCATTATCGAAAAGTTTGAATAAAATCGGAAACATGTTAGCCATTGCCTTCGCCAACAGTTTGAGTGGAAAACAACGTTACAATTTCAGCAATGAGGATGCGTTGTCGGAGTTGTTGAGCGAACGCCGCGACGAGCGGAACAGCGTGCCGAAATCAGCCGAATAGCTTGCCGACAACACCACCATGTTGCCATTGTTGCGGATATAGCGGTCAGATGATGACGGATTGACCGGCGAATAACTCCACGACGGATACTGCGAGCCACGACGTTCAAACATATACATCCAGTCGACACCGAGCGTCCAGTGCGATCCGGGCTTGTACTCTACGCTCAAAGCATCGCCGTTCTCATATTTTCCGACATAATTTCCGTTGAGATACTTGCCCGGCACTCTGCGCCAATATGACACGGTAAACGGACCGTGGTTCCACCACATAGTGAAATTGGCGTCAAATGTTGTCAGATGATGCTTCCACGACTCCGCCGCCGACTGATAATATTCCACGGAAAAACTTGCGCTGGCTCCGAACCCCGCTATTTCCGATATCTTCAGTTTCACGGCGTTATTCATATAACGCAGCCACTTGCCGTTGACTGTCTGCCGCAGAAACAAATGGTCGCCCAGATATGCGACATCATTTATTTCATTGCCGCGCATATCCATCACTGCCGCTATATATGTCGCCGAGAACTTTCCGGTGCGGTATGAGCCTGAAATCTGGCCGTAATAAATATCTGACACCTTGAGGTCGGGATTTCCGTTTGACACAAGGTAGGGCGTCTGCTGCTGCGGACAGTCGGTAAGCGCCGAAAGCGATGGTATCGACGGCGAATAGCTGAATGCACCGTTCACACTCCAGTGCCGGTCGATAGTCCACGAAACCTGCGCCGTAGATAGATTTTTGATGAAATGACGGCGGTTAAGGTCGTTTTTGGTCCAGAACATCTTCACTCCGGTGGCAAGCGACAGATACACATCGCCGACCTGCTGTCCGAGCCGCGCGTAGGCATAGTTGTTGTTTTCGGTCAGCACCGGCTTGTTATCCGACAACAGATATCTGTTGGTGCTTCTCGACAGGGTGTTCTGGAGTCCGGCCGAGAGTGATGTGTTGTCGCTGAACGAATGATTGTAACACACCTCGGAAATCAACGACCGGCGGCGACTGTCGACATCCATCACATAGTCGGTCACATCGCCGTCATCATATACATAACTGTTGGTGCGGCGGTAGTCGCTCGAACTGAGTGTACCCACTATCTGCGCCTCGATTGAATTACGGCTATTGAAATCATGTCGAAAAAACAGGTCGAGCGAGGGTGAGAAGTCATTGCTTTTCACGTGATTGAGATTATTATAGTCACCAAGGCTCGAGTCATGCGTCGAACTGATGAAGCGGCTTTTGTTGACACTCGGCATCACGCGGAAAGTAGCCGAAAACAGCGTGTTTGCAGTCGGCGTCCAGTCATATTTCAACCTCACGTTGTGATAACTGTAATTAAACGGATTGCGGTCGTGCGTCTGCAGGTCGACACGGAAATCATCACCGATGAAACTCTCGTCGGTATCGTCATATACCTGCTGATAGTTTCTCCACGACGGACTGTAGAGGAGCGAGAATTGTGAAGCGCCCTGATGATATGAAGTCTTTATGTTTGCGTCGACGAATGCCGTACTGACAGCACTGCGCCCCCATGCATATATCTGTCCGCCGTCGCTCCGCTCCTTGAGCGTTATGTTTATGAAGCCGCTGTTACCACGGTCGGCATAGCGGGCAGGCGTGATACGCGAATACTCTATCTTTGCGATATCCTTAGGCTGCAGCGAGTTGAAATCATCAATCGTCGACGGCACTCCATTGATGAGTATGACAGGCGTCCGGCCGTCGACCGTCACCGTCCGGCTAATAGGGTTGGCATCAAGGCCGGCAAGTGGCAGTTTCTGGAAAAGACTCACCGCCGTGGAAGAGGCTTTCACGTCAGAAGCCGACGGAAACAGTATTGTTCGTCCCCGCACTTCCGACACTCCTGAAGCGGTCGCAGTCACCTCTCCGAGTGTCACGCCTTCCGACAGATACACCGTGCCCAGCGAGGAGTCACCAGATCCGGGTATCACGATTTCCGTCGTATTGAAGCCCGTCATCGACACCTCGAGACGCACACCCGAATTATCATCGGTGGCGACTTCAAACACACCGTTATCGCCCGAGGCGGTTCCGGCAAGAAAACGTTCGCCGGCAAACAGTCGGCACGATGCTCCGACAATGGCGGTGGAATCGCTGTCTGAACATACTGTTCCGCTTATCGTACGCGCCGAAAGCGCGAACTGCGTGCATCCCGCCGCCGACAAGCCTACCGACAGCACCAAAGTCTTAAATCTGCATATAATTCCGTACATGATATTGCCACTTAACATATATAAATATAAAAATAGATGATTAATTATCAACCTCCGCTCAACTCATATATATTAAGACAGACAACACCCCCGAATCATTACTGCAAATTACAATTTTTTTTAATCTAATATTTGCCATTGCGGCAAAAAATGGCTCAAGCCCAAATTGCTGTTCATATTACAGTCTCAGTTTAATATTGCTGTGAGGGTGTTGCAAAACTTCATATTGTAGGGACGCACGGCTCGTGCGTCCGCTTGTAATACCTGATAATCAGTTTATTAGCGGACGTACGAGCCGTGCATCCCTACATTTTGGAGGTATTTCTCTGAGTTCTGCAACACCCACACAATATGAAGCGCTGCAACACCCTCAAGGCAAAGCCGGGAATTACTATATTTCCAAGTACTGTTATTTCGGCTTGATCCCAAAAAGTGTCGGTATCAGCTGTGGCGCTGGAGGAGTTCGCGCTCTATTTCGGGGAGGGTGACGTTCATCTGCTCCATGAGCACGAGCAGGTGATATATGAGGTCGGAAGCCTCGTAGATGAAGCGGTCACGGTTGCCGTCGACAGCCTCGATTGTCGACTCTACGGCTTCCTCGCCCACTTTCTGGGCTATTTTTTTCACCCCTTTGATAAAGAGCTTGGTGGTGTAGGAATTTTCGGGCATCTCTGCATGCCGCCTCTCGATGAGTTTCGAAAGCGAGCGTATGAAACCGTCCTCGGCCGGAGTATCGAAGCAGGCCTCAGTGCCACGGTGACACGTAGGCCCGACCGGAATTGCCTTGATAAGCAGAGTGTCGCCGTCGCAATCGGCATACATATCCTTTACTTCGAGGAAATTGCCCGAGGTCTCCCCTTTTGTCCACAGTGTGCCGCGCGTGCGGCTGTAAAATGTGACACGCCCCTCGGCCACTGTCTTTTCAAGCGCTTTCCTGTTCATGTATCCAAGCATGAGCACCTTAAGCGTCACTGCATTTTGAACAACGACGGGCAGCAGTCCGTCGGCACATTTATCGAGATTGAAATCGGAAAAATTCATATTGTCGGAATTATAATCTTACTGGTATGTTTCGCGCTGCAAGCTGTCGCTTGAGAGCGTCGATAGTGATTTCGCCGTAGTGGAAGATACTTGCGGCAAGAGCGGCATCGGCGCGTCCGTCGGTGAGCACATCGGCGATATCGCTGACACTGCCTGCTCCACCTGACGCGATGACCGGAATATCGAGAGCCGAGGCAAGCGCCGCATACGTCTGGCATGGGTAGCCCGAGCGTGTGCCGTCATGGTTCATGGAGGTGAACAGTATCTCGCCAGCACCCAGGCTCTGCACCCTATGCGCCCACTCGAAGAGCTCGATATCGGTCAGGCGCGAACCTCCGTGGGTGGTGATACGCCATGAGCCGTCGTCGATGGTGCGGGCGTCTATAGCCACAACGACAAACTGACTGCCGTATTTCGCTGCAATTTCACTGATGAGATACGGATTTGCCACTGCGGCCGAGTTGACGGTAATCTTATCGGCACCGGCGTCAAGCAACGCCGCGGCATCGTCGACCGACGATATGCCGCCACCGACCGTAAACGGTATGTTGACACGGTCGGCCACCCGTTCCACCATTCGTGTGAATGTCGAACGACCCTCTTTCGAAGCCGTGATGTCGAGATACACAAGTTCGTCGGCGCCTTCGAGCGCATATCTTGCACCAAGTTCCACCGGGTCACCCACATCGGCGAGCCCCTCGAAATTAATGCCTTTGACGGTGCGCCCGTTCTTTACATCAAGGCACGGTATGATACGTTTTGCTAACATAATTTTTCAAGTTGATTAAGCGTGACACGACCTTCATAAAGCGCCTTCCCGACAATGACGCGGCGCAGACCGAGCTCCGCGCATTTCTCCACATCGGCGAGCGAAGATATGCCGCCGCTTACGGTGAAGTCGACATCAGGATACTTCGCCTGTATCTCAGTGTACAGGTCGAACGACGGTCCCTGCAGCATGCCGTCGCGCGAGATGTCGGTCACGATTGCCTGGGTCAGTCCGGCAGGGAGAAAACGCTGCACGATATTGTCAATCGTGATGTCCGTATCGCCGAGCCATCCCGACACCGCCACCTTGCCGTCACGAAGGTCAGCGCCGAGCACCATCATGTCACATCCATATCGCCCGAGCCACTTTTCGAAAAGCTCCGGCTGCTTTGCGGCCACACTGCCTATCACGGCAAACGCGCATCCGGCATTGACACAATCGCGCATGTCGTCGTCAGTCTTTATGCCGCCGCCCCACTCTATGCGCGCCTCAGAGCTAGCCGAAGCCATCTGCTCGAGCACCCGCAGATTGCACGGACGCCCGGCCTTAGCGCCGTCAAGGTCGACGGCATGAATGCGCGTGAACCCGTGGTCGGCGAAACGCTTTACCATATCGACCGGCGACGCGTCATACACCGTTTTTGCATTGTAGTCGCCCTGCGACAGCCGCACACACTTCCCGTCGATTATATCGATTGCGGGTATTATATCTATCTGTCCGCTCATAGGCTCAGGAAATTTTTCAATATCTTCTCTCCCACATCTCCGCTTTTTTCGGGATGGAACTGCGTGCCGTAGAAATTCTCATATTTCAGCGCCGCGCTAAACATCATGCCGCCCGCTCCGTAGCGTGTCGTAGCTATGGTGTCGGGACACAGGTCTGCCCGGAACGAATGCACGTAATATACATAGCTTCCGGGCTCAATTCCTTTAAACAGTTTCCCTTCAAGATTGCTGATACTGTTCCAGCCCATGTGCGGCACTTTGTCGCCCGGCTGCGGCTGGAAACGACGCACGCGGGTGTCAAACAGTCCTATTCCGTCGGCATCACCCTCGTCGGTATGCCTGCACATCACCTGCATGCCTACACAGATGCCGAGCACCGGACGGCGCAGACGTTTTATCACCTCGTCGAGACCGGCCTCGCGTAGACGCCCTATTGCCTCGCCGGCATGACCTACTCCCGGAAGCAGCACCCTGTCGGCACGACGTATCGTTTCGGCATCGGCCGTCAGCGCCCATTCCGCGCCGAGGCGGTTGAGTGCATTCTCCACCGAGCGGAGATTGCCGGTCTTATAATCTATTATAGCTATCATTCTGATATCCTGTTTTACTTATAATACACCTTTGCTCGAAGGCAGGTCGTAGCTGAACGGATTGCGGCTCACTGCCTGGCGCAATGCCCGTGCAAATGCCTTGAACACCCCTTCGATGATGTGATGGTTATTCTCTCCGCGTGCCAACACATACAGATTGGCATGCATTGCCGAGGCGAGTGACTTGAACACATGCGCATACATCTCGGTAGGAGTGTCGCCCACATACTCACGGGTGAAATCAACATCCCACACAAGCTCGCTGCGGCCTCCGAAATCAATCAGCACCATAGCCCTGCTCTCGTCCATAGGCAACACAAAGCCGTAGCGCTCGATGCCCCGTTTCGATCCCAATGCCTGATATATGGCCTCGCCGAGAGCTATCGCCACATCCTCCATCGTGTGATGCTCGTCGACCTCGAGATCGCCGCGGCAGGTGATATTTAGCGTGACGCCTCCGTGGTGGGGTATCTGGTCAAGCATGTGGTCGTAAAATTTCAGACCGGTGTCGATTTTCGACGGAGCGCCACCGTCAAGATTGAGATAGAGGTCGATTTTCGTCTCAGAGGTGTTGCGTGCGATATGAGCGTCGCGTCCTGACGATAGTATGCGCCGCGCTATCTCCATCCAGTCGGATGTGGCCATGACGCACCCCTGCGGCAGCTCGCCGGTCTCCCCCACCATTATGCCTTGCGCTCCGAGATTGACGGCGAGCTCCATGTCGGTGAGCCGGTCGCCGATAACGAACGACGCGCCCAGATCGTAGCTTCCGTCAATATATCGACCGAGCATGCCGGTACGCGGCTTGCGGGTCGGAGCATTGTCATGCGGGAAACTGCGGTCGATCAGTATGTCGTCAAACTCCACCCCCTCGCCGCGCAATGTGTCGAGCATCATATTGTGTGCGGGCCAGAATGTTTCTTCGGGGAAAGATGCCGTGCCAAGGCCGTCCTGGTTGCTGACCATGACAAGCTCATAGCCCTTTCCTGCGAGAGCACGCAATGCGGATATCGCCCCCGGCACGAAGCGCAGTTTCTCCAGTGAGTCGATCTGCTCGTCGGCAGGTTCCGCGATTATTGTGCCGTCGCGGTCGATGAATATGGCTTTTTTCATGATGGCTGCTGATTATTGCCGCTGTATTCTTTCAATAACGATATCACACGCGCATTCTCCTGCGGAGTTCCGACTGTCACGCGCAGACACCCCTCGCAGGCAAGCAGACGGCTGCGGTTGCGCACTATGACTCCGTTCTCCACAAGATAGTCATACACCTCATCGGGGCCGTCGACCTTCACAAGAATGAAATTGGCATCAGAGGGGAATACCTCGCTGACAAACGACAGCTCACGCAACATCGCCGCAAGCGCGTCGCGCTCACGTATGATTTCCGCCACATGCTCAGCGATATCGTCGCCGGCGATATGCTCCATGACCTTAAGCTGGGTCGGGCCGTTCACATTATACGGATATTTTACCTTAGAGAACAATGCGGCCACCTCCTCGCAGGCAAATGCCATGCCCAGTCGCAGCGACGCCAGTCCCCATGCCTTTGAAAATGTCTGGAGCACGATTACATTGGGATAGCTGTCGAGCACATCAAGCATCGAGCCACGCTCCGAGAAATCGATGTAAGCCTCGTCAACCACCACAATTCCGTCGAATGCCTCGGCCAGACGCGCTATATCTGCGCGGGGAAAAGCATTGGCTGTCGGATTGTTGGGCGAACAAATCCATATCACTTTGGTGCGCGGGTCGGCAGCCTTGAGCAGACGGTTGACCGGAAGAGAGAAATCGCTGCGCAGCTGCACCTCTCGATACTCCACATCATTGATTGCCGCGGCCACGCTATAGACCCCGTAGCTCGGAGCGATAGCCACGACATTGTCCTCGCCCGGACGGCAGAATATACGGTAGACCAGGTCAATCGCCTCGTCAGAGCCGGCTCCACCCACAAAAATCTGCTCCGGGCGCACACCCTTCAGCTCTGCGATATGCTGTTTGAGCTGATGCTGATGCGGGTCGGGATAACGGTTCACGCCATTGTCGTAGGGACTCTCGTTGGCATCAAGCCACACAGAGATGTCTCCCCCCTTGAATTCATCGCGGGCCGTGGAATACGGAGCCAGAGCCAGTATGTTAGGCCGGACATAGTCTAATGGATTTTTCGTCATTATTTTATAATGATTAAATCTGATGTTATAATGATTATATCGGATGTTACTCTTCGAGACGCACTTTCACCGCCAGGGCATGCGCGTCAAGCCCCTCGGCGTCGGCCATCGTCACTATCACGTCGGAGAGCGAGCGGAGTCCGTTGCGGGTCAGTTCCTGATATGTGATTTTTTTCATGAAACTGTCGATGTTGACCCCGCTGTAGGAGGTCGCCCAGCCCGAAGTGGGGAGAGTGTGGTTTGTGCCGGAGGCATAATCGCCGGCGCTCTCGGGCGAATAGTTGCCGATAAACACACTTCCGGCCGACGTTATCTCATCGGCCGCCTTCCACGGCTCCGACATAGATATTATAAGATGCTCCGAGGCATACTTGTTGGCGAAGTCAATCATATCGCCGCGCGAACGGAGCACTATAAGCCGGCTCTGCGACAGCGACCCGGCCACCGAGTCCTTACGCGACAACTGCGCGGTGAGAGTCTCCACCTCATCGGCCACACTACGCGCCAGGTCAGCGCTGTCAGTGACAAGTATAGCCTGCGAGTCAGGCCCGTGTTCGGCCTGCGAAAGCAGGTCGGCGGCCACATAGCGCGGCGACGCCGTGGCGTCGGCCATCACCATCACCTCGCTCGGGCCGGCAGGCATGTCTATAGATACTATCCCGGCCACCATCTGCTTGGCACATGTCACAAAGCGGTTGCCCGGACCGAATATCTTGTCGACACGCGGTATCGACTCTGTGCCTTTGGCCATTGCGGCGATTGCCTGGGCGCCACCCACCTTATATATCTCGTCGATGCCGCACACTTTTGCCGCATAGACAATCTCAGGAGCGACCCCGCGTCCGGCGGTAAACGGAGTGCACAATATGCGGCGCCTGCAGCCGGCTATCCTTGCCGGAATCGCAAGCATCAGCACCGTGGAGAACAATGGCGCGCGTCCTCCGGGTATGTACAGCCCGACAGTGTTTATCGGCACCTGACGCTGCATGCATCTCACGCCCGGCGCGACCTCTACATCAACAGGATGCTCCATCAGCTGCGCCGCATGAAATTTCTCTATATTGCGGGCGGCACGCTCTATCGCGTCGGCCACTTCGGGACGGATCTTTGCGACAGCCGCCTCGATCTCTGCGGCCGACATGCGCAGGTCGTCGAGCTCAACGCCGTCAAATTTCAGTGCAAGCTCCCTCAACGCGCTGTCACCCTCGTTGACAACTTTATTGATTATGTCGATTACCTTGCCGTCGACAGATTCTTCCTCGCGGAAATTGCGGCGACACAGCGCGCTCCACCTTTCCCGGTCAGGATACTCGAATATCTCCATCAGCGTATTATATTTTCAAGCGCGAGCACAAGAATATCTTCTGCGCCAAGTCCTTTCAGTTTTTCAATCTTCTCCCAAAGCTCATCCTGAGGTATCACCACATGCATCGAATACCAGCCCTCTTCCGACAGCGGCATCAGCGTGGGGCTCTTCATGCCGGGCAGGAGCGCCACAGCCGCAGGTATGCGGTCCTGAGGTATATTCATGAGCACATATTTCATGCCGCGGCTGTCAAGAATAGAACTGAACCGGAATTTCAGCTTCGCAATCTCAGCGAGCTTTTCCTCGTCGAGATTTTTATTGGCAACAAGCACAGCCTCCGAAGCAAACACCTGCTCGACCTCAACAAGACCGTTCTGTATGAGCGTGCCGCCCGATGACACAATGTCGAAAATCGCGTCGGCCATGCCTACGGCGGGAGCCACCTCCACCGAACCGGCAATCTCATGTATCTCGGCGCGGATATTCTTCTCTTCGATGAAACGGCGCAATATATTGGGATAGGAAGTGGCAATGCGACGGTTGTCAAACCACTCCACACCGGTGTAATTCGCATCACGTGGCACTGCGAGCGATATGCGGCACGCTCCGAAGCCGAGGCGCATCGCCACATCGACATCCTCGCCTTTCTCGGCCACTTCATTCAATCCCACGATGCCGATATCAGCCACACCCATAGCCACAGCCTGGGGTATGTCATCGTCACGGAGATAAAGCACATCCATCGGAAATCCCTTTGCATGGGCTATGAGCTTACGGTTACCACCCGACATTCCGATACCGGCATCAGCCAGCAGTGCGAGACACTCCTCATTAAGACGTCCCTTCGCTTGAATAGCTATTCTCAACATATTGTTTCTTTACCTTAGTTATTGACTATTGTTGTTTAATTCTGTTATCAGGCACACCCAAAATATCGATAAGCCCGGTTATATCTTGCAAATTTACATAAAAAATTTAAATTTACTATCATTTTAACACAAAACAGCCCACTTAATATAAAAAAGGCGTCGACATGACACCAATTTTCACTTGTTCCCTATACAGCGACGCATCATGGCTAACGGCGCCATGCAGTATATGATCAGTTCGAAAGACCCGAAATATTTTAAGAACGGTTGCATAACTAAGCCTGATTGTTAAGTCTCGTTAAAGTTGGAAGTTTGTATTAAACCATTCATTTTTTCTGCTGTCTTAATAACAGAACTTCAAAAACGACAATAATAAAACAATAATTCAAAAACAAGATGAAAAAGAAACTATTAAGCGCAGCTCTCATTCTGGCAGCCCTCGTAAGCTTCAACGCCTCGGCTCAGCAACCCGCTACTGCAACCGACAATGCGACTGAGGCGACTTCGGCCCGGAATGTCAAAGCTGAAAAGAAAGATAAAGCGAAAAAAGACTGCTGCAAAGGCAAACGTCCCGATTTTTTCAAAGGAATCACGCTTACCGCCGACCAGCAGACAAAACTTGACGCACTCCGCCCCCGGCGTCCTCAGCATCCCGAAGGCACTGACGCCAAGGCTGACAATGCCAAAGGAGGCAAAGACGGCTTCAGAAAAGAGGGCAATGATGGTCGCCGTCACAACGGACACGGCGGCATGAATGCCGAATATATCAAAAATGTAAAGGAAATACTTACTCCCGACCAGTATGTGGTATTCCTTGAAAACATCGTGCTGATGCCCGCAGACAACGCACCGCGCCACGGCGGCAAGGCATGTCACCGCAACGGCGGCAATCACAACCGTACCGAATGTCCCGAAAACGGCAACACAGCTGACAGCACTACAAAATAAACGACACACACATTTTTCATAACAAATAATATTGTTTGATAGGTTAATAATTGATTGGTAATGAAAAGCGTTTCCCCGTGATGGAGAAACGCTTTTTAGTTATATCCTGACGAATGCTGATGCACACCCGATGTCATGCGGAAACCGCAGACCGGCAGCTTATGCCTGATGGACGGGGCGGAGCAGGTCGTTGACAGTTTTCACCGGATTGAATGTCGATGCGGGCACTTCGACAAACACGGTGTTCCAGTCGCTCATCGCGCCGTTCCACAGGCCGGGAAGCTCAAGTGCTTTTAGCGCGTGGCCGTGAAGCGACTTCGACGAGATGAAACCGGTGTTGTGGTCGACATGCTTAGTCAGATCGAATTTGCGACCCTCGGCATCGTAGAGGGAGCATATGAGGTCGACGGGATTGAAATGCGTGGCATGGCGCATCATGTCGACATACTCGCTGTTGTTCATATCGATCTGGGTGCTTTCAAGTATCTGAGGCGAGGTGGAGCCGTCGGGGTCATAAGTGATATACGGGCCGCCGCCGGGCTCGCCTGTATTGCGCACCACTCCGCACACGCGTATCGGACGGTGGAATTTATTTTTGATGTAGAGCGCAAGCTCTGAGTCATCCATGAGCTTCATGTGCTCGTGACGGATATTGAGCGTATCGTGCATGAATATTATCATCTCACGCAGATTTTCGATGGTGTAGCGGCCTGACTCGAGTTTTTCGAGATATCCGTTGATTTTGTCGCGCACCGTAAGCAACAGACCGCCGAGCGCCTTCTTGTAGTGCACGGTGTCGTCACGCTGCGAGTCAGGCACGACATTGTCGATATTCTTTATAAACACCACCGGCGATTTCAGCTCGTTGAGATTTTCAATCAAAGCGCCGTGGCCGCCGGGGCGGAACACAAGTTTTCCATTCTCGCGGAAAGGTGTGTTGTCGGGATTGGCGGCAATGGTGTCGGTCGACGATTTCTGTTCCGACAAAGAGATATCATATCTGACACCGAGTCGCTTCTCCATCACCGGAAGCACGGCTTCAAGTTTTTCGAGAAACTTCTCGCGGTGTTCGGGCGATACGGTAAACTGTATTCTGACCTTACCGTCGGCCGACGCCACCGTCTGCGCCGCCTCTGTGAGCTGTTCCTCAAGAGGAGTGCGCGCGCCATCGGAATATGAGTGAAATTCGAGCAGGGCTTTCGGCAGATTGCCGTAATCGAGCCCTTGCTGACCGACAATGGCGGCAACCACATCCTTATAGCGGCCGGCGGCGATAAGTTCTTTTGCGGCGAGCCCGTGGAGCGACTTCAGCGCATTGTCAAGTTCGGGAGCGAAAGCAAATCTGTCGATATTTTCGATCAACTGCGCCACGTCACTGCCCGGCTCCGGTCTGTCGCTTTCGGAGTCGACAAACGCGAAAAGCGCCTTGAACATACGCGAGGCCGCGCCCGACGCCGGCACCATCTTCATGGCTTCACCACCGTCGGCTATATATTTCTCCCAACGCTCCACCGATTGCTCCATCGCTTTGTCGTCGAGCACAATGACACCGTTGCCCGGTGTGGCAGCCCCTTGCAGTCTGAGATAGGGGAAGCCGGTCACAAACTTATCGAGCTGAGCCTTCACCGTCTCAACCGAAATCCCTTTTTTCTCCAACTGGTTAATGTCTGATTTTGTCAACATGGTAATATCTTAGTTTTAAGTTAGTATTATAGTCAGGTTGTCATTTCATTCGTTTGAGCAGATTGTATGACTGGGTTATGCCCAGCTGTCCGGCACGCGAGAGGTCGGCGGTGCCACCGCTCTTGTTTCCGGCCTTGAACTGCACGAAACCGCGGTTATAATATGCCTCGCCGAAATCTTCCTTGAGCTCGATGGCCCGGCTGAATTCTTTCAAAGCCGCCTCCAGATCGCCGGCCTCGGCATAGAGAATGCCCTTGTTATAATATGGGAAAGGTGAACGCGGAGCATATTCGCTCACCTTGTCATAGTCACTGAATATGCCGCGCAGACGTGCGGTGTGCTCCTGATATGACTCACCGCCATCGCCTCCCGACGCAAGCTGAAGCATGCGTGTGCGGGCATTGGCGCGGGCGAAATAAGCGAGCGTGAAGTCGGGGGCAAGCTCGATGGCACGCGTCATGTCTTCGGCGGCTGCCTCGTAGTTGCGCAGCATCAGATGATCCATGCCGCGCCCGAAGTAGTCGACAGCGCGTGGCTGATGCGTGGCAAGATATGAGTTGTAATATTCAATAGAGTCGAAGTGACGCTGCATTATGTCGGGCGAGTCGAGAGCCGGCTCATTGTTGACAATCTGCACCAGCATGCGCAACGCTCTGGTGAGATTGAGACTTTCTATCTCCTGCATGAAGTAAGTGGTCGGGGCAAGCTCGGTCGGCGACGAGTAGTACGACAGCATGAAGGGCTGCTGCATGCGTATGCTGACATTATAATCCTGCACTTTGCCACGTATGCTCTTGTTGTTATACTCCCCTTCAGTCTGAAGCTCGTTGTCGGCGGTCAGCAGCAGAGAGAAACGGTTGGCGAAAATCTCGGCATTTTCCTCGGGTGAATTTCCGCTGGCCGCCGCGTCGCCTGCGGATGCATCACTGCCGGCGTCAGGAGTCTGACCGGCCTGTGCGCCGTTATGGGCGGCGGCATAGCGTCGGGAGTCGAAGTCGGCACGCTCCTTTTTCGCAAGAGCCATCGCCTTGTCATAGTCACGCATGGCATTGGCGCGGTTGCCCATTTCGTCATATATCTCAAAACGGAAAAACACAGGCGCCGACATCTCGGGAAACGCCTCGATGACCTTGTTTATATCGGCGATTGCTCCGCTGTAATTGCGCGTGGCGCGATAAAGCATGGCGCGATTATAGAGCGAACGCACATCGTCGGGGTTGATGCGGAGCACGGTGGAAAAGTCAGCAATCGCCTTGTCGTTGTCGGCGACCTCGGCTCTGAGCAATCCGCGGTTGAAATAGGCGGTCGGGTCGGTCGGATCAAGAGTTATGGCATAATCGTAATCTGACATCGCCCCGAAATAGTCGTCAAGATTATATCGGAGATATGCCCTGTTGATATAAAGCCCCGGCATCTGCGGCAACAGCTTTATAGCGGCGTCGGTGTCATCGAGTGCGCTTTTGAAATCGCGCGAACTGCCGATAGAAACGGCGGCGCGGAGTATATAGGCGTTGGGCAGGTTTTTATTAAGACTGATCGCACGGTCGAGGTCGGAAAGAGCGGATACCGTATCGGCAAGCGCGAGTTTTACCTTGGCACGCCCTATATACGCATTGTCATAAGAGGGCGATGTGGCCACGATATGGTCAAATGTGGCGAGGGCTCCCTCGGGGTCGCCGGCGGCTTCCTGCGCAAGCGCCTTGTTGAACAACAGGTTTTTGTTGTCGCGCAGCAGGTCGAGAGCCTTGTCGTAATCGCTGACGGCATCCTTGAATTTGCCGAGGTTCTGCCGCGCCACGCCTCTCACCTCGTAGCTGTCGGTGATAAACGGATTAAGCTCTATCGCGCGTGAGGCATCAGCTTCGGCACCGGTGTAGTCGTCAAGATTGAGGAGCGCTATCGCACGGTAAAGATATGCGCGCTCGGTGCGCGGCTTTGACTCGATGACACGGTTGAAGCATTGTATCGCAAGCTCGTAATCGCCGAAATGCATCATGTTCTGCCCTATGCGCATCATCTGGACAGTATTGATCTGCGCCGACATCCGGGCCGGAACCACAGCAAGTAACGACAATATAAGAAACGGGATTATATGTTGGATTTTTCGCATCAATGCTCATTTTTATTAAGACAAACAAATTTAATAATAATTTTCCGACCGGACTGCCACCTCCCTGTAAAAAAATCATAACATAAGCTGTCACACCGAGAAATCAGCATGCAGAGGAGCATATCAGCCGGTTTTTCATTAACCTTTTTTAGCAGGTCGGGGCGCAAGTTAAAAATTATTTGTTAACTTTGTCGAACCAAGCATCGGCCGGAAGCTGTCAGGATATGACAAAAGTGACGGCCTATGAGAAAAAACAAGTCTTGAAAGTCATTAGATAACATAACTTGCATGACATTTGAAGAAGATATAAAAAACGCCGTCGACACGCTAAAGCGCGGAGGCGTGATATTATACCCCACCGACACAGTGTGGGGATTAGGCTGCGATGCGACCAACGCAAAGGCCGTGGAGCGCGTATATGAAATAAAGCGCCGGGCCGACTCCAAGGCACTCATCGTGTTGCTCGGCAACAGAAATGACCTCTACCGCTATGTCGACGAAGTGCCCGACGTGGCAATGGAGCTGCTTGACGTCAGCGTGCGCCCCACCACCGTCATCTATGACAAAGGAATAAACATGGCCGGAAACGTCACGGCCGATGACGGCAGCGTGGCAATCCGCGTAAGCTCCGACCCGTTCTGCCGACAGCTCTGCCGCGGGCTCAGGCGTCCGCTTGTCTCGACGTCGGCCAACATCAGCGGTCAGCCGGCTCCGGCACTGTTCCGTGAGATTTCGCCCGAGATTGTCAACGCCGCAGACTATGTGGTGGAACACCGCCGCAACGACAACTCCCGCGCTCTCCCCTCCATAATAATAAAAATTTCAGCTGACTCAACGTTCAAAATCTTACGTAAGTGACCGTAGAAGCACGACAGAAGGCCAAAGGCGTCATTGCCGATCTGGTGGCGTCAGTATTGTCGATACTGCTGTTCAATATCTTCAGATATGAATGGTTTATCGACAACACCGGCTCATGGAGTCTGATGCAGTTTCTCACAAGCAAAACCGTACTCATCGGGAGCATCGTATTCCCACTTATGCTGCTTGCCATCTACTATCTGTCGGGGGCATACTACAATGTGATGACACGATCGCGCGTCGACGAACTCACCAACACTGTCATATCCACGGCGATAGGTACAATCATCATATACTTCACGATACTCATCGACGATATCGTGGAGGACAAGGCAACCACCTACGAGATGCTCGGCTCGCTGTGGCTCACTCTCACGCTGGCCGTGGGCGGAGAACGCATGTACCTGTCGTCGAGACTGATACGGCGCGTCCGCAACTGCCGGTCAGGCTACAACACCCTGATTATTGGGGTCACGCAGTCGGCAATCAACATGGTCGACAAGCTCAGCAACTCGCCCAAGACACTCGGCTTCAACATCATCGGATATGTAAATCCCGTTGCCGACACTCCGGCACCCGGTGACATAAACCTTCCGGTCTACCCTATCGAACACATCGAGGATGTAATCCGTGAGCACAATGTGGTGAAACTGATTGTGATGCCTCACCGCGAGGGCATTCATGCCACAATGAGGCTCATCAACGACCTGTTTCCGCTCGGCAAGTCAATATTCATATCCCCGCTGCTGATGCATGTCATCTCGGGCAAATCAAGTTTCGGCAATGTCAGCGGAGAGCCGCTTATCGATGTGTCGCATCCCGACATATCACCGTCGACAGCTTCGTGCAAAAGAGCGGCCGACATTGTCATATCCGCACTGGCGCTCACTCTGCTCAGTCCGCTGTTTCTGGCTATCGCAACCGCGATATGCCTGAAATCGCCGGGGGGCGGCATTCTCTACCGTCAGGAGCGGGTCGGATACAGAAAAAAACGGTTTAACATCATCAAATTCCGCACGATGCGCCGGGATGCCGAGGACAACGGACCCGCACTGTCGTCTCCCGACGACCCGCGCATCACTCCCGTCGGACGTTTCCTGCGCAAATATCGCCTCGACGAGCTGCCTCAGTTCTGGAATGTCATCAAAGGGGAGATGTCGATTGTGGGCCCGAGGCCGGAGCGCGAATATTATATCAGCCGCATAGTGGAGCAGGTGCCCTACTACTCGCTCATACACAACGTGCGTCCGGGCATAACATCGTGGGGCATGGTGAAATACGGCTACGCCACCACTGTCGAACAGATGATCGAACGACTGCAATACGACCTCGTCTACATCGAGAACATATCATTCGGGGTCGACATAAAAATAATACTCTACACCGTAAGGACAGTGTTTACCGGCAAGGGTGTATGACAGAGGCGACAGCCGCATCAACGATAAAAAAAACTATTGACGTGACACAAAAGAAGATACAAAAGACACCGCAATGGCTCATGCGCTTTCTGATATGGCGCGAGCGGCACATCAAGGAAAAAACGTTTGTCATGATACTGGCATTCGTTGTCGGACTTCTGTGCGGATTTGCAGCTCTTGTGCTCAAATGGCTCATACATTTCATCGCCGGCCAGCTCACCGGCCACGCCAGCATCAATGAAGGCAACTATATCTATCTGATATATCCTGTCATAGGCCTCGTGCTTGCCGGACTGTTTGTGAGATATATCGTGCGCGACAACATCTCGCACGGTGTCACCCGCGTGCTCTATGCCATATCCCAGAACAAGAGCCGTCTGAAGCCACACAACATGTATTCGTCGCTTATCGCCAGCTCGATCACCATCGGTTGCGGCGGGTCGGTGGGTGCCGAGGGTCCGATTGTCTACACCGGAGCCGCCGTAGGCTCCAATCTCGGGCAGCTGTTCCGCATGTCGCCACGTGTGCTGATGATACTTGTAGGCTGCGGGGCGGCGGCAGGTATCGCGGGCATATTCAAGGCTCCGATAGCCGGACTGCTGTTCACCCTCGAGGTGCTGATGCTCGACCTGACGGCCGTGTCGGTGATGCCTCTTCTCATCGCCTCAATCACAGGCGCCACCGTGGCCTACGTGTTCACCGGTTATAACGTGGAGTTCGACTTCACGCAGAGCGAGCTCTTTTTAACGCAGCGCATTCCTTTCGTGATAGCGCTCGGGGTGTTCTGCGGACTTGTGTCGCTCTACTTCACCAAGGTGATGAACATGATGGAGAATTTTTTCCGCAAACGTCTCGGCACACCGCTCAGGCGCACCATCGTCGGAGGCTCCATCCTCGCTGTGCTCGTATTCCTCTTCCCCCCGCTCTACGGCGAGGGCTACGGCGCAATCAACGGCCTTCTCGACGGCGACACATCGTCGATAGTCAACGGCTCGATATTCTATTCCGACGGCCACAACGCATGGTTCATACTCGGCTTCATCGGCATGATAGTGCTGCTCAAGGGATTTGCCACATCGGCAACCAACGGCGGCGGCGGCGTGGGAGGCACGTTCGCGCCCTCGCTCTACGTAGGCTGCATGGCCGGATTTTTCTTCGCGTTTCTTGCCAATCACCTCGGTCTCGGCCTCGACCTGTCGACCAAAAACTTCGCCCTGATGGGCATGGCCGGAGTGATGGCCGGAGTGATGCACGCCCCGCTGATGGCGATATTCCTTACCGCCGAGATGACAGGGGGTTACTCCCTGTTCCTGCCGCTGCTCATCGTATCGACAATATCGTATGTGACGATAAAATTTTTCGAACCTTACAGTATCTACACAATGCGTCTGGCCCAGCGCGGCGAACTGATAACCCACCACAAGGACAAAGCCGTGCTGACTCTGCTTAAGATGGACTCCGTAATCGAGACCGACTTCCTGCCGGTGCGTCCGGAGATGAATCTTAAGGAGATGGTCGATGTGATAAGCCGCTCGCACCGCAATCTGTTTCCGGTCATCGACGGCGAAGGGAAACTGCTCGGCATTGTGCTTCTCGACGATATCCGCAACATCATGTTCCGCCCCGACCTTTACAAACGCATGTATGTCAGCCGGTTCATGTCAATGGCTCCGGCAAGGATAGAGGTAGGCCAGACGATGGAGACCGTCATGAAAGTGTTTGACGACACCGGCGCGTGGAACCTCCCCGTGGTCGAGAACGGCAAATATGTGGGCTTCGTGTCGAAATCAAAGATTTTCAACTCCTACCGCCGCGTGCTGCGTCACTACTCGGAAGACTGACACACAATCGGACGGCAACTGACTGATAAATACGGAGCGGAGCGTGAACCCCACGCCCCGCTCCGCGTTATATTGTAAATGGACAAAATCAGTGAAATACGGCGATTGTGGCGCGACCGTTTCAACGACTCGCGCAACTGGATGACCAACGTCTTCACGCGCATCTACCGTGACGATGAGGCGCTTGTCACACCCGACGACAACGGCACGGGCATAGTCAGCATGCTCCTGCTGCGTCACTACAGCATGGTTTATCGCAACACGATAATGCCGGCGGGGTATATCTACGGAGCTGCAACAGCCCGCGGAGTGCAAGGCAAAGGACACATGTCGCATCTCATCGGCGAAGCGCTGAGAGAGGCGTATCGTCGCGGCGACACCATAGTGGCGCTACAGCCTGCAAGCCGACGTCTGTATGGGTTTTACGACCGTTTCGGTTTTGCCACCACATTCTATATTCGCGAGGAGCGTTACACCGCACGGCATCGTTTCACTCACGACGGAGCACAATATATCATCGAAAAGACCGGCCACGACCCGGCAGAACTTGCCGCTGCCTACCGCCGCCTGACATCAGCGCGCGAGGCGACATTCCTCCATACCGAAGATGACTTCAAGACGATAATGATTGACAGCGAGCTCGACAACGGGAGCATCGTCACTGCGCGCTCGGTCGAGTCGGGCGACATCGTGTCGATAGCTTCGGCATCGGCATCGTCCGACACCATATCGGTCAGGGAGATAGCGAGCACCGACGATGACGCCGAAGCCGCCGTGCTCGACGCGCTGTCAGAACTTTATCCCGACCGCATGACTGTGGTTGAGGCTTATCCCGGAGGTAATTCTCCTGTCAGTATATTTTCACGCGGCATGGCGCGCATAGTCAATGCAAAGGCACTGCTGGAGACCGACGCCGCCATCACTCCGTCACTGCGGCAGAACATCCGCGTAACTGACCCGATTATACCACAGAACAATGCCATATTCATCATCGCCGACGGAAAAGTGACCGTAACGGACCACAATGACAAGGATGTGAAAGTAAACCTTGATGTCGACATACCTGTGCTGACAGCCATCGCGTTCAGCCCGTCGCGCACGGGCGAGATTTTCTCACTGCCCACGGCGCGCCCGTTCATGTCAATGATGCTGTCATGAAACACTGCCGCGCATCTTAGGTTATAATTGATTTAAATTTCAGCTAAATCAACATGAAGGTGGTACAGAACTTCATATTGTAGGGACGCACGGCTCGTGCGTCCGACGTCAATACCTGATAATCAATGCGTTGGCGGACGCACGAGCCGTGCGTCCCTACAATATGAGGCATACCTCTGCGTTCTACAAATCCATCATAGACAATCAATCAAAGAGGTGAGCCGGTTGGCACAGGTCATCGGGCCGATGCGGTGTCGATTGTGCGCCAGCGCTCGATCATGCGCGTCATGTCGGCGGGCACTTCAGATGAAAAGAACATCTCTTTGCCTGTGCGGGGATGCACGAAACCGAGCGTGCGGGCATGGAGTGCCTGTCGCGGACATATCTCAAAGCAGTTTTCCACAAACTTACGGTAGCTCGATGTGCGCTGTCCGCGGAGTATTTCGTCGCCGCCATAACGGGAGTCGTTGAGCAGCGGATGCCCGATATGCTTCATGTGGACGCGTATCTGGTGCGTGCGGCCTGTCTCAAGCACACACTTCACCACCGACACATATCCCAGCGGTTCGATTACCTCATAGTGGGTGACTGCATGTTTGCCCTGGCTTCCGTCGGGAAACACCGCCATCTGCAGACGGTCTTTAAGCGAGCGTCCGATATTGCCATCGATTCGTCCGGCGGCAGGATCGGGTATGCCCCACACCACGGCCACATACTCGCGTTTGGTCGTCTTGTTGAAAAACTGCTTGCCGAGCGATGTCTTTGCATCCGGAGTCTTGGCCACGACGAGGAGTCCGGAGGTGTCTTTATCGATGCGGTGCACCAACCCCATGCGAGGGTCAGAGACATCGTAGTCGGGATTGTCGCGGAAATGCCAGGCGAGAGCGTTGACAAGTGTGCCGTGATAGTTTCCGTGTCCGGGATGCACCACCAGTCCCGGCTGCTTGTTGACCACGAGCAAGTCGTCATCTTCATACACAATGTCGATAGGAATATCCTCGGCAATAATCTCGCATTCGTAGCGCGGGCGATCCATCACTATCGACACGACGTCGAGCGGCTTCACCCGATAGTTTGATTTTACCGCAGTGCCGTTGACAAGTATGCATCCGGCCTGCGCAGCCTGCTGAATGCGGTTGCGGGATGATTTCTGCATCCTTTCGACGAGAAATTTATCCACACGCAGCAGAGCCTGCCCTTTGTCGGCCACAAACCTGAAATGCTCATAGCGCGCACCCGTGTCGTCGGCATCGTCAAGCTCATCGACGTCGGCGTCGTTACCGGTCGCTTCATCAAGAGCGTCTGCGTCAAAGTCCATTTCAGTCATAATCTCCGAATCCATCGTCAAAAAGGTCTTCTATGAATTCCGCGTCGGAATCCTCAGGATTTACATCGCCGTAGTCGATATCACGACGTGAGTTGACACCCACCCTGATCACTATGTGCGCATTGATGGGAATTTCCATTCCGGGTTTAAGTTCGAGGCCGTTGTAGGTCGCTCCAAGCACCAGGTCATTTTGCTCGGCGGGCACTTCCGACACCTCTATGTTTTCAAATCCGCGCGACTTGAAGTTAGACAACGCGGCCGCAGCCGAGCCGTCGACGAAATCAGGCACTTTTGCTTTTTTCATTGTGTAGCACACATATGTGAGATAGGCAGTGCCGCCTCTTTTCACCATGGAGTTTTCAGGTGGAATCTGGCGCACGACCGTGCCCGGAGCCACATCGCTGCTGAAAATAGAGTCGAGTCTGACATCGAATTCGGCATCTGAGAGTATGCGCGAGGCGTCGGTGACATTGAGGTTTTTGACCTGAGGCATCTCAATTTCCTCGCCGTGTCGAGTCCAGTAGTTGAGAAACACCACACCGACAAGCCACACCATAAGCACAGCCAAAACAACTATCGCAAGAAAATTCATCAGCACCGGATGCTTGTGCCAGAAGCGCACTATTCCTATTTTATTTCCTGACATATACGTATAAGTTCATTGTTTCCACAAAAGTACTACTTTTCCCTGATTAATCAGCAAAAAAGCCCGTCAATTATATCCACGTCACTTTTTAAACATCTTTTAGTATCATGAGCATTGATTTTTGCCGACAAATTATTAACTTTGCAACTTGAACAGCCCGAGGCATATCGCACCGCCACCGTCTGCGTCCGCCAACCCGCTGTCGATTAGACTATTATACGATAAGAGATTTCATCATGCGTAAACTATTTATATTCTCACTTCTGGCTCTTGTGCTTGCCTCGTGCGGCGAATACCAGCGCGTGCAGAAAAGCCCCGACCCCGATGTGAAATTCGACTACGCCAAGCGTGCTTTTGAAGAGGGGCGCTATGTACAGGCCTACACCCTGCTCAAAGATGTGGTAGCGGTGTTCAAAGGCTCGCAGAAAGCCGAAGAGTCACTTTACCTGCTCGGTCTCAGCCACTATGAGAATAAGGAATATCTCGACGCCGCAGCCTATTTCCAGAGCTACTACCAGCGTTACCCCAAAGGCACCTACACGGAGCTTGCGCGCTTCTATGCCGGCTATGCCTACTATCTCGATTCACCCGAGCCTCAGCTTGACCAGTCGGGCACAATCAAGGCCATCGAGGAACTTCAGGGATTTCTTGACTACTTCCCACGCAGCGAACGCGTATCAATCGCCCAAAACGCCATCTTCGAGCTTCAGGACAAGCTGACACTCAAGGAGCTGCAGAATGCTCAGCTTTATTACAACCTCGGCAACTATCTGGGCAACAACTACGACAGCGCCATCATCGTGGCAAAAAATGCCGTCAAGGAATATCCCTACTCAAAATATAAGGAAGAGTTGGAGATGCTCATACTCAAATCGCGCTATCAGATTGCATCGCAGAGCATCGAAGAGAAAAAAGCCGACCGCTACCGCGATGTGATTGATGAATATTTCAGCTTCATCAACAACTACCCCGACGGAGCGAACCGCGAGGAGGCCGACAACATCTACAAAATCGCCCGCAAACACGTAAAGGAATAAACTCGCCTGACACAGGCCATACAGATATAAAAACAGTAAAACACTATAAACAAAATGGATTACAAAAAGACTAACGCCCCCATCAACACCGTGACCCGCGACATGATAGAAATGTCAAAGGACACCGGCAACGTCTACGAAACCGTGTGCATCATCGCCAAACGCGCCAATCAGATTGCCGGCGAAATCAAACACGACCTTGATAAAAAACTTCAGGAGTTCGCTCCTTGCAACGAAACCAACGAAGAGGTGTCGGAAAACCGCGAGCAGGCCGAAGTATCACGCTACTACGAGAAACTTCCGAAGCCCACTCTGATTGCAGCCCAGGAGTATATAGAAGGCAAAATCCATTACCGCAACCCGGCCAAGGAGAAACTCAATCTCGACTGATTTCACCGGCCATGACAGTGACGTGGCTACATCAGGCCGCAGCCTGACATGCGATATAACCAATAAAGCGATTACGATCGCCGGAAAAAACGCTACGCTATGCTCCGCGACAACAAATCACGGCATAGCGTAGTTTTTATTATATACATATAAAATTATTAAGCTAAAATCATGAAACGCTATCTCATATCCGTAATCGCAATGGCAGCTGTAATCGCGGCGATGACAACAACAAGCAGCTGCAAGACATCGGCCGACTCCGCTCAGAAGGCCTACGTAGACTCCGTAGCAAACAACGTAGCCCAACTACAACTGAAACACCGGAAATTTGTGCTCACCGCCGACCGCATAACCATCAACCACTCCCCCATCATCAACGTGTCTGACAACACCAACTTCATACTTGTCGACTCACTTACAGGTGTAGTGCAGATATCGCCGCGCATTGGCGGTGGCCCCAACAGCCTTGGAGGCATAACCGTGACCGGCGATATATCCAACTATGAGATAAAAACAGCCAAAAACGGCGATGTCACAGTCACTTACCGGCTCTCAGCCCCCGTAGGCTCAACTGATGTCCGCATACTTCTCTACAAAGGAAGCAACAAAGCCGAAGCCACCGTCAACGCAACTTTCAACCGTGGTCGCGCTACCCTCAACGGCGAAATAAAAGCCCTCGGCACACAATATTTCCAAGGCCGCTCTTTCTAAAAAACATAAATCAACCGCTTATGATCAGAAGTATCCTGGCTACAGCGACAATCGCATTTTCAGCCATTACAGTGTCAGGAGAGGAGATATCAATGCCGCAGCCTGAAAAGTCGGCAGGCACTCCTGTAATGGAAGCCCTCGCCAACCGCAGGTCAGTCAGAAATTTCAGCGAAAAGGAATTGTCACGACAGCAACTCGGCAATATACTGTGGGCTGCGAAGGGGCAAAACCGTCCCGACGGCCGACAGACAGCGCCATCATGCCGCAATCTACAGGAAATCAGACTATTCGTTTTCGACAAAAACGGTGTGAGCGAATATATGCCGACAACTCACTCCCTGCGTCATGTTGTCGACGGCGATTACCGCAATCTTGTCGCCGCCGGACAGGAATTTGTCAATGTCGCGCCCGTCAGCATCGTAATGATAGCCGACATGTCAAAATTCGACAAAATCGATGAAAGGGCACTGATGATGGCATCGGCCGACGCAGGCATTGTAAGCGAGAACATATCTGTGGCTTGCGCCGGACTTGGCTTTGCCACCGTGCCGCGCGGCATGATGAAATCAGCTGAGATCCTCACCCTGCTCAATCTGCCGGAAAATCATATCGCTATACTCAACAACCCTGTCGGCTTTGAAGCTGAAACAAAGTAACCGGAAATAATCACCGCCGACACTATGAAAGCTCAAACTTTCACGGCTCCGGGCAAATTCGAACTCATCGACAAACCGGAGCCACAGATTGTCGACCCTACCGACGCCATAGTCAGGGTCACTCTTGCAAGTATCTGCTCCTCCGACCTGCATATCATGCACGGCGCCGTGCCGCAGGCTGTGCCCGGCGTTACTGTCGGCCATGAGATGACAGGCATCGTGGAAGCGGTAGGCCGGGATGTAACGAAAGTGCGTCCCGGCGACCGCGTGGCTGTCAACGTGGAGACATATTGCGGCGAGTGCTTTTATTGCCGCCGCGGCTTTGTCAACAACTGCACGTCGGGCGGATGGAAACTCGGCTGCCGCATAGACGGCGGCCAGGCCGAATATGTGCGCGTGCCCTACGCCGACAACGGCCTTACTCCCATCCCCGACAATGTCAGCGACAGCAGTGCGCTCTTTGTCGGCGACATACTCGCCACAGGCTATTGGGCGGCAAAGATATCTGAAATATCGGAAGAGGATACCGTACTGATTATAGGTGCAGGACCCACCGGACTATGCACCCTTGAATGCGTGCGGCTCTACACACCCCGCCATATCGTAGTCTGCGAACCCGACGAGAGCCGACGCCGCTTCGTCAGCGAGCATTATCCGCAGGCAATCGCCGTCACCCCGGAGCAATGCGGAGAGGCGGTGCGCGCCCTCACCGAAAACCGCGGCGCTGACCGGGTGATAGAAGCGGCAGGCGGCACCGACACATTTCAGATGGCATGGCGACACGCGCGCCCCAATGCGATAGTAACGATAGTGGCGCTTTACGAAAGCAATCAGACATTGCCTCTGCCGATGATGTATGGTAAAAACCTGACTTTCAAGACAGGCGGCGTCGACGCATGCGACTGCGACAAAATAATGCGACTGATATCCGCCGGCAAAATCGACACGACTCCATTGATAACCCACACCTTTCCCCTGAGCCGCATCAGCGAAGCCTACAGCATCTTCGCCGATAAATCCGACAACATAATAAAGGCCGCCATATATCCCGACTGACAACCCGGCAACAAAGCAATCGCACTACAAGCCAATTGCCTCATAACACACTCAAAATTGCCATCACAAATATCAACCCTGCAACGGCGTAACACCGATGCCCGGCATGTCGGAAAGGGTTATTTTGCCGTCGACGATTTTCATACCCGAAAAGCGGTCATTTGATATCAGCAGGTTGCCGTCGAGGTCAGCGTAGTCGGCAAGCGGAGAGAGTTGCGCGGCGGCCGACACGGCGCATGAAGTCTCGGTCATGCAGCCAAGCATTACTTTAAGATCAAGGGCGCGGGCAAGCACGGCCATCTTATATGCCTCATGCATGCCGGTGCTCTTCATCAGTTTGATATTTATGCCGTCGTAGGCCTCGGCGATATGCCGCACGTCAGAGATGCGTTGCAACGCTTCGTCGGCTATCAGCGGCAACGGCGAGCGCTCGCGCAGCCATGCGGTGTCGTCATGACGGTCAACAGCCATCGGCTGCTCTACGAAAAGGCAATTGCGTTCGGCAAGCCAGTGACACATTTCGAGCGCCTGATTACGATCAGTCCACCCCTGGTTGACATCCACACATATAGGCACATCGGTCATCGACCGTATAATCTCGACCGTCTCCCTGTCATTGTCAAGCCCCATCTTCACCTTAAGCACACGGTATGGACTCGCCTCATCCACCTTCTGCCTAACGACCTCCTCGGTGTCGATGCCGATGGTGAACGACGTGCACGGACATTTCTCCTTGTCGAGCCCCCATATCTTATGCCACGGCTGCCCCATGAGCTTGCCCGACAGGTCATGCAACGCGATATCGACCGCAGCCTTCGCCGCACGGTCGCCTGAGCTAAGGCTATCCATATATTCATGTATCTCCTCCATGGCGAACGGCGAACTGAAACGGCTGAGGTCGAGGCGCGAAAGAAATGCCACGACCGAGTCGACCGTCTCGCCCAGATACGGAGGCATCGAAGCCTCGCCATAGCCGGTCACTCCTTCATATTCAATTTCAACCTGCACGTCGGGGGTGGTAGTTCGCTGATATCTGGCGAGATTGAACGCATGGCGCAACTGCAGCTCGTATGGGAAAAAGCGCATCGTCATGCGACCAGCACGGTTGACATAGCGCGTAGGCTCGCCCCATGCCGAAAAACTCACCGGCATCATTGACGCGACCGCACCCAATGCCGTAAACCTCAAAAAATCTCTTCTGTTCATAAAATATACTTCTTCCCGAGCCGGTCAGTCATGCCGGTAGTTGGCATAGCGACGGCGATGTTTCAGATAATCGGTTTCATCCTGATGGCGATAGGCCTCGCGCTCAAACGATATGGCGCGATAAGCTTTATCCCGGTCACGCAGACGCGCCAGATGCCACAGCCACTCCCCTACATATAAGATGTAGAAAGGCAGATAGAGCCACTCAAGCTGCTGCTGACAATGGATAAGCTCATGGCGCAACACGCGTTTGCTTACATAATTCCTGTCGGCGGTAAATACCAGACCAAACAAAGTTATCGCTACAAAATTCCAACTTCGCGGTATAATCCTTGTCTGTATCACTTTAGTTCCTATCGCCATACAATCGACAATTTGCTTTCTCACATCAAATATAATGTTTTTATCATCAATTTCAATCCGTAATAACGATAAAATACCCTAAAAAAACGGCGAAACCGCAAATAACATTTTTTAACGCTATTTTTTCTGTCAAATATTTGCAAAGTCAAATAAAAGCCGTACCTTTGCACACGTAAAACATCGCGGGATGGAGCAGTGGTAGCTCGTTGGGCTCATAACCCAAAGGTCGGAGGTTCGAGTCCTCCTCCCGCCACCAAAGCGAAAGAGATGAATTTAATAAATTCATCTCTTTTTATTTATACACACCGACAATCTGCCCCACCCATGCACCCGACGCGAAGCAGAGCGCACGGGTGAGACAGCCGCAAAACCCCAGATTGTAGGGACACACGGCCCGTGTCGTCCGATCACACACTGATTATCTGGCAATTGGGAAGAATTATTATATACCACAAATCGCCCCTCCCGGGCTTATGCCGGGTCAGCGCCTTGATTTGCCGGGGTCTCCGCCCGCTCCGCGGTCTGCTAACCCCGGTTAATCACAGACTCGAGCCTCCGGCTCTCAGTGAGTACATGTAGCGACTATGTGTGAGAATATACTACTCTTTTTTAACTAACCCCGTTTTTTTATATTCAACCAAAGGACACAGGAGTGCAGAAGTTGGAGAAGAGTGTTGCAGGACTTCATATTGTAGGGACGCACGGCTCGTGCGTCCGATATTAGCCACTGATAATCAAAGCATTAGCGGACGCACGAGCCGTGCGTCCCTACTTTTTGGAGACATTTCTCTGAGTTCTGCGACACCTGGTTGATGTCACGGAGAGGCGGAGTCGTGGGTGTGATTAACCCAAGTCGCAGAACGCGGAGCGGGCGTAGACCGGGGATTATTGCCATAAAAAAGGAAATCCGACACACGGGATGTATCGGATTTCCTTTTTTATGCAGGCAGTTGTCGTAGTTGCATCATTACGGACAACTGACCGGGATATTATCGCTGCACAATCAGCGGAGCGCGATTTTTGCTGTACGGTTGCCGGCCTGCACGATATAGAGGCCTGCCGAGAGGTTGAAATCGCAGTCACCGCTGCCGGTGGCAACACGTATGCCTCCGGCTGTATAGACGTTGACGGGCGTGCCTTCCGGAGCCTTGACGCTGACGGTCGAGCCTGCCGAGGTGATTGTGATATCAGCATCAACGGCGACATTCTCCACACCGGTGAGACGCACGTCGACAAATGTCGACAGCAGGTTGAGGTTGGGGAAGTTGCTGTTTCGCATCAGACAGATCACATTCGTGAAGTTGCCGAGGAAGGTAGTGACACCGTTTTCAATAGTGTACTCGTCATCGACATAGAGGTTTTCACCTACGATGTTGCCTTCTTCGTCATAATACGGTGAATCGATATACCATGTGTATTCGGTTTCAACACCGTTGACTACAGCCTGCGACGAGAGGTCCACCTTGCCGTCGACCACTTCGATTTCAATCTGAGCCTGGTTTGAGTAATTATAGAGCAGATAGCTGTCTTTCACTTTAGGAAGCGTGGTAAACGTGAACCGGTTTCCGTCAATATACAGTGCAAGAAGGTTGGGGAGCACGTCGACATCCAATTCACTCAGTCTGTTACCCGAAAGTATGAGTTGCTGTATGCCGGGAGCAGCACTGAGATCGATGTTTTCAATCTCATTGTTGGTGAAATCGACAAAATAAAGCGATGAATTGCGCAATGTCGCCGTCTTTACCTTGCCTTTTGCTCCGGAGAGATATGTAAGAGCCGGAAGTTGAGACACATCGATATGCTCGAACTCATTGCCCGTAAGATTGAGCGAGTAGAGCGCAGGATAATTGTTTATGAAATCGACTGACGTAAGGGCGGCTTCAGTAAGCGACAGCTCTTTGAGACCGGGGCTCTGCGGAAGCACAAGGTTATCGTTGCCGATCTGCGAACCGTAGAACGCGAACATGGTGAGATTTTTCATTGCCGAACCGTCGATCTGCGTGAGTTCGCCCGACGATACAGAGAACACACGCATGCCCTCATCCTCGTCGTAGGAATAGAACTTGGTCTGCTTGCCGGCCATCAGCGAGCCTTCGAATATCTGGTAGGTGGTTTTGAGCACAAGCTGCTCGAAGTCACCTTCACCCGTCCAGTCGACATATACAGTGGTGCCGTTGGCAGCGCCGGCAAACGAGAGCGAGCAGTCGCCGTCATTGCGGGCGGTAAATGTAGCGAATACATGTTCAGGCATGTCGGCTGTAGCCACATTGGAAGTGCGCATTGCATCTGAGCCTGCGAAATCGGGGAACGCCGGATTTGTGAGCGTGCAATATATGACCCCGAGGTCAGGATTTTCGAAGAAAAAACGACCGTCGTTTTCACGGATGCTGCCGTCGGCCACCGGTGCACCGGTGGCTGCCATGCGCCATGTGTAGTCCGTCATCGTGTTATCGGAGGCGGAGAGATAAGTGTAAAGGCTTACCACCGGAGCTTTCTCCGGTATCGGAATTTCTTTCTGAGGCGCGTAGGTGTAAGAAGCCACCTTGCCCGGAAGAGGAAGTCCGGCGAAAGTAAAGTTGTTGTTGCTTACGTCAAGGCTTTTCAGGGGCACATAGTCAAGCAGTGTGAGCGTAGTGAGGTTGTTGTTGCTGAAATCAGCCACTTCAAGAGCCTCGCTGTCCTGAAGGCTTATTGTCTCGATGCTGTTGCCGCTGAGGTTTACATTGACAAGGTTGCTCATCTTGAGGAGCGAGAACTCTGAGAAATTGTTGTCGCTGAGGTCAAGCGTGGTGAACGCACCGATTTCCCACTCGAAAGTGTCAAGTTTGTTGCGCGGAGCAAGCACAGTGAGCAGCATGTTTTTGTATTGCGAACCGTTGGCTCCGTTGAGCGACAGCGAGGTGAGAGCATTGTCTGAAAGGTCGAGATATGACAGCAGAGGGTTCCAGCCAAGGTCTATGCCGGAGAGGTTACACTTAGTGATGGAGAGGTAGGCCAGACCGGTAGTCTGCGAGAAGTCGACAGAGTTGAGACGCTGATTGTCAATCGAGATAGCAGAAACGTAGTTATCGTCATCGACATAGACTGTGACTTTGCCTTTACGCGAGCCGCTGACATTAGGGGCAGCGGGGAGAGTTTCGGTAGTCGCGGTGAATTTCTGCAAGTTTCCGTCGCCGAAGTCAACGTAGAAATTGACCGGATGCTCTTCCGATGCTCCCGAAATGCCGACCCCGAACGACGGAGTGCGGGCAAGAGCCGAAAATTCGAGCACGGCGGTGGCCGAAGGCTTGCCGTATTCATCGGCATTCTTTATCATGAAGTTGGTCGATCGGAATGTGGCGTCGGGAAGCGCCTCGTTGTAGAAACTTACATAGACACTGTCGGCGCAGGCTGTATTGAGTGTGAGCTTGCCCGTATTCTCATCCCAGCTGTAACAGGTTTCGTCGACAAGAGTCGACACTCCGGGGTTCTCACGGTTGACACTGTAGAGAGTGGCGGAGGTAGTGCTGCCTTCGCGGAGCACCTGTTTGCTGAAGTCTATCACCGAACCTACCGGGTGAGAAGTTGCGGTCTTATATGAGTTCTGGCGGTAATAATATTCATAGAAGGCATCACGAGGTGCGGGGATATCGCCCATCGGGATGTAATTGTTCATTATATCGACATTGACAAGATAAGGATTGCTGTCGAAATTTATCGATGTCAGCTTATTGTCCTGGGCCATAAGGCTCATTAGCATCGGCAGATTGCTGATGTCGAGCTCGGTCATATCGTTGCCCTGCACGCCGAGGCGCACCAGCTGCGTATTGTTGCTCAGATCGACGGTACGCATCTTGTATTCGGAATTGACCGCACTGGTATGTCCGCAATAAAACTCCGAGAGTTTCGGATTCTTACTGAGGTCAATATCCGTAATCTTCGTTCCGGCGATATCGAGTATTACCAACTCCGGATTTTTTGAAACATCGAGAGTCTCGACATTGCTGATATCTATTGACAGCTGTTTCAAAAGCGGACAGCCGGTGACATCAGCCTTCGTCAGCGACGGGCTGCTCCATGAGCTCGCCGACACAAGAGCCGGATAATCGCTGAAATTGAAATCCGGGTCGAGCTGCTCGATAAGGTTGATTGACAGCAGCGACAGGTTGGGCTTGTCCTTTCCGATTATGAGCGGAGACTCCGAGAAGGGGTTTGAATCGGCGTAAAGCGCTTCAAGCCGGTGCTGTGGAGTAAGGTCAAGCGCTACAATGTCGTTGTAGCTGATATCAAGGATAGCGAGATTGGTAAGCGCCGAGATATCGAGTCGGTCGATATAGACTCCGTTGAGGTCAAGATAGTCGATTTTGGAAGCATCGCCATAGACGCGCACTATGCCCTCGGAGCTGACCGAGCCATCAAATGTGGTTCCGTCGATAGTGCCTGTCTCGAGATTGAAAACAGCCTTTGACACTTCGAGCTCCACAGAGCCGAAGCCACAGTCGATATCGAGATAGATGTCTTCGGTAGCACCTATAACGAAGTGGAAGGCATTTTCCACTTCTGTGTTTTCGTAAACCGTGGTGTGAAACTCTATGATGGGAGTCTCTTCGGCCACTGCTGTCGCAGAAACAGCAACAAGAGCAGCCGCCGCACCTAATCGTTTTAGATTTTTAAACATGATAAATATGGTTTGAACAGTTACTTATTGTTATTTAATCATAATGCGCTGAGCCTGCGCGCCGGGGACCGACAGGAGATAAACGCCGGCGGGGATGCCTGCTGCATCAAGCACCGCCTCATATCCGTCGGCTTTAACCGTCGACACCGTTGCGCCTGACACTGAGTAAAGTGTTGCAGTATAATCCTTGCAGCCGTTATAGTAGATGCCAAACGAGCGGTCGCCTATGCGGCTGAGCACAACGCGGTTGTCTTTGTCGGATGATATAGCGCCGATACCTGCATCCTTGAGTTTGAGCACCTCGACGAGTCCGGCGTATGCATCAAACTTGCCGGCACCCCATTGCACGGAATTGCCTTCGAGCACATCGTCGTCGACAACAGACGTACGCTTGATTATATCAATCGCCTGGTCATAAGTGAGTTCGGGATAGGCCTCAAGCCACAGGGCGATTGCACCGGATACGACCGGAGTTGCCATTGACGTGCCGGAACTTTGGTGCCATGAATAGCGGCGGCCGTCGGCAGAGACCGCGGCCTGGCGTATTCCGTCAGTGAAGCCGTAGGCATCAAGATAATATTCGTTAGATGACGATATCACGCTTGTGCCCGGAGCGCAGACCGTGGGCAGGCGGCGTCCGTCATAGAGCTCTCCGTAACTGCTGAAGTAGCTCACCTTGCCGAAGGTAAACGAAGGCTGGTTGCCATATAAATTGCCGTCAAGCGACAGCCATTCGTCACGTGTATTATACGAACCTACTACAACGTAGTTGTGCCCGCACGCCATGTCTGAAATCGTGCCGTCGGTCATGCCATCCTCATAACCGTCGATTTCGTAGCTGCTGAATGTGTTGTATATACCGTCGCCGAATATATCGATGCGCTGTCCGTCGCTACCGTTCACTTCAAATCCGAGTATGTAGTTGCCATCGGCATTTTTCACGGCATTGTCCCAGCACATGCAGTCTATCACAGCATAATAACGACCCGACTGGGAGTCGATTTCAGCATTCAGTCCGACATACCCCTCCATATAGTTGGCAAACTGAGTCGATACATTGTCGGTATCATCGTAAGCAAAGTCAGAACTTGACACCCAATAACGGCTTGCGCCGTCGGGCGAAGGCTCGAGCGACATTCGCATCACTACCCTGCCGCGGGTTTTGTTGACGACAACAGCCTGCACGGTAAACGGCTCGTTGCTGTCACTGTAAATATAGGTCGTTCCGTAACGCACGTTCTTGTAATTGGTCATCTCAATCTCCGGATGCAGAAAAGACGCCACTGTGTTGTCAGATACTGTCAACTTTTTATGCAAGGCGATGGGAAGATCGCCTTCGTTGCCGGCCGACACGCAGAATATGACTTTGTCAAGCTGCGTCGCAAGGTCGAGATACTGACAGATGGTGCTCGTGCCGTCATGAGGACCGACGTTCGAACCGAGCGACAGATTGACTACCGCAGGCTTTTGACCATTGTCATACGCATAATCAAGTATGGTCTCTATGCCCATTGCGATGTACATGTCGGTCAGCGCGCCCGAAGCCACGGCAATATCGGCATCATAGGCAATACCGTAATAGGGATTGGGGAGAGTGCGCAGCCCCACGTCGTCATCACCGGCCGCACAAACCGACACATCGCCGCGATAGCTGCCGGCCATTATGCCGAGAGTGTGGGTGCCGTGAAATGTTTCGTCATCTTCGGTGTCAATTTCTCCGATGTTCTCGCGAGGCACTTTCTGCTCGACATAGCCACCCTGCTGCGTGGGACGATAGTAAGTGAACTGGCCTATGCGCGATGTGCCGTCATCATTCTTGAAATTGATGTGGTTGGGGTCGAAACCGCCGTCGACGCTGCCGGCCACCACACCTTTGCCTGTATAGGCCTGCGGAAGGTCAATGCCGGAGTGTATCTTGTCGATACCCGACACCTCGCGGGCTATATTCAGTTTAGCGCTTACCGGCTGCTCAAGTCGTATGCTTTTCACTTCGTCAAGAGCCTCGAGCGCTTCAAGGGCCTCAGCCGGAAATTCCACAAGAGCGATATTGCCGCGCACCGAAAACACTTTTGCGCCACAGGCCTCGAGGTTGCCGGCCGACGCTCCGTCGCTGAGCATGGCAAAGCCTCTGAGCATGGCTGTCGCACCTTTGTCTTTTGCTTTTACTGACGCCTTGCCGTCATTCTGTCTGACAAACTCCACGGGCATATTGCTGCCGCGGAGACGCGCACGGCTGCCCATGTCGAGTTTTCCTTGCGCGAAAGCTGCGGAGCCGAGACTCAAGGCAATACATAATGGTAATAATTTATTCATATTGAAAAACAATTTTATGAAAATTTAAATGACAAGCCGATTCACAACTGCGGAGAGCAGCCGTGAACCGTTTGTCAGAATGTATTCAGAAATTAGATACGCACTTTGGCACCGTTTACGATATAAATGCCTGCGGGAAGGCGGTCGGTGGTATCGCCGACATATATACCCTGGAGGTTATACACGCGGGTGACAGTCGTGTCATCAGCTCCTATGCTGTCAATGCCTGACGAGGTCTTTGTAATCTCGACATTGCTGTCCTCAGAGATATTGGCAGCGAACATGCCGTTTTCGTCGGCAGTCAGCGACACACCGTTGACCGTGACTTTGATTGTCGAGGCCGAAGCGTCGCTGTCAACGACGGCTGCTGCGGGCAATATCTGTATCAGCGTGCCTTCGAATACGTTGTGTACCGATGGATTTGTGATGGCGGTGATTACGTCGTGACGTATCTCGACGTCGGCATTCTCGGCGATGTCGTAGGTCACGGTGTAGGTGGCAGGCTCGGCGGGGAATGCCTTGATTACGTCTCCGTCTTCGATGACATCAAGATTGAAACCGCCGTAAGAACCGGTGATTGCCTCGCCGTTGCGGTAGAGCACAACGTCATACTGATAATCGGTGCGATATGCGCGGAATGCCGAGGGGATATCTACATTACCGAAATTATACTGCGAATATCCGAACGGAAGCGAGGCGTTTGATGCGTTTGAAGCATAGAATGAATATTCGCGTCGCATAGCGGAGTTTTCGTTTGCCAGGGCGAGTGTAGCGGAGCTCCAGAGATCTGACTCATGGAAGTAGAATGCAAATTTACTGTCACGGACAACAGGCTCTATTACAATCACGATAACATCGCCGTCGTTGACAGAGATCGAGCTGAAGTAAGACTGGTCGTTGCCATTGATTTCGACAGCGGCAATCATATAGTTTTCAGGCACTGAGGGATAGATTGAATAGACCGAGTTGGAAATCGTGATAACGGTCTCTTCTTCAGTGAATGTGTAGCAGTCACCGGCCATGTTGTAGCCGGTGTAGATTGAAAGCACCTCAGGCATGTCAGTGATGATGGTCACACTCTTCGGCGGCTTGACTGTAGCTTCTATATCAAATATAAAAGAGTCTTCGGTGATTGTCGTTTCATAGCTGTAGTAGCTTGTAAGTTCGGTGCCGTTGACCTTCACCAAGGCGATATTGTAGTCTGAACTGTTGAACGATACGCGTATCTTCTGTCCATATTTTGCGACAAATCCGGCAGCCCAGTCTGACACTGCAACGTTGTCGAGATAAACGCCTGAAACCACGCCCTCGGTTCCTTCATTGACAAAATTGAATTTCACTTCCGAATCCTTGTCGGGATAGTCGGTGTAGACCGAAATCACATCGCCGTCCTCAACACTGAATTCATAGTTGTTCGAATATGAGCTTGCGCATGACAGCTGTATGCCATTCTTCTCCACCTTGTATAATGACTTGCTGTAGTCGGCATGGCTGAGTGAATAGCGTGTTTCGCTCGAAGGATTGAATTTCACCTCATTTGACGCGCCAGTAAGAGAGATGATGCTGTAGTCGGACTGGCGCTGCAGTCTGACATCCGATTGATTGCCGTCGATATTGACCGTGAAAGCCGCGGTGCGGGCAGCGTTGGCATCAGCTGTCACCACGGTGAAAGTCTTGGCCACTCCGGCCTCGCAATAAACCGACGCGTAAGAGCCGTTATGGTATTGCGGATTTCCGTTCTCATCGGTGATGTAGGTGATGGTATATCCGTCTTTGGCATAGACCGAGACGCTTGTGCTGTATGACAGCTCTACCTGCCACTTGCCGTCATGAGGCTCAACGTTGGCGTAGTTGAATTGCACATACATCTGTTCGGGGTCACCGATGAAAGTGACATAGACTTTTTCTTTTTCGCGGTAGGTTATGGTCACGGTGCCGTTATCGGCAACATCCGCCACCTTGATTGATGCCGAGCTTGTGGGGTATGTTGATGAGCCGAGCTGAGAGCCGCTTTCGTCAAGAATATTGACGATTTCATAACCGGTCCATGCCCCTACGTTGAGATATACCTCGTCGTCAAGGTCGAACACTTTGGAGTTGTCGGCATCAAACGTTACCGGAGCTGAAGTGGCCGGGTCGATAACATAACCGGCGGCCGTGTCGGAGACTTTCACGGTGAAAGTTTTGGCTGAAAGCTGGAAGCAGACAGCCGACACAATGATTGCTGATAAAATCAAGTAGAATTTCTTCATGTGAAATGAATTTGGTTTATATTATTTTGGTTGTTGATCCAGTCCGGCAAATTTTACTTTTGCATAAAAATACAAAAATACAGAATAAACGTTTTATATTTCGTGACGATGGTTTATATTTATACCATTTTGAAACCCAAACGATTATATCCGCGACAAATATAACAAATTCTGCGCGTTTCACAAAAAAAATTCTACAAACAACTCTATAGCGATAACAAAATGACAAAGCAAAATCATCAAAAAAACATCGATGTCGGTGAGGCGTTGCCGTTAAACTCACGTTCGGTCCATCAGTTGTGTGGCTATTTCAGCGGCATACTGGCGTCCGATGGGTAGGGTAATATCATTGATAAGACATACATCCTGCTTGCTGAAACTTTTGATTTTCGACCGCGGCACAATATATGAACGGTGTATGCGGATAAATTCATTGGCAGGGAGCAACTGCAGAAGTTTTTTTAAAATGAGCCGGGTCATGACACGCTCTGCCGACACGCGATAGATCTTGGAATACCCCTCCATAGCCTCGATATAGAGGATGTCGTCGACCGGAATGCTGATATTGTCATATTCCTGCCTTACCACAACCGACTGCCCTGACGCTGCGATGCGGTTGAGCCCGAGCCGGCGCATCGCTCGGCCGAATGCAGTCTCAAACCTATTGAATGAGAAAGGTTTATGAAGATAATCGACGGCATCGAGGTCAAAACCGTCGAGAGTATAATGCAGATAGGCGGTGGTGAATATGAAGCATGTGCCTTCGGGTAGACGCCCGGCGATGTAGAGACCGTCGATTTCTCCCATCTCGATATCAAGGAACACAAGATCGGGGCGGGAGGTGATGATATGCTCGAGACCTTCCGAAGGATTGGTGAACATACGCAGCTCGATGCCTCCTATTCTCCGACAGAATTTCTCAATAACCTGAAGAGCCAGCGGCTCATCGTCGATTGCCACGCATCTAACGGTTTTCTCCATGTCTGTTGAGGTTTAAAATCAGTTTTACTTTGAATGTAGAGTTTTCCTCCGACGTAACCAGCTTATGCCGCCCGGGGAACAATGCGGCCAGACGGTTGCGGCAGTTGTCAAGGCCTACCGGCATATTCTCGCGGAATTCCTGTTTGTGGCGGAGCACCGGATTTTCGGTCTCGAAGGTCAGAACCCCATCTTTCACAACAAGCCTTATGGATATCGTGCTGTCGCAAGTGGTCGATGCTCCGTATTTGAACGCATTCTCGACAAACGTAAGGAAAATCATCGGCGGTATCATCGTGTTGTCGTTGTCTGTGCGGTGACTCCACTCCACCGATGTGTGCTCGCTGAGTCTTATCATCTGCAGGTCGATATAGCTCTGGATATATGATATTTCCTCGGCAAGCGCCACATAATCGTAGTCGATGGTGACGTAGGTATATTTCAATATCTCCACAAATTTAATGAAAGCGTCCTCGGCCTTGCGCGAGGTGCCGATCACAAGACTATAGAGCGAGTTTAGAGTATTGAACAGGAAATGCGGACTTATCTGAGCCTTGAACACAGCCAGCTCCGCCTTCTGGCGCTGGTTTTCAGCGATGCTCTGCAAAAGCATTCTGTTGTAGAGTTCTTTCACAAACACCACCACGAGCGAATAGCTGAGCGCAACTGTCGACATGAACCATACGCTTATCGTGCGGTTGTAGTTTCTGACGCGTGTCTGATATTCGCTCATCGACGGTATCACAAAATCGACATCAGGCAGCGGATAGATGGTCAGCAGATATGTTATAACCACAAAAGCCACAGCGAAAACGGCCAATCTGAGATATTTCCGCGACAGTATCAGCTTCGGCAGATTGATAAGCCTGGTAGTGAAATAACACAGGTAGAGATATGCGATGACGATAACGGCAAACAGCGGATAACTGTCAAACCAATAGCGCGTTGGCCCTACCCCTACGAGCAACGGCATGAATATGATACAATAGAACAGGTCGAAAATCAGACCGGTCTTGTGCTCTAACGATTTCATTGTGCAAATGTAGCTGTTTCCCGCTATATCTGCAAGCTAAACAACCTGACGCCCGTTGACAGATATCCGCCATTCATTTACACTCATTACATAAATATGAATGACAGTTATATTTTTGCAGTAAACCAACATTCAAGCTATGTCACCAAAGCATCTGATATACTCGCTGGGGATTTCCTCGATACTGATTTCATGCAACGGGCCTCTCGACAAGGCGCAGACTTCCCTGATGGAAACATCGAAACAGGATCTCGCGCTCGCTTTGCAGGAGCGTGACCAGCTGCTCGCTCTTGTCAAAGAGGTGTCGGCCGGAATGGAGCAAATCAAAAAAATTGAAAACATCATGACAGTGTCGGAAGACAATGCCGGCATCAACGCCGACCGTCAGCAACAGATACTCGGCGACCTCGAGGCCGTCAGACGCACACTCCACTCCCGAAAAAAGCTGCTCGACAATCTTGAAGCAAAGCTGTCTGACTCCACCATCAACAATAAGGAACTCAAAGAGACAATCAGCGCATTCCGCTCACAACTCGATGCACAGCTCGCCGAAATCGAATTGCTCAGCCAACACCTGACATCGGCCAACGAACATATCGAGGTGCTGAGCCACGCCGTCGACTCCCTGAGCTCTACAGTCGATAATGTAACCGACGAACTCAACACAGCCAATGAAACCACAGTGCAGCTTGAAAACCGGCTTAACACCTGCTACTACACCGTCGCGTCAAAATCACAGCTGAAAGAGCATGGAATACTCGAGTCAGGATTTCTGCGCAAGACAAAACTTATGAAGGGCGATTTCGATATCAGTTTCTTCAATACCGGCGACAAGAGGGAACTCCGCCTGCTGCACCTTAATTCAACAAAAGCACGGCTGCTGACCAACCATCCGGAAAATTCATTCGAGATTACAAATGACTCTACCGGCATGGTGCTCCACATTTTAAATCCCGACCGTTTCTGGAGCCTGTCAAATTTTTTAGTAATCGAAAACGACTGACCCCACCTGTCATAGATAAAACATGAAACGCTTAATTGCTTTACCGCTAATACTCGCTGCCGGACTACAGTCAGCCATGCCTCAGACGGCCGACAGCATCGCAGAAATGCATGTCACGTTGCCGGCCTCCGCCCGTGTGATAACCGGCACTGTCACCGACACCGCCGGCGAGCCGGTGACAGGCGCCGTAATATCAGTCGACGGCAAGCCCGAAGTCTCTGCCATGGCCGACATCGACGGAGCATTCAGCATCAAAATCGACAGCCGCGACACGAAGCTGAATATCTCGGCCGTCGGCTATTATCCGGCTTCCGTCAACGTGAGCAATAGCAAAGACACCGTTGACGCGGTGTTGAAATCAAGCATGTCGCAGCTCGACGAAGTGATTGTGGTAGGATATGCCACGCAGAAAAAAGTCGACCTGACCGGCGCTGTGTCAAGCGTCAGCACCGGAGCGCTCGAAGACCGCCCCGTCACGAATGTCACAAACGCACTCGCCGGCCTGGCCGCCGGTCTCACCGTCACAAATTCGGGAGGAAACACCCCGGGCTACGAATCACAGAGCATACTCGTGCGCGGTCAGGGCACCCTCAACAACTCCGCCCCGCTGGTAGTGGTCGACGGAATGACAGGAATAGCGCTGAGCGACATCAATCCGCAGGACATCGAGAACATATCGATACTCAAGGACGCGGCATCGGCGGCCATCTATGGCTCGCGCGCGGCCAACGGTGTAATCCTCATCACCACCCGTCACGGCTCTGAACGGGCACCGCGGGTGACCTACAGCGGCAACGTGTCGTTTGAAACCGTGGCCAAACGGCTCAATCTTGTCACTGACTATGCCGACTTCATGGAGATACAGAATGCAGCTCTCATCGTCAACGGACAGGCGCCCCGCTTCTCCCAGGGGAAAATCGACGAATGGCGCAACGACGCCGGACGCAATCCGACAATCTATCCAAACACCGAC
Organism: uncultured Muribaculaceae bacterium; assembly: GCA_947174275.1. Classification (GTDB taxonomy): domain Bacteria; phylum Bacteroidota; class Bacteroidia; order Bacteroidales; family Muribaculaceae; genus JAGBWK01. The sequence continues at coordinate 58,535 of CAMWIJ010000005.1, forward strand.
TGGCAGGACCATATCTACCGCAATCCGTCGGTAGTGCAGAACCATAATCTTACCGTAACCGGCGGCACCGCCAATGTCGACTATAACCTGTCGTTCGGCTATATCAACAATCCCGGCATGATATATTACACCGACTACGAGCGCTATCAGCTGCGCTCCAACATCAATGTCAGGATAAAACCGTGGCTGAGCATCGGAACAAACCTCTTCGGATTTCTTGACAGCAACAACCCTTCGTCGGAAAACGCTGCGGAAGGCGGTGATGTGATTTTCGGTTCGGGAGCGTTCAACACCGTGCCCGGAATGACGCTCTACGACCCGGCCACCGGGCTCTACGGAGGCATCCAGAACCCCGAAGAGGAGAATGTCAGCAATTTCAATCCATATCGCCGGCAGTGGTTCTACGACACCGACTACCCTACCAAGACAAAGCGCGGAGTGATGAAACTCTATGCCGAGCTCCGTCCGGTCAAAGGCCTGACAGTAAGAGGCTCGTTTGCATGCAACTACTGGGAGCGCAATGTCGAGCAGCATCTGACCGACCGCAATCTCTACCGGTTTACCTTCGACGGCCCCGTGCTGCTGCGCGACGGCACTGTCAGGACATACATACGCCGGTATAATTACAAAAACTTCTTCCGCTCCTCCGAACTGACAGCCGACTACAGCATAAACATCAGCCGCCTCAACGCCACACTGCTCGCCGGCATGAGCCAGGAATACAACAAGTATGACCAGGACTACTATATAAAATATGACCTTGTCGACCCGTCACTCGGAGCAATCGACGCCGGCATGACCAACGGCACCATCACCGGCAACTACAACGAGTGGGCAATGCGCTCCTACTTCGGACGCCTCAATCTCAACTGGGACGACAAATATCTTCTTGAGGCCAATCTGCGTGCCGACGGCTCGTCGAAGTTCGCTCCAGGCCACAGATGGGGCTACTTCCCCTCCGTCTCGGCAGGCTGGCGCATATCGCAGGAACACTTCATGGAGGGCGCGGCCTCATGGCTCGACCATCTCAAGCTACGCGCGTCATACGGCTCACTGGGCAACAATGCCACGACAAGCTACTATATGTATCAGTCGCTGTTTGCAACGGCCAACTATATACTCAACGGCAACATCGCCGGCGGCCTGGCACAGACAGTACTCGCCAACCCCAACCTCACTTGGGAAAAGACCTACATGACCAATATCGGTCTTGACTTCGCATTTCTCCACAACCGTCTCAGCGGCTCGGTCGACATATACAACAAGGATACGAAAGGGATACTCATATCATTGCCCGCGCCGCTGGAGCACGGCACAAGCGTTGTTCCCAACCGCAATGCCGGAGAGGTCAACAACAAAGGTTTCGAACTCGACATCAACTGGAGCGACCGCATCGGCCGCGTCACCTATAACGTAGGCTTCAACATGGGCTTCGTCAACAACAAGGTGACAAAGTTTCAGGGCGATGTGTCATCGATCAGCGGAGTCTACAAGACACAGGAGGGGCGCCCCATCAACCAGCTATACGTCATCACCGTCGACCGCATTGTGCGAGACCAGGCCGACCTTGACTATGTGCAGAAGCTCGTCGATGCGAATCCCGACTATTTCGCCACCTACCAGCGGCCCGAACTCGGCGACTTCCTCTACCGCGACGCCAACGGCGACGGCTCTCTCGACACCGACGACCGCGTGGAAATAGGCCACGGCACTCTGCCGAGACTCACCTACGGCTTCAGCTTAGGCCTTGAATGGAACAATTTCGACTTCAGCATGCTGCTGCAAGGCACGGGAAACCATCAGGTATATTACAACAACCAGGCATTCCGCTTCGTCACCGTTATGGGACAGTCGCTGATAAAAGATATCACCGACAATGCATGGACCCCCGAAAACCCCTACAACTCCAGATACCCCATACTGCGCAACAGCGCCAACAGCAAAAACAACATAGCAAGCGACGCTTTCGTGCACAACGCTGCATATCTGCGCTGCAAAAACATACAGCTGGGCTATAACGTGCCGCAGAAAATCACACGCAGATTTTATGTCGAAAACCTGAAAATATACACCAGCATCGACAATCTTTTCACAATCACCGATTTCCCCGGCCTCGATCCGGAAATCGGCGCCACTGTAGGATATCCCGCCGTGCGTCAGTATTCAATCGGCCTAAACATTACATTCTAACCACGCCCAATCAATCGACACGATGAAAACAAGATATCTCATCCCGCTTGCCCTCGCCGCTGTAATCACAAGCGGCTGCGAGAGCCTCGACTACACTCCCGGCGACCAGATGTCGGGCCCGACATTCTGGCAGACCGAAGAGCATGCCCGCCAGGCCGCCGTAGGTCTGTATGCGGCAATGAAGGCCGACTGGTGCTTCGGCCTCGAATTCACATTCGATTTATGCAGCGACATCGCCGACGGCACCACACCGTGGGCCGACGTGTCGCGCGGCACATCGTTCGCCTCCAACAGTTCCGGAGTGCAAAACCACTGGCAATATCTCTACGAGCTGGTGCACCGCTCCAACACTGTCATACGCAATGTAAAGGATATGCCGGTGAGTCAGGAAACCATCGACCGGGTCACGGGCGAGGCAAAATTTCTACGGGCCATGGCCTACTTCCGTATGCTCAACTGCTGGGGCGGAGTGCCTTATTACGACGAAAGCTGCGACATCAACGAGCAGTTTGCCAGCCTCAACGCTCCCCGCAGCTCAGCCGATGAAATACGCCGCCACATCATCGACGACCTTACCGAAGCCATCGGAAAGCTCCCGGTGAGCTGGGATGCCGCCGACCTCGGACGCGCCACTAAAGGAGCCGCCTACGCATTGCGCGGCAAGGTCTATCTTTTCAACCGACAATGGGAGGAGGCAATCTCCGACTTCGAGGAAATTGTCTATAACCGCGGAAACAATTACGGCTACTCGCTGCATCCCGATTACAACGAGCTTTTCCGTCTCTACAACGGCAAACACAGTCAGGAAATGATATTTTCCATACAGTCAATCGACGGAAACACCGCAGGATACGCGCTCAACATCGTAGGCTACTTCGGCAACAAGTCGACCATGCGCCTGATTGCGAGCAACTGCATAGTGCCATCCACACGTCTTGTCGACATGTATGAAAACAGCGACGGCTCACCCTTTGACTGGGATGACCTGTTTCCCGGCTTTAACGACGGCGGCTCACAGCTCCGCCGCAGATACATGAGCGTTGCCATCGACCAGGGAAGCACAAAAGTGACTGACCTGCTTGAATGCGACACCACCAAAGTTATGGACGCCTACCGCAAGCGCGACCCGCGCCTTTGCCTGAATGTCATCACCCCCTACTCCCACTATCTCGGCACCGACGCCGGTTCCACCCCGATGGACAAACAGTTCGTGCTTGCCGACGCCTCAAAGGGAGGCGCGCCGATGGAGGCAATGGCCTTTATCCGCAACTCCGAAGGATGGAACTCCTACTTCTGGCGCAAATGGATACCTACCGGCAATCTCGACGGATACTGGGGAGAATACAACCGCACGCCCTACGAATTTCCGCTGATACGCCTTGGTGACGTGATACTCATGCTTGCCGAGGCTTACAACGAGAGCGGCGCAACAGCCAAAGCGATTGACGAAGTAAACAAGATACGCGCCCGCGCAGGAATGCCCGGCCTCAACAGCGGCCCCGCATGGCTCTCGGTCAGCGGCAAAGAGGAAATGGCCGAACGCATACGCCGCGAACGTGCATTCGAACTTGCAGGCGAAGGGCAGCGATATTGGGATTTGCGTCGCTGGGGGCTGCTCCGACAATCGGTCACCGACGCCACCGACATATTCGGCGACCTGATGTATACCCGCTCCTATCAGCCACGCCACGAACTATGGCCAATACCGCTTGTGGAGATGGAGCGCAACACCAACCTCACTCAGAACGAAGGCTGGTAGCAAAGAGACACTGCACAAATTTCTCATTCTCAATCTTTCCGACCGACAGGCATTGCCTCTACACGCAATGCCTGTTTCCTTTACTTGCCCCTGTCGGCAACCGTTTTTGAGCCTCACAGCAACCCGATGCATCATTTTTTATTGTAATTTTGCACCATCAACAAATACAATTGCTTATATGACAGGGTCAATAAAAATACGGAATTACGCCGACACACTGTTCTTCAGCGAGATCGACCACGACACATTCTGCGAATACCGCCTGCCCGGTCACGGACTGATGTGGGTAAGGTCAGGCCGGATGGAGATAACCTCTCCGGCAGGGACAGTCACAGCCGAGCCGGGCCGGTTCTTATTCTGGCAACGCGACTGCGCGTCGACAATGAAGAAACTGTCAGACGGCAACACTCCGTTCCGCTCCATAGCCATGACCCTGCCGCGCGAGCATCTTAAGTCATATTTCCGCGACCACGTTACATTGGGTCGGCTTCGCATCAAGCCCGAACCGATAGGAGGCACTGCCGTGCTTCTCCCGGCCACAATCAGGCTCGAGAGCCTTTTCTACTCGCTGCTCCCCTACTCCGAACGCGACATCGAGCCCTCTGTCGAAACAACGGCAGAAAAAGTGTCGGAGGCCATCGCCACCCTGCTCTCCATCGACGAGCGCTTCTACCCCACGCTGTTTGATTTTCACGAGACATGGAAAATCGACCTCTACGAATTCATGAAAGCCCACTTCACCGAGGATATGGGCATCGAGGAATTCGCCCACTACTCCGGACGCAGTCTCGCCACATTCAAGCGCGACTTTGCCAAAATCAGCGACCTCACCCCGCAGCGGTGGCTCATCGAACAGCGGCTGCTGCTCTCGGCCCGCATGATTGCCGAAGGAGAAAAGCCGTCGGATGTATGGCCAAAGGCAGGCTTCAAGAACAAAGCGCACTTCTTCCGGTCGTTCCGCGACAGGTTCGGCCGTACCCCGTCGGAATACCGTAAAGCCAACGAAATATGAAATTGAAATCATCAGCGGCGGCTCTGCTCATTGCCACAACCGCGACAGTCACATCGTGCAGCGACACAGAAAACAAAACAGACAGACCAATGGATAAGACAACACTGACATTTAACGTAGCCGACAACGTGCGCACCGAGAAAGTGCATTTCAAAAACCGTTTCGGCATAGCGCTTACAGGCGACATGTATATCCCGAAAGATACGGGTGACGCCACCCGGCTGCCGGCGATAGCCGTATGCGGCCCGTTCGGAGCGGTCAAGGAACAGGCATCCGGCTACTGGGCCAACAGGCTCGCCGCCGAAGGGTTCATCTCGCTGGCTTTTGACCCGTCGTTCACCGGCGAAAGCGGCGGCGAACCCCGTTTCGTATCATCGCCCGACATCAACACCGAAGACTTCTCCGCAGCCGTCGACTATCTGATGTCACGCGATGATGTCGACAGCAGCAACATCGGCATCACCGGTATATGCGGATGGGGCGGCATTGCCCTGAACGCCGCAGCCGCCGACACCCGCATCAAGGCCATAATGCCGGTAACGATGTATGACATGCACCGGGTGACCGCCAACGGATATTTCGACGCCGACGACTCCGCAGCCGCCCGCGACAGCATGCGGCGACGACTCAACGCTCAACGCAACGCCGACTTCGCCTCGGGCGAATATATGCTTGCCGGCGGTCTGCCGGACGAGCGTCCCGCCGAACCGCAATTTTTTGCCGATTACTGGGATTACTACAAGACCGAACGCGGCTATGCCGCAAACTCGCTCAACAGCAACGGCGGCTGGAACACCACCTCGGCCATTTCATGGCTCAACACTCCCCTGCTCGCCTACGCCGGAGAAATCACCGCTCCGGTAATGATACTGCACGGCGAGAAAGCTCATTCGCGCTACTTCGGCGAAGATGCGTTCAAACTGCTCAAAGGCGACAACAAACAGCTGACAATCGTGCCCGGCGCCACACACTGCGACCTCTATGACGGAGGCCCCCGCCACGACATGATACCCTGGGATACGGTCATCGCATTCTTCAACACCAATCTTCAAAACTGACATATCAACCACTCATGAAAACGATAAAAGACCGGGAATTCGGGGGCGAACGTCCGCTTTACGCCCTTCACGGCGCACGGCTTGAGAATGTCACGATACATCCCGGAGAGTCAAGCATCAAGGAAGGCTCCGACATCGAAGCCGTCAACTGCCGGTTTGAGGGGAAATATGTGTTCTGGGAGGTCACGGATTTCACTGTGAGCAACTGCTATTTTGCAGAAAGTGCACGCTCGAGTCTATGGTATTCGCGCGGCTGCCGCATGATTGACTGCAAGGTCGACGCGCCCAAACTGTTCCGCCGCATGCAGGGGATATATGTTGAAAACACCGATTTCCCCAACGGTGAACAGTTTCTGTGGGACTGCCGCGACATCGAGCTCCGCAATGTGTCGATAGGTAACTGTGACTATGTGTTCATGCACAGCGAGAATATACGTATCGACAACTACCGACAGGACGGCAACTATGGCTTCCAGTATGCAAAGAATGTCGAGATACGCAATGCGGTAATCAACTCGAAGGATGCTTTCTGGGAGGCGGAAAATGTCACCGTCTACGACTCGGAAATCAATGGCGAATATCTTGGCTGGTATGGCAAAAACCTGCGCTTCGTGCGCTGTCATCTCACCGGCGAGCAGCTGTTGTGCTATGTCGACGGCCTCGTGCTTGAGGACTGCACTTTTGGCGAAGATGCCAATCTGCTGTTTGAATATTCCACTCTCGACGCGACTGTCAAAGGGCATCTGACAAGCGTGAAAAATCCTACAAGCGGACGGCTCCGGGCCGATTCAATCGGTGAAATAATCATCGATGAAAACATAAAGCAGCCCGCCGACTGCCTGATCACTGTCGGTGAGCAATAGACTGCGGCACCTCCATGTGTAGCGTTTCCATGAAGCGCCTTACCACTTCGGGGCGTCCGGTATATTTGCCGCGGTCTTCACTGAGCTTGCACGTATCGCTGTAGAACGGCCACTGCTCGGTGATTTTCGCGGCAACGAGTTTTATTACAATATTAAGCGGTGTCACGCCCGGGAAATCATTTGTGAAATGGGTGCCGATGCCGAACGACGGCTGACAATACTTCAGCGCATAGCGGTTGAGTCCGATTGCGCTGTCGGTTGTCAGTCCGTTGCTGAATATCACCTGCTTTGTCAGCGGATCGATGCCGAGCGAACGGTATTTGTCGGCGATAAGGCGTATCTGCTCGCAGTTGTCACCGCTGTCGACGCGCAGTCCCTTGAACAGACGGGCGAAATCTTCCGAGAAATTCAGGCTGAAAATGTTCCAGCCGTAGGTGTCGTAAAGAAATGTGCCCAATGCACCCCGGAATGTGTTACGCCAAAGATTCATCGCTATATGGTTTGCCATGAGCGGACCGTACATGGCCGCAATTGCGCATACAAATTCATGAGCCATCGTGCCCACCGGCGTGACATCATACTTCATGGCGAGATACAGATTGCTCGTGCCTGCAAACACACCGCTGTGACTGCGTGAGCGCGAGCAGTCGGTCATCGCTCTCAACAGAGTGTCCTCGGCCTGAAACGACAACCGGCGGCGCGTGCCGAAGTCGCTGAACACGCACCCCGCGTCGAGGAGCCGCTCGGCCTTATGGTATGACCGGCGGTAGAAATCGTCATAATCGACTGTGGCGGCCTGCCCGGTCATGATGAAGTAAAGTTCCGAAATTATGGCAAGCACTTTCACCTCAAGCATGATGGTGTCGGCCCACAATCCTTCGAATGTCACCGACAGGCGGCCTGACGCATCCTGACTGACACTCACCCACCGTCGGTCGTAGCGAAAGCCGCGCAGATAGGTCATGAACCACCCGGGGATATATGAGCTTCTGTGCCGCAGAAATGCCATCTCTTCTTCAGTTATCACAAGGCTTTCAAGCATTTCTATCTGCTCCTGAAGAGCCTTGCCGAACCCCTGAGGATAGACTGTGTTGTTTCGGTCGATAAATTCATACTTCACTCTTGCACGCGGAAAATTTCTTATTACCGCGCAACACATGGTGAACTTATACAGGTCGTCGTCAGTGAAATGAGTTATTATCGGACGCATCGGAACATTGTTTTTATAGAACCATTTTATGCGTAACAACAGGGACGGCGCTGTGGTTTATATGAAAAGCAGAAACCGGCATATATCCTTCATATTGCGGATATATGCCGGCTTCGTAATGAGAGTATCATGTCAGCCACCGGTGCCGGAGCACTTCATGGCCGAAAGAAATCAGTTGACGCGGATTTTGCGCACCTTGTTGCCCTGGCGCTGGATGTAGATGCCGGGGGTAGGATTGATTACGCGCACACCCTGGAGATTGTAATATTCAACAGGGGCTTCTTCGGGCGATGTCTCAACCGAGCCTACACCTGAGATATATACGCCGTTGTCCTGGAATTTACGGTTGCCGAGGCCTTTGTAGATATGACCGTGCTCGGGAGTCACGTCGTCAGTCTGGTCGCCGTTGCCGTTGTTGAACACGACTCCGGTAGTGCCGGTGGGGCAGGTGTACATGTAGATGTCAGCTGCAATCTGAGTCATCTCTACGCCGGGCCAGTCGGTAGCATTGACTGACCAATGGTGGATCTTGACAGAGCTCCAGTTGGTCACCGAGTTGTCATAGTAAACGGTGATGCCTTCGGGCTCGGGCTGCTTCTCGGCTTTTGTGAAGGTCACATTGCCGGTTTTGGTCTCGGTGTCAGATGAAGCGCTCCAGCTTACGGTCACGCTTTCGCCTACTTCCATGTTGTCGCCGAGAGTGAATGTTGCGGTATTGCCGTTGATTGCGGTCTGGCTGCCGTTGCCGATTCTATACCATGCCGACACTGCGTTTGACACGGTTGCGGTGACAGTAACATTGTCATAGAAGGTGCCGCCGTTGGGCGAGAATTTCACAGAGGGAGTCTTGGCTACAGTGACATCGATTTTCGAAGCGTTGTCAGTTCCGTTGTATTCGAAGTATGTATCTTCGGTGATGCCTGTGATATCGCCGGTCTGCGCGCCGTTGCGGTTGAAGATTACGCTTAAGGGCTCAGAGTCATCGACAGTGGCGTAGTAGAAATCACGGCCGTCAATGGTTACAGTCTCTGTCAGCTTCTTGCCGGGCCATTCGCCGAACGGTTTGCCGTTTGCATTCCATGCGTAGAGGTTGGTTCCGGAGATATCGGTGTTGTTTTTGCCGGTCACGTAGATAGTGATGGTGGCATTGGGGTCAACTTTTTTGTAGACCGCGTTGCCCTGGAAAGTCTCGCCGGTTGTTGAAGTAGCGCCCCAGCTGATGGTCACGCTTTCGCCAAATGCCATGTCCTGACCGATAGTAAGGACTTCGGCAGTGCCGGGGATGAGTGTTTTCTGAGCGTTGTTGCCGACTTTGACCCAACCGCTCTCTGCGGTTTCGTTGAGAGCTGCGGTAACGGTCATTGTCTCGGTCTTGAAAGAGCATCCTGCGGGAGAGAGTGTTACAGCAGCCGAACCAATGGCATCGTCGAAGGTGTAGTATCTGGCTCTTATACCCATCTCCGAGCCCACGAGACTAGGCATGAGATCGTAGGCCGTCTTCTGCTTGAAAAAAAAAAGGGGGGGGGGGGG
>CAMWIJ010000006.1 GCA_947174275.1 uncultured Muribaculaceae bacterium
CGTAAAGTTAACTATATTTGCAGATATTTTAACAACCGGATATTTACATTGACCCCTCAAAAGTAGGGACGCACGGCTCGTGCGTCCGCCAACACACTGATTATCAAGCACTAATTTCAAACGTACGAGCCGTACGTCCCTACAATATGAAGTGCGGCCCCCCTCAAGGCAAAGCCGCGAATTATTATATTGCCATGTACAGCTATTTCGGCTCATGCAATTCTTTGACAGCTGTAAAAACGTATCGAAGTATAAAAACTGTTTTTAAAAAGGAATAGCATACTACTATCTCTCAGTCGCCACGCTCACCATCAGAGAGCCGGAGGCTCGAGCCTGTGATTAACCGGGGTTCGCAGACCGCGGAGCGGGCGGAGACCCCGGCAAGCAGACACCATTACAGCATAAGCCCGGGAAGGGCGCACCGTGGTATATAACAAAGCTATTAGCCTGCCAAAGACACCCACTCCGGGTTCAAATAAGATATCTCGCCCTTATAACTTATGTTTTCTGAGGTTTTGCTGCTGCCTCTAAAAACTGACGCGGACGAAACATAATTTGAATATGTTTCGTCCGCGCTATTTTAAACCGGAGCCGGATATAGCAGTCCCGGAATATATGATTTTAATACAATGACTCTATGCGCTTGAGGTTTTCCTCATCCTGCAGATTGTAATAGCAGTTACGGAGGAGAGATAGCGCATCGCCCATGTTGTCAGGGTCAAGCTCGTATGCTTTCTCAAGATATGTGGTGGCCTCACGGAAGAGGGGGTTTACCTCGTTGACACGACGCTCATTGTATTGAGCAACGGGGAGAGCTGAAATCTCATCATCGATACGGAATGCCTTGTTGCAGAGCTGACGTCCATACTGAAGTTGAGCCTGCGCGTTCTCAGGGTTAAGTTCGATAGCACGTTTATAGTTTTCAACTGCTTTGTCAGGATTTTCCTGTGAGTCATAAAGCACTCCAAGAACATAGTAGAGCTGACCGTTGTTAGGATCGGCCTGAATATATTTTTCAAGCATCTGCTGCGCTTCGGCAAACTCCTTGTTGGCAATCTTATTGTTGATCATATAGCCGATATAACTGTTGTCCTCGGCGCCATAAAGAGGATATGCCTGCTCTGCATAATATGCCATTTTGGCGGCATCATGATTGTTGTTATATGCAACGGCTATTGCATAGTCATAGATATTTTTCTTAGTATATCCCTTGGCTATCGCATTGTCAAACGCATTGAGGGCGTCATCAAACTGATTTGCCTGCCATGCGGCGAGACCCATATTGTAATAGATATCGCTTGCAGTGGAGTCAGGCAATGCTGCCGGAGCGTTTTCGCCAAGCACCGGATTAGAGGGAATAGCCATATACATTTCCCATGCCTTATAGGCGTCAGGATAATCGGCTACCTGCCAAAGATTGACAGCTGCCACATTGAGATCCTTGTGATGGTTTTTAATCAGATTGATTGCATCTTTGGAATACTTAGGCTTGATTTTTCCTTTTGCATCAGGTATTGAGTCAAGCGTCATGGCTTTAAGCAGGTAATCGAACGAATTCATGAGCGCATTTCCAGTAGCCTTGTCATCGACTCCTTTGCCCATCTTTTTCATGACTTCCTGATTGTCATAGAAGTCCATGCCGCCTTTTCCCGCAACGAACCAGACATACGGATGACCTGCGGTCTCGTCGTTTGTAAAAGCCGGTTTGAGCTTGTCAAGTTTTTCTGGATACTTGTCGACCGACGATTTGATCTCGCGTTCAACCTCTTTTACTAAGGAGTTCTGTGCCACGGCTGTAAGACCGGCAAAAAGGCAAATGCCCAAAACGCTTAATTTTTTCATGACTATAGTTTATGAATGTAAGTAATATTTTTATTTCGGATATCGAACTATGCCCGATAATTTTGATAAAATTAACCAACAAAAGGCTAATTACAAAATTAATAACAAAAAAACATTAAAAACTGCTCATTTTGTCTGCCATAATAACAAAAAACTGACTGCATTATGACTTGTAAATGATTTTTTTAATGATTTTTTTTAATAATGTGCCGGTCAGAAGAATTTTTACAGGATCATCCGACCCGGCACATGATTGTTGTTATTAAAGTTCGCTGTCAGAACTTTCGCTGTTTTCATCATCTATTTCATCAACAACATCGTCATCAATGATATCGTTGACAGTCTCATCAGCTTCAAGCACCTCGGCATCAGCGTCAATCACTTCGGCTTCTTCCTCCGGGTCTGCATCAACACAACATACAGAAGCGATTTCGTCGCCTCGCTTGTCAAGGTTGATGAGGCGCACGCCCTGAGTGGCTCGTCCCATGACGCGGATATCTGTAACATGAAGGCGCAGAGTAATTCCTGATTTATTGATGATTACAAGGTCGTTATCATCGTTTACGCTCTTAAGAGTAACGAGATGTCCGGTTTTTTCAGTCACATTGATTGTCTTGACACCCTTACCGCCTCGGTTCGTTACACGGTAGTCGTCAAGAAGTGAACGCTTGCCATAGCCTTTTTCCGAAACCACCATCACATTATTGGTCGTATCCGCCCTCATGCATATCATGCCGATGATTTCATCAGAAGGATCCGCATCAAGTGTCATGCCGCGCACACCTGTGCTGACACGACCCATGCAACGCACTTTCGATTCATGGAAGCGGATAGCACGTCCGTTGCGGTTAGCCATCAATATTTCCGAGTTTCCGTCAGTAAGGTCTACACCAATAACCTGGTCACCTTCGCGTATCACGATAGCTTTCTTACCCTTGACATTGATGCGTGCATACTCTGCAAGCGACGTTTTCTTGATAATACCCTTACGGGTAGCAAACACGAGATAGTGGCTGTCGACAAAATCCTTGTCGTCAAGCTGCTTGCAGCTGATAAACGCATTGACAGCATCCCCCGGCTCGATATTGAGCAGATTCTGTATGGCACGTCCTTTGGTGTTTTTCGCGCCTTCGGGAAGCTCATACACCTTGAGTTTGTAAACGAGACCTTTCTGCGTGAAGAAAAGCATATTTGAATGCATCGACGCAAGATAAATATACTCGATGAAGTCCTCCTCGCGCGCCTTGCTGCCACGTGAGCCGACACCGCCACGATTCTGAGCGCGGAATTCGCTCAGCGGCGTGCGTTTGATATATCCCAGATGCGATATGGTGATAATCATATCGTCATCGGCATAAAAGTCTTCGGCATTGAATTCGCCTGCGGTATAATCGATTTCCGTACGACGTTCGTCACCATACTGGTCACGGACTTCGATAAGCTCTGACTTTATGAGCTCGCGGCACACATGATCGTCATTGAGGATAAGTTCAAGTTCAGCGATAGTTTTCTGAAGTTCGTCGTAACGCTCACGCAGTTTGTCCTGTTCCAGACCGGAGAGCTGTTTGAGTCGCATTTCGACAATTGCCGAAGTCTGCACTTCGGTAAGGTCGAAGCGGCTTGCAAGAGTCGCCTTTGCCTCTTCGACTGTGGCGGAAGCGCGGATTATGCGGATTACTTCATCGATATTCTGCGATGCAATAATCAAGCCTTCGAGTATATGTGCCTGACGCTGAGCCTCGGCAAGGTCAAATTTCGTGCGACGTATAACCACTTCATGGCGATGGTCGATAAACGACTGCAGAAGGTCTTTGAGATTGAGCAGTTTCGGACGTCCGCCCACGAGAGCCACGTTGTTGACCGAGAACGATGCCTGAAGTTGCGACATTTTGTAGAGCTTGTTGAGCACAACATTTGAATTGGCGTCACTCTTGAGCTTGATGACAATGCGCATACCCTCGATGCTGCTCTCGTCAGAAAGATCGGCTATGCCGTCGATTTTCTTTTCATTGACAAGCTCGGCAATATATTTGACGAGCTCGGCCTTATTGACTCCGTAAGGTATTTCAGTGACAATTATATTCTCGTGCTCGGCCTCAACCTCAATTTCCACTTTCGAGCGAATGATGATACGGCCTCGACCTGTCTCAAACGCGTCCTTGACTCCGTTGTAACCGTAGATGATACCGCCGGTGGGGAAGTCTGGCGCCGAGATATATCTCATCAACTCGGGGATAGTGAGCTCCGGATTGTCGATAAGAGCCACACACGCGTTGATTGACTCGGTAAGGTTGTGAGGGGGCATATTGGTAGCCATACCCACTGCAATACCGGAAGCACCGTTGACGAGCAGATTGGGGAAGCGGGTCGGGAGCACAACGGGCTCCTTGCGGGAGTTATCGTAGTTGGGCTGGAAGTCAACCGTATCCTTGTCGATATCAGCAAGCATCTCCTCTCCTATTTTCTTGAGACGCACTTCCGTATAACGCATGGCAGCCGCCGAGTCACCGTCGACCGAACCGAAGTTACCCTGGCCGTCGACAAGAAGGTAACGCAAAGCCCACGGCTGGGCGAGGCGCACCACCGTGCCATATATAGAAGAGTCGCCGTGAGGGTGATACTTACCCATTACCTCACCCACGCAATTGGCTGATTTCTTATAGGGGTGATTGGAGGTGTTGCCCATCTCGTTCATACCGAACAGCACGCGGCGGTGCACCGGCTTCAGACCATCTCTGACATCGGGAAGAGCACGCGACACTATTACCGACATCGAATAGTCGATATAGGCCGTTTTCATCTCGTTTTCAATATTGATTTTTAAAATCCTATCTTCTTCTAACATTTTATATAATAGTTAATGTTTTATTTTTCCATCACGACACGCCCCACACAACAAACTTCGTCAAACGCCGCGCAAAGCGATGACAATTAAGACGATACTTCCAACAAGGGCGTTTAATTATCTTAATAGTCTGTAAAATATCATACAAAGATAATGATTTCTGTCGATAAAATTGTAATTTTGACAAGCGTAATTTGAACCGCCCGATTAAATAAATGTTAATTTTATAAAGCGCCATTATTTTAACAGTTTCACTTTCACAGACTGCTTTTTTAACCGGCAAAGAACAAAAAAAATTTTTGGCACAATTATTGCTATAATAGCATACATACATCTATTATCTTATATAACATCCTACAGATTAACATAGACAACAATATATGGAAATCAATTTCTCCAATGACTTCAAGACAGCTCTCGACAACTCACGCAACGAGGCTGTAAGACACAACAGCTCGATGGTAATGCCATCGCATCTGTTGCTTGCGCTGATTTCTGACCCCACATCAAGGGTGAGCGCCCTTATCGAGCGACTTGCCCGCGACGTGTCAGTATATCAATTGTCGCAGGAACTCGATAACGCACTCTTCGAGACTGCCGTACATGACAGCGACGACATCACGATATCAGATCTTGCCAATCGTCTTGTAAAACTTTCGGTGCTTGAGGCACGCAATCTCAAAAGCAATGTGGTAGACGTTGAACACATTCTAATGGCGATATTTCACAACTCGGAAGTGCAACAGCAAGACTTCATCAAACCGTTCCTGCGTGCCGGTGTCACATACGAGGCTCTCTACAAAGCCTTGTCAAACAAAGCCGACGCGCCGCAGGCAGGCGCCGGAGCCACTGACGATGATGACGACGATGATGACGACGATTACGCACATGACTCCGGAAACCAGCGCCCGGCGGGCAATGCACGCACCCAGTCGAAATCAAACACCGGCGACACTCCGGCACTCGACAAATTCGGCAATGACATGACAAAGCTTGCCGAAGCCGGAAAACTCGATCCGGTAATCGGACGTGACGTCGAAATCGAACGTCTGGCGCAGATACTTTCTCGTCGCAAAAAAAACAATCCGGTGCTCATCGGCGAACCCGGCGTCGGCAAGTCAGCCATCGTCGAGGGTCTTGCCCTGAGAATAGTGCAACGCAAGGTGTCGCGTATACTTTTCGACAAGCGCGTGATTTCGCTTGACATGGCATCGCTGGTGGCAGGCACTAAATATCGCGGCCAGTTTGAGGAACGACTCAAATCCGTGCTCAATGAGCTTTCGAAGAATGACAATATCATTCTTTTCATCGACGAGCTCCACACCATTGTGGGCGCAGGCAACGCTGCCGGCTCGATGGACGCTGCAAACCTCCTGAAGCCGGCGTTGGCCCGTGGCGAAATACAGTGCATCGGTGCCACTACCCTTGATGAATACCGCAAGAACATCGAGAAGGACGGAGCGCTCGAACGCCGCTTTCAGAAAGTCACCGTAGAACCGACCAGTGCCGACGAAACCCTTACTATACTCCGCAGCATCAAGGACAAATATGAGGATCACCACAATGTCACATACACACCCGAAGCCATCGAAGCCTGTGTATCGCTGACCGAACGATATGTGTCTGACCGCAACTTCCCCGACAAAGCTATCGACGCGATGGACGAAGCGGGTTCGCGCGTGCATGTAACCAACATTGCGGTGCCTGAAGAAATAGAATCGATCGAGCAGCAGATTGTCGAAGCCGGACAGTCTAAAATCAAAGCAGCCCAGTCACAGAACTTCGAGAAAGCAGCAGCTTACCGCGACACTGAGCAGCAGCTCAGAAAACAGCTTGAAGCCGCAAAACAGAAGTGGCAGGAGCATCTCGAGCAGCACCGCGAGACTGTTGACGAGGAAAAGGTTGCAGAAGTCGTGGCAATGATGACCGGAGTGCCCGTGCAGCGGGTGGCTCAGGCCGAAGGTGCCCGCCTCAAAGCGATGGCTCCACAGCTCAAGAATGCAATCATCGGACAGGACAAGGCCATCGACAAGATTGTAAAAGCCATACAGCGCAACCGCGTAGGTCTCAAAGATCCCAATAAGCCGATAGGCACATTCATGTTCCTCGGTCCAACCGGTGTAGGCAAAACACATCTTGCCAAGAAACTCGCCGAATATCTGTTTGACTCGGCCGATACTCTGATACGCATTGACATGAGCGAATACATGGAAAAATTCACCGTGTCACGCCTTGTCGGAGCGCCTCCCGGATATGTCGGCTATGAGGAAGGCGGACAGCTCACCGAGAAAGTACGCCGTCGCCCTTACTCCGTCGTGCTTCTTGACGAAATCGAGAAAGCGCACCCCGATGTGTTCAACCTTCTTTTGCAAGTGCTTGACGAAGGACGCCTGACCGACTCGCTCGGACGCAAAATCGACTTCAAGAATACGTTGATAATCATGACCTCGAATATCGGTACCCGCCAGCTCAAAGACTTCGGTTCGGGCGTAGGCTTCGCAACACGCGCCGACAACAAAGACTATGAGCAGAGCGTAATTCAGAAAGCTCTGAACAAGGCATTCGCGCCCGAATTTCTCAACCGCGTCGACGATATAATCATGTTTGACTCGCTTGACAAAGAAGCTATCTACAAGATTATCGATATCGAGCTCGCCGGCTTCTACAAGCGCATCGACACTCTTGGCTACAAGCTCAACATATCAGACCGTGCAAAAAGCTTTATCGCCGACAAGGGTTACGACCGCGAATACGGCGCACGCCCGCTGAAACGCGCAATCCAGAAATATCTCGAGGATGCGCTTGCCGAACTCATCATCGACGCCACAATCCATTACGGCGACACTATCGCCGTCGACCTGAACGATGACGGCACTGACATCGTCACCCACATCATTCCCGCCTCGAAATCTCTCACGCCAGGCGAATAATGATATGATTGAGCGTCAACTGCAAAAATGTCAGTTTATTTAACGATATTTCAGAAAAAATGTCACACTTTGAAGTGTGGCATTTTTTTTGTATTTGTTATTAGAGACGGGAGTCTATGCTCCGCGATCTGACTTTAATTGACAAATACTAAAAATCATATACAACTATGCAAAAAGGAACAATTGGGGTTACTACCGAAAACATTTTCCCCGTAATCAAAAAATTTCTTTACAGCGACCACGAGATATTTCTCCGCGAACTTGTATCCAATGCAATCGATGCGACCCAGAAACTGAAAACACTTTCGTCGTTTGGCGAATACAAAGGAGAATTGGGCGATATGAACGTGCGTGTCACTGTCGACAAAGAGGCAGGCACACTGACTGTATCAGACCACGGCATCGGCATGACGGCAGAGGATATCGATAAATACATCAACCAGATTGCATTCTCGGGAGCTGAAGAATTCCTCAAAAAATATAAAGACACCGCCAACGCCATAATCGGACATTTCGGACTTGGCTTCTATTCGGCATTCATGGTGGCTAAAAAAGTCGTAATCCGTTCACTCTCATATAAGGATGGGTCAAAGGCTGTGCAATGGGAATGCGACGGTTCTCCGGAGTTCACGATGGAGGAAATCGACAAGGCGGAACGCGGTACGGATATCATACTCTACATTGATGACGACAACAAGAACTATCTTGAGCAATCTGAAATCGACGCACTGCTCAAGAAGTATTGCCGCTTCCTTCCGGTACCTGTCATTTCAGGCAAGGAACAGGAATGGAAAGACGGCAAATATGTCGACACCGACCGCGACCGCATAATCAACTCAACCGAGCCGTTGTGGCTTAAGAAGCCTGCCGACCTGACCGATGAAGACTATCTCAAATTCTACCACGACCTTTACCCCGGTCAGGATGACCCGCTGTTTTGGATTCATCTCAACGTAGATTATCCCTTCACGCTCACCGGCATACTCTATTTCCCGAAAATCAAAAACAACATCGAGGTAACCAAAAACCGCATACAGCTCTACTGCAACCAGGTCTATGTGACCGACTCGGTAGAAGGCGTAGTGCCTGAATTCATGATGCTGCTACAAGGTGTCATCGACTCTCCCGACATACCTCTTAACGTGTCGCGTTCATATCTCCAGAGCGACTCGGCCGTCAAGAAAATATCCGGCTATATCACCAAAAAGGTAGCTTCACGACTTGAAGAAATATTCAAGAACGACAGAAATGACTTTGAGGCCAAATGGGACGATATCAAGATATTCATCGAATACGGCATGCTGACTGACCAGAAATTCTGTGACTCAGCAATGAAGTTCGTGCTACTCAAAGATGTCGACAGCAAATATTTCACACTCGAAGAATACCGCACTCTGATCGAACCGCAACAGACCGACAAGGACGGTACAGTTATCTATCTCTACGCGACTGACAAAACCGCTCAATACAACTACATCCGCTCAGCACAAGACCGCGGATACTCCGTGCTGCTGATGGACGGCCAGCTTGACAGCCATTTCATCGGTCTGCTCGAACAAAAAATCGAGAAAAGCCACTTCGTGCGTGTCGACTCTGATATCATTGACAATCTTATCAGAAAAGAGGACAAGAAAGAGGCTGACCTCACGCCGCTGCAGCGCAACATACTGTCCACACTCTTCCAGTCGCAGATACCGGCCGTAGAGGGTGCAAATTTCATCGTAACATTTGAGGCACTCAACTATCAGGACAATCCTGTTGTCATAACTCAGAACGAGTATATGCGACGCATGAAAGAGATGGCCGCAATGCAGCCCGGCATGAATTTCTATGGCGAACTTCCCGACAGCTACAATCTCATTGTAAACACTGAGCAACCACTCGTAAAACGCATCAAAGAAGCCGCTGACGAAGCTCTTGAGGCAAAGGTTCTTCCGATGCAGACTGAGATTGACTCGAAAAACGAGGAGATAACACGACTCCGTGAAAGCAAGGAAGAGGCCGACAAAACCAAATCGGCCGAACTTGAAAAAGAGGTTGGCGCTATCCGCGAGAACATGTCAAAACAGATTAGCGAATACGCTGCGACACAACCGCTGGTAAAACAGCTCATTGATCTCGCACTCCTCGGCAACGGCCTGCTCAAGGGCGCGCAGCTCAGCGACTTCATACGCCGCTCCGTAGAGTTGCTCTGACAACTGACATACATTGTAAAATGATTGAAGTCCGGTTTCTGTGATGAAGCCGGACTTCTGCTTTATATATCAACCGTCAGTTATTGCCGCAGGTGTCAGAATGCCTCGCCTATAGCGAAAAGTATGCCGGAAGTATGTCGTCCGAATCCGTAGTCGATACGTGCGTTGACATTATGCTTGAACTCAAACCTGAGTCCGATGCCGAAATTCGGCAGCCATTCGGGCTTGATATCCTCACGCTGGAACTCTCTCGGAGCCGCGAACAGCGCTGCCCCTCCAATCCATGCCGTAGCGCCGAGACGGCGATAAATATTCTGTCGGTATTCGAGTTGCGATGCAATCTGGCAGTTGTCGATATACGAGCCCATATAGTAGCCACGCATGCGTATGCCGTCAGAGGCTATCATCTCACGCATGGTCCACGGCGTGTGCGAAGTGTTGAAACTCGCATAGAGGTCGTAGGCAAGCACAGCGCCGCGCCAAAGACGGAAATAGGTGTTGGCGATGAACGTGTGATTGAAGAATGACGCCGGCGCGGAGCCCAATGCTCTCCAGAAAAACATCGGGCGATAAGCCAGGTGCAGTCCGCGTGTGGGGGTGAGCAGATTGTCGCGGGTGTCGAATTCGAACGATGCACCGACTCCCGTCACGTAATACTGCCGTCTCTCGCCGAGCATGTACTCAGGGTTCTGTATATCACGCGCGTCGGTATAGTCGGCATGCAGACACAGTCCAGCATAGAAATTACGGCTTAATTTGTAGATATAGTCAGCCTGAAGGTCAATCTGCCGTCTGTCATAGCGCGATTTTGGATTATTGGCTGTCTGCTCGGAGTTTATGCCCCAGAAATCAAGACGTTTCCGGTAAAGCTCTATCTTATAGCTCAGACGTGAGCGCCGGTCAGGAAAGAGATTATTGCCTTTAAGCGTCAGTACATAGAAACCGTTGAGCGATGCATTTATTGACATGAACACATCTGACGGCTGCATGACCGAGTCTCTGCGGTCAACGCGATAAAGTGCCGTTAGAGCTCCTCCGATGCCAAACCCTGCCTCTCGTGTATATGACGGAGTAATGGCGAAACTCATGTCAATCGGTTTTTCATGCGTGCGGTCGACATTGCCTCGGATAAGAGTCGAAAGATAACGGCGCGCCCACTGCGGAGCCCAATGGAGAAGCCCGATGGAATCGGCATAATTGGTCTCGCGCGAAATGAAGTCAACCGACATCCTGCCCCTTGTAACTGTCGCAGAGTCGCCCGGCAGCCGTTTGTCCTTACCTACCGGCGGAGTCTTGAAATAAGGATTAGTTATAATATTGCCCGCATCACTGACCTGCGTATCCACAACAATTGTGGTGTCGGAAGGATTGACCGCCGACACCACAACGTGTATCATTAAAATGAATACTGACAATATTGCTACGCGAGCCTTGTTCATATCAAAACATCACGCGGCTTTACTTTATTTCCGTAGCTTCTACATCTTCTACGCCGTCATTTGAAGGAGCTGTGCCTGAAGATGCCTCGGCTCCGGTGTCAGAACCGTCATTCTCTGACTCATCTTTCTTATCTTCGGCAGCCTTTTTATCGGCAGCCTCACGCGCGGCAAGGATTTCGTCGGTGCGTGATGTCCACTGACGTTTTCCGAAAATCTTCTCGACATCTTCTGTGAATATGACTTCTCGGCTTATGAGCACTCCGGCAAGCTCTGTAAGGCCTTCCGAATGCTCGCTGAGTATCTGCTTCGCACGCTCATACTGCTCAGAGATGATACGAGACACCTCCTCGTCGATAATTCGGGCACGCTCCCCGGAATAAGGCTTGGAGAATCCATAGTCTGAACCGGTCGAGTCATAGTAACAGAGATTGGGGAGACGGTCACTCATGCCATAATATACCACCATGGCGTAAGCCTGCTTGGTGACACGTTCAAGGTCGTTGACCGCACCTGTCGATATACGTCCGAGGAACAGTTCTTCTGCTGCGCGTCCGCCGAGAGTGGCACACATCTCGTCAAGAAGAGCCTGTGCCGGCGTTATCTGTCGCTCTTCAGGCAGATACCATGCCGCGCCAAGAGCTTTGCCTCGGGGCACGATTGTAACTTTAATAAGAGGATTGGCATAACGCAAATGCCATGATATGGTGGCGTGTCCCGCCTCATGAATGGCTATAGAGCGTTTCTCCTCGTCAGTCGTGATTTTAGAGCGCTTCTCGAGGCCACCGATAATACGGTCGACAGCATCGATGAAATCCTGTTTTTCTACAGATTTTTTGTTGTGACGCGCTGCGATAAGCGCAGCCTCGTTGCAGACATTCGCTATATCGGCACCGGAAAATCCCGGAGTCTGCCGTGCAAGCAACTCGATATCCACAGAGTCGTCTATCTTGATTTTCTTAAGATGCACTTTGAATATGGCGACGCGGTCGTTGAGGTCGGGAAGTTCCACGTAGATCTGACGGTCGAAACGTCCGGCACGCATAAGCGCTTTGTCGAGAATATCGGCACGGTTGGTTGCAGCGAGGATAATCACACCGCTGTTTGATCCGAAGCCGTCCATTTCGGTGAGCAACTGGTTGAGGGTATTCTCACGCTCGTCGTTAGCGCCCATATTGGGATTTTTGCCACGCGCACGACCTACGGCGTCAATCTCGTCGATAAACACTATACACGGAGCTTTTTCCTTGGCCTGACGGAAAAGGTCACGCACACGCGACGCACCCACACCTACAAACATCTCGACAAAATCCGAACCCGACATCGAGAAGAAAGGCACATTGGCCTCGCCGGCCACCGCTTTTGCAAGCAGAGTCTTACCTGTGCCGGGAGGGCCCACGAGCAACGCGCCCTTGGGTATCTTGCCGCCGAGATCGGTATATCTCTGCGGATTTTTGAGAAACTCTACAATCTCCTCTATTTCAGTCTTTGCTTCCGACAGTCCGGCCACATCTTTGAATGTCACTTTGTTGGGACCGTCCTTATCAAAAATCTGGGCTTTCGACTTGCCGACAGAAAACACGCCTCCGCCGCTTCCGTCGCGCCCTGACATACGTCTCATAATCAGTATCCAGAACACAATAAGCAGCACAATAGGGCCGAACGACCATATATATGTGCCGATGCTGCTCCCTTCCTCATACTGCACCGGAGCATTGAAGCGGCCGGAGCTTTTCCAGCCTTTTATTTCACGCTGAAACTCGCCGACATCGCCGATTTTTGTCCAGATCTTTGGCTCCTGACTACGGCCGGGTGTGAACTGGCTCGCCGGGAATATCGTAGAAGCCAGCGAATCGGAAAGATAAGCTGTCGCACGGCCTTTCTTTGTGTCAATCACAAGCTTTGTGATGCCTGACAGATTATGCCGCACACTATCGTCAGGCGCGACCAAATTCTCAAATTCAGTATAGTTCTCTTCTTTTTCGATTGTATTGTCATCAAGATAAAATATACCGGCAAGGAAAAGGAGTATGATTGCATACATCCAGAACATGCTGAATTTTATCTGTCTTTTCTTGGGGTTTGGTCCGGGCATAATTTAAATGAGTTTTTGCAATATATTGTGGAGAATATACACTTCAGTCGATATGGCTCGTCGACCGTCGACATCAGTCAAGATCGGGAATGTCGGTTACCACCGCATCGCTCCAGAGATCTTCGAGATTATAGCGCTGACGTATCTCCGGACGGAACACATGCACGAATATGTCGCCGTAATCAATCACAATCCATTCGGCATTTGAATATCCGTCATAGTTGTAGGGTTTCACTCTACGCTGCTCAAGCAGATGCTCGCGCACATTGTCAGCTATAGCGTTGACCTGCATTGATGACGACCCTTCGCAGATGATAAATTTCGATGCTGCCGCGCCTTCGATATGGCTCATGTCAACTACTGTGATGTTATGTCCTTTTTTATCTTGAATACCGTCGATAATCAGTTGGTCGATGTTGTTGTTTTCGCTCATTAAGAGATTTTTATATTATGCGTTAAAATACTTGGTTACAGTTGAAACTCAATTATGATTTTGACTCACAAAGTTAATAAAAATTTTGTGTAGCGTTTTAACTATAACAACAAAAAAAGGAAAAAAGTCGAATAGAATGTTAAAATGATTGCCGTCGTTATTCGTAACGCAAAATCGAAGCCGGTTTCAGACGTGAAATAATCATTGACGGGAGCACCATCACGGCAGTAGCAATGGCAATCGCAGCCGCATTCAGAGCCAGCACCTGCCACAATGTGATTTTCGCGGGAACAAACG
This sequence comes from uncultured Muribaculaceae bacterium, assembly GCA_947174275.1. Taxonomy (GTDB): domain Bacteria; phylum Bacteroidota; class Bacteroidia; order Bacteroidales; family Muribaculaceae; genus JAGBWK01. The sequence continues at coordinate 14,074 of CAMWIJ010000006.1, forward strand.
AGATATAATACGACTCAGGGTCGAGTGGCAGCAGATGAAACTGCTGTTGCAGCAATATCAGAGCCAAAGCCACGACATTCCCGACCACAAGTCCCTTCACGAGCACTTTCAGGTCAAGAAGAATAAACACTCGGCGTATCATTGAATTTGTGGCGCCAAGCATCTTGAGCGTTCCAATCATATTGACCCGTTCCAAAATAAGAATTATTAGTGATGCAATAAGCGTGAACGACGATATCGCCGTCATAAGCACAAGTATCACCACAACATTCGTATCAAGAAGTGAAAGCCAGTTGAAATACACAGCTCCCGTACAGATAACACTATCGACATCAAGATATTGCGTAAGCCGATGCGAATAACAGGCCTGCGCGAGTGCAGCCTGAAGCGACTGCCATGCCGGTGCAATTTCTTCAAATTCGAGACCTGTCACCTCCAGAGCGGCGGCACATCCGTCAGGAATTCCCGCGAGTTTTCGCAATACAGGCAATGGTGCGTAAGCCACCACCTTGTCATACTCACCGAAACCGGAATCATATATCGCCGCTATCTCAAAATTACGGATACGCATTTTGTCGGCGACAAAAAAGCAGGTATTGATTTTATCTCCGACATTCATTCCGAGCTGACCGGCCACAACTGAAGAGATGATGATGCTGTTGAGGTCATCGGCATTTTCGGGAACCGCACCGTCGACAATGTTTCCGTTTATAAAACCGGCATGCCCTTCGCCACCATATCCGCGAAACACCACTGCGACAAAATCGCTGTCGGTCTTTAACATCGCCGGCATCTTCACGCACTCCCCGACCACTGCGCCGGGCAATGCTGATTTTATCACTGACTCAACTTGCGCCACATCTTCAATCAGCGGCTGCGCTGAAACTATATCGGGAGCCTGAGCCTGCACCGTGAGCTGCGCGTCAAATCCGACAAGCTTGTTGATAATCTCATGCTTAAACCCCGAAGTTATGGCTATGGTAATAAGCATAATCACCACCGACAGCACAACGCCGGCAGTGGAAATCCGTATCGACGTGCGCGTACGGTTGCCTTTGCCGTCACCGAGCCTCAGACGCCTGGCTATATATAAGTCAACACGCATGACAATATCGACAGACAATATCGGTTAGAATATCCACTGCTTGATTGACATCTCAGCGGTCAACACGTCCGGGATAAGCCTTCAAAGCCTCCCGGAGCACGACGAGAGCCTGTGCGAGATCCTCTTTGTTGAGAACGTAAGCCATGCGCACTTCGTTTTTGCCATGGTCGGGATGGGCGTAGAAACCCGACGCCGGAGCCATGAACACTGTCGCCCCTTCATACTGGAAATCGCTCAGGCACCACGAGCAGAATTTCTCGGCGTCGTCGACAGGCAGGCTTACTACTGTGTAGAACGCGCCCATAGGTATGGGAGAATAGCACCCGGGAATGCGGTTAAGGCCGTCGATAAGGAATTTACGCCGCTCGACATACTCGTTATATGTCATCAGCATGTAGTCGCGGGAAGCATCAATCGAAGCTTCAGCCACTATCTGCCCCAGCAAGGGCGGGCTGAGGCGAGCCTGACAGAATTTCATTACATTCTTCTTTAGCTCCTTATGCTTTGTGATGATTGCTCCGATTCGGATGCCGCATTCACTATAGCGCTTCGACACCGAATCGATCAGCACCACCTGTTCTTCAATTCCTTTGAGATGAAATGCCGAAATATACGGTGCGCCCGTATAGCAGAACTCGCGGTATACCTCATCGGAAAACAGAAACAGGTCATGCTTCTTAACAAGGTCGCGTATCTGGTTCATCTCTTTCTGGGTGTAGAGATAGCCCGTAGGGTTATTGGGATTGCATATAAGTATGCCTCTCGTTCTGTCTGTAATCAGTTCTTCGAACTTCGACACGGGAGGAAGAGCGAACCCCTCTTCAATGGTCGACGGCACAGTGACAATCTTCGCTCCGGCCGAGATGGCGAATGCCATGTAATTGGCATAAGCGGGTTCGGGCACTATGATTTCATCGCCCGGGTCAAGACACGCCATAAATGCGAACAACACCGCTTCCGACCCTCCGGTAGTGACTATGATATCATCGACATCCACATTGATGTTGAAACTCTGATAATACTGCTGCAACTTCTTGCGCAATGACAGCAATCCCTCCGAGGGGCTGTATTCAAGAGTTGTGCGGTCGATATGCTTGAGGGCTTCAAGCCCTTCGGCAGGCGACGGCAGGTCGGGCTGTCCGATATTAAGGTGATACACTTTGACTCCTCTGGCCTTTGCCTGATTGCTCAACGGCACAAGTTTGCGTATGGGTGATGCGGGCATAAGTTCGCCGCGCTGCGATATACGGGGCATATTGTATGTATATGTGTTTGCGTTATTAAATATTTCCGACACTGCGTACTGACTGATGAACGGATATGTATATAACAATTTATTCCGTAAATGTTTCGCATGCCGCGTCGGCAATATCATGCAAAAATAGTAAATTTTAAGTTAACAACATAACCTCTGCCTGTTTTTTGTTTCAAAATTGTTTTCAATTTTATTATCTTTGCAAGCAATTTATACCGATATGCTACGTTTTTTAAAGAACATACTGCAACTTACAATCAATCCATCGCGCGGTTGGGAAGATGTATCTCATGACGCCGATGAGCCGGCCGCATTGTGCCGCGACGGGTTGTACCCTCTTTTGGCCATAACGGCTCTGTCGTGTGTGGGCGGCTTTTGGAAAATGGACTCGTCAACCACTCTGATTGCCGTGATACAGAACGCAATAGTAACATTCACCGCTTATTTCGCAACCATGTTTTTTGCGGAATTCACCATGGGGCTGGCAATGGACCGTATATGCGACAAAGAGCCGTCGCCGCGCAAGAACTCCACAGTAGTAATCTACACGATTGCCATTCTTGCCATAATCAACATCATAATCAATATTATACCTCTCGACTTGGCTGTGCTGAGATTTTTGCCGATATATGTCGGCTTCATCCTTTATAAAAGCATGCGCTATCTGTCGGTGTCTCAGGAAAAGACCGGCCATTATATGTTTCTGACCATATTCTCGATCATCATCCCGCCTTACCTGCTGATGTTTGTGTTCGACATCATCAAACCATGACAGCGGTCAGCAACGTTATATTACCGAATAACAACTACATGACGAAATGAAACTTGCAAAAGACATAAATATAAAAAACAAACGCGCCACATTCGACTATGCGATAGGTGACACATTCACCGCAGGGATTGTGCTGACCGGAACTGAAATCAAGTCGGTAAGAATGGGCAAAGCATCACTCGTCGACACATTCTGTTATGTGGAGAAGGGTGAGGTGTGGGTCAAAAACATGTATATAGCCGAATATTTCTACGGCACGTACAACAACCACAACGCCCGCCGCGACCGCAAGCTGCTGCTAAACCGCAAAGAGATAGCAAAACTTGAGAAATCAGGCAAGGAAACCGGATTTACAATCATACCATTGCGCATGTTTATCAACGAGCGAGGCCTCGCAAAACTCGTTATAGGCATTGGCCGAGGCAAAAAGGAATATGACAAGCGACAGTCAATCAAGGAGCGTGAGGACAAGCGCTCGATGGCACGCATGTTTGAGAAAGGCTGAAATCAGACCTTTTCCATCACCACAAGCACCTGCTCTCCCCCTTTGAGCGTGACGCCTGCCACTTTCACTGCATCACTTTCCTTTACTTTCAGTTTTGCCCGCAACGTCTCTGCCGGGCACGGAAAGTTTCTGACGCTCACCGATGCCGCCGGATATTCCCGGGCAAACCGTTTTATATATTTTGACGCGTAGGGAATGACAGCTTTTATCCTGTAACGTTTTCCGGGAAAACCGTCAACCATTTCCGATGACACATAAAGATGCGTGTTAGGATGCAATGCGCCGACGCAAAATCTCTCGCAAAGGAGCCGGAATGGCCCGGCCTTCATTATCGCCGGTGACGGCTCATAAAGATATCCATCCGGCTCAGGCGCTTCGTAATATTCTGAAGCCGCAGCTTCTTCCGCTCGGGTGAATATGAAGTTACTGTTTACATTTATCGCCACAATTTTTGTATTGTCGACATCTGACACTGTATCTCTGTCAATGTGCACAAGAAGCTCACGCACATCTCCCCTTTCTTCTACCACATATACCTCCGCCACATGTTTCAGGTCGGCAATCGTGGCCGAAATATCAAGCATCGGCGAGAGTTTGACAAGCAGATGCGGCGCATGCTCCAGAAGCAACGGGAGTATTTCAGAGATATCGGGAGTGCAGTCATGGATATTATAGACCCGGCGCCCGACATCGTCGCGGCGTGCTGGGTCAATAAAGATATAATCAAAGCGTCTCTGCGACTCACGAAGCCACTCAACGCTGTCGGCATTAATGATTTCAAGATTCGGGATGGAACTGTAGTTGACCTCCGCGAAAAGACACAGGCGTGAGTCGCGCTCAATGGCGGTGACACGCGCCTCGTCGAGGCTTGCGATTGCAGCAGAGTCGACACCAAGCCCCATCGTCATGTCAAGCACGCTGCTCCCCTTTGCCACAAGCGAAGCGTGAAAGCATGCCATCGTGGCCGACGAAGCTTGCTCGACACTCAGAGCCGACGGAAACCAGCGCGGACAAAAACTACAGTCGGCCGAACCTTCCACACCTCCCATAAGGCTGCATTTGCGAAATTTGTCGCCGGCCTTGCGGTCATATTCTATCTGAGATATCGCCTCCTTTATTGCCGGAGTGTCACCTGCATGGCGAAGCCGCAACGTGGCCACGTTCTCATTGCGATGCGCGTCAATCCAATGCTGAAAATCTTTGTCAAACAATTCCATATCATTCATTTTATAAAACAATATACCGGTCACTTCTATTATTCAGACGGATATCCGGCTCTTGTTTTTTTACAATAAGAACGGGCACAATGCAATAATTGTTTCATTGCCTGTGCCCGTTTAAATATTCAGAGTAATCTGATTAACCCTTTATTGCCGCGATGCCGGGGAGGATTTTGCCCTCGATAGCCTCGAGAAGCGCACCACCGCCTGTCGACACGTATGACACCTGGTCGGCAAGACCGAACTTGTTGACACAGGCAACAGAGTCGCCACCGCCTACGAGCGAGAACGCGCCGTTGTTGGTAGCCTCTACGATAGCGTCGGCGATAGCACGTGAACCTGCGGTAAAGTTATCGAATTCAAATACGCCGGCAGGACCGTTCCAGAGGATAGTCTTGGCGTTTTTGATTACGTCGGCGAAAGCCTTGCGGGTTTCGGGACCTGCATCGAGACCTTCCCATCCGTCGGGAATATTCATGCATGATACAACCTGAGTGTTGGCATCATTGCTGAAACTGTCAGCTGCCACACAGTCAGTGCCGAGCACGAGGTTGACACCTTTCTCTTTAGCTTTCTTCATGATGTCGAGAGCGAGGTCGAGCTTGTCATTCTCGCAGATTGACAGACCCACGTTTCCACCCTGAGCCTTTGCGAAAGTATAAGTCATACCACCGCAGAGGATGAGGTTGTCAACCTTGTCCATGAGGTTTTCGATGATGCCGATTTTGGTAGACACCTTAGAACCACCCATGATAGCGGTGAAGGGACGCTTGATGTCGCTGAGGATATTGTCGACAGCTTTCACCTCTTTTTCCATGAGGTAGCCGAGCATCTTGTCATCAGATGCGAAGTTTTCAGCGATGACAGCAGTAGAAGCGTGCTTGCGGTGAGCAGTACCGAATGCATCGTTTACATAAACGTCGGCGTAGCTTGCAAGTTTCTTGGCGAATTCCTGCTGACGGCCTTTCATCTCCTTCTTGGCAGCGTCGTAAGCGGGATCTTCTTTATCGATGCCTACGGGCTTGCCTTCTTCCTCGGGATAGAAGCGGAGGTTTTCGAGCAACAACACTTCACCGGGTTTGAGATTTGCGGCAGCTTCGTCAGCGTTTGCGCAATCAGGGGCGAAAATCACGTCGCGGCCAAGAGCTTTGGCAACATCGTCCTTGATCTGCGAGAGTGAGAATTTGGGGTTCACTTTGCCTTTGGGCTTGCCCATGTGCGACATGATGATGAGAGAACCGCCGTCCTCAAGAATTTTTTTCAGAGTGGGAAGAGCGCCGCGGATACGGGTATCATCGGTGATTTTACCGTTCTCGTCCAGGGGCACATTGAAGTCCACGCGGACAATCGCCTTTTTACCGGCGAAATTGTAGTTGTCGATAGTCATTTTTGATTGCTATTTTAGATTAATTAAATAGGCATATTTATCAAGCGCAAAAATAATGATTTTTTTCCTCATTCAATCACAATTAACAAAAAAAAGCAATACACGGCTCACAGTTTAGCATCAATTTAGCCCGATTTTCTCCAAACACTCGTTCTCCAACAATATGCACAGACCAATTTACTGTTTTCTTTGTTTCTAACGCAGATCAGTTTTCTTAAATTTGGACTATTTTTAAACCAATATTGATGACACATTATTTTTAACATTTATATTATCTTTGCGGTATAACACTTAAATCAAACCAATTTTAATCACATTTTAAAATTAATGACATGAAGAAAGCATTATTGTTTATGACAATGGTAGTGGCTTTGGCGCTATCATCTTGCGGCGCAAAAGGTGATCCCGAAATCGAGAATAAAATTGCAGGAACTTGGACTGCCGATAATGATAAAACGGAAGATGGAGTTGACATGCATGTATCAGAAATCATTCATTATGATGCCGACAGCCATAAATTCTCAGCTGAGGGAAAATGCACATTATCTTGAAGGATAGCTCCATAGGTATGGTGAAGCAAATAACTGTATTTTAAGAACTTGCTTCTAATCAGCGTATAAACTACTCAAAATATTATTAACTCTTTTTAACCTATAAAATCCCTGAATTTGGCGTAATATCAAGACCGGCGGCTTCGACGAGCTGTCGGTCTTTCTTCATCACCTCTGCCGGAATCCACTTGTTGTCCACCCTGACAGTTCTTACTCTGCTCAGACTGCGAATCATATCCATAGGAGCGAACCTATTGCTCAGGTCAGCACATTTCAATCGGTCGCTCAAATCGTAATACCACTGCAATGCGAGCAGACAGATGAATGTCCATGCTTCGAGTGATTTCTCGTCCTGCATGTATGAATGGTCGGCTTCAATTATATTCTTGAAAGCGTCTATTGCCTGCTCGACATCTCCGCGGGTCTTATAGTCCAGATAGACATGCTCGGCGTCTTTTCCGGAGGTAGTCATCAGAGCCAATGTGCCGAATTGCAATGCCTTGGCTTTGTAATTCTCCATCGTATACCCCTCCATGTCGGGATTGAAGACACGTCGCATATAGTCTTCCGACTCATAGCTGCGGTGTGACTCGTCAAGATACAGAAATACTTCATGTCCGTCAATCTCAAAACGCTTCCACCAAATCGGTCGCTTTTGATATAGAAACGCACCGTCGGCTCCCTCGTTGGTGCGAGATGCAAAAATACTGTAATCCAATCCCTTGGTTGATCGTTTGAGAGACATTATGAATTTTATACCAAGCTCGTCGAGTTTCTCGATATTGGATGCCGACTGAAAGCCCTTATCAATAATCGTCACACCGCTGCGCATGCCTGAATCCTCGACACACACTTTAAACGCACTCACATCCTTGATGCTACCGGGCATGAGCCTGTAATACACAGGCAGATGTTTGGCACAGTTGAATATCCACATTATATTCACCGCCGTATCAAAGGTACCTTTCTTGGTCTTTGTAAGCTGAGGATAGTCCATACATCTGGAAGCTGACAACTGATCGGTTCCGTCAAAAATTATATTGTCATCAGGATCGATATAGCTTCGCATAAACTCTGCAATCCTGTCGCGACGTGTGCCAAGATCATGAAGAAAACCGGATAACGCATTGGCCGACAAGCCTCTCTCGCCAATCTTGCGTGACAGGAAACTGTCGGCAAAATCCCCCGCAACACGCCTCATCGGCGACTGGAAACGCAGACGGCAATAGGCCAGGGAAACGATACGCGACCAGTCTTCGGGAAAGGCTTCCTTAAGCTTGTCAATACACGGCTTCTGCTCTTTAAGTATGTACTCTGACAGTCCGTACTCCTTGACCTCTCCAACGCGCGGCTCCTTGACCTCTACCGGCTTACCAGACTTCAGCTCTTCAATCTCACGCTCCATTATCCGCTTGTGCGACTCCTTAAAGCCTCCCCCCTCTGTAATGGATCCGAGATATTTACCCGTAATCTTACGGGCTCTTTTCTTTTCTTTGTCATACACGCTTGAGCACTCATACAACTTGTAGAGCGCATCGTTCACACGGCGAAGTTCGGTTCCAGGGCGACGGAATTTTACAGCCCAGTCAGGAGGTGTCATAAGCTTTATATATTACGCTAAAACGTAATACTAAATTACAACAAAAATTTGACATGGCAAAATTATTTACCTAAAAATCAAGCACCATGACGGAGTAACCATCATGGCACTCAAATATTACGTCGCTTTGAGGGATTTTATAGTTTAACCTTAAAGATAAAGATAGTGCTGCAAATACTACTCTCCAGAGCTACTATCCCAGCAAAAATAGCACTTTTCAATTTTTGAAAAATCAAATTCTTGTAAAAGTCGGTGGAGTGGGGTTAGCAGCACTATAGCCATAAAATTTTACCCCATACCCCTACAGAGTTGCACTACCATCCCTATGCCATCTACTACTCTCTATAAATCCTAATTTTATCTGGTGCTTCACCTCTGCACTGCTTAACGATATCACTATACTCCAGCTCCCTATACTCCGTACTAGTAGGCTGTATCAGCTCCATAGATTTTTCATACTTTTCCAGCTCCAGCTCATATAGAGATACTACACCCATATCCGATACATCACCAGTAGGCACATACATATTTATAAAAACACTATCAGCACTCTCTTTAACTATGAGGTCTAGAGTAGCTGTAGATGGATGGATAAGGGGGTTAAGAGCTTTAGTTATCCTTATCTTGCTTTTTCTCTCTCTTTTCAATTATTAAACCAATTAGATACAATATTAAGAATATGCCGATAATACCCCAAAGGACATATCTAAAAGGAATATAATCAAATATGCCTATAACTAGGGCACCAACTGGGATAAGTAATAAACCGCCTATTTGCGCCCCACAGCCACCTACATAGCTGCCATCTCTATAGTGAAAACCCATATTTAGTTACTTTAAGTAGTGTAATATAGCTGTATATTATGATGTGAGGCTGCAAAGTTACAAAAAATTAGGCAAATCAAAGCTATATCTAGCCAGATTTGCCTAATTCTGATAATAGTAAAGCAGAGATGAGCAAACCTCAGAGAGCCAAACTCAGACTCATATCAGACAACGAGATGGAACAGACCGAATCAGACGGATTAACCTGGACATATTACAGACAATAACCAATTCATAAAAGACATCATCGGGAGGCAAGACCCTTGCCTCCCGATGATGTCTTTTTTATAATATCTGTAGCTCTATAAATTTATGAGCCTTTTCAAGTTCTCTCCGTCAGTTTATCGGTCGAGCAGCTGCGACATCTGGTCGCGGAGTTTGCGGGCTTCTTCTCCGGCACGCTCGGCGAAGTCGGTATCGGCAGATGCATAGATGATGCCGCGAGATGAGTTGACAAGCAGTCCGCAGTCATCAATCATGCCATATTTCACGACTTCCTCCAAGCTGCCACCCTGTGCTCCTACGCCGGGCACGAGCAGGAAGCTGCGCGGAGCCACGCGACGTATATCCTCGAAGAGCTGACCGCGAGTGGCACCGACCACATACATAAGTTCGTCGGGAGTGGCCCACTGCGATGATTTCTCAATAACATTCTCAAACAGACGACGTCCGTTCTTATCCTCTATAAGCTGGAAGTCGAGACTTCCCTTGTTGGAGGTCAGAGCGAGCAGTATCACCCATTTGCCTTCGTAGCCGAGAAAGGGGGTTACACTGTCCTCACCCATATAAGGAGCAACTGTCACGGCATCGACATCAAGTTCGTCGAAAAGAGCGCGGGCATACATCTTGGATGTGTTGCCGATATCACCACGCTTTGCGTCAGCGATGACAAACTGGTCAGGATAGTTCTTTTTGATATATTGCACGGTCTTTTCGAGCGCAATCCAGCCGGCAACGCCCATGCATTCGTAGAATGCGAGATTGGGTTTGTAGGCTACGCAATAGGGAGCAGTGGCGTCGATGATTGCTTTGTTGAATTCAAAAATAGGATCTTCCTTTTCAAGAAGATGAGCGGGAATTTTCTTGATATCGGTGTCAAGACCGACACAAAGAAACGAGCGCTTGGCGCGGATGTTGTCGACGAGTTGTTTACGGTTCATTGTTATCTTTAGTTAGATTGTACTGCTATTTGTATTATTCAGTCTACGATTCTTTTTTCTTGCGTGCCCGGGTTCTACGACATTATGACAACGATGACGAAAAACACCGCCGGCACTGCGAGATGATACCCGATATGGCGGAAACTGAATTAATTCCATCATATTTCAGACTCTTTCAACTTTTCAGCATTCTCGGCAACAATCAGATGGTCGATGCAGTCCTGTATATCGCCGTCCATGAAACCCTGAAGGTTATAGACCGTATAGTTGATGCGATGGTCGGTGATACGCCCCTGCGGATAGTTGTAGGTGCGGATTTTGGCCGAACGGTCGCCGGTCGACACCATTGTCTTGCGTCGGGAAGCAATATCGTCGAGATATTTCTGATGCTCTTTGTCGTAGATAAAGGTGCGCAGGCGCGACAGGGCGCGCTCCTTGTTCTTGGGCTGGTCACGCGTCTCCGTACACTCGATGAGTATTTCCTCGGATACCCCGGTGTTGGGATTGCGCCACATATATCGCAGGCGCACGCCTGATTCCACCTTGTTTACGTTCTGACCGCCGGCGCCTCCCGAACGGAATGTATCCCATTTGATCTCGCCTTCGTTGATTTCCACGTCAAACTCTTCAGCTTCGGGAAGCACGGCGACTGTAGCCGCCGATGTGTGCACACGACCCTGCGTCTCGGTTGCCGGCACACGCTGCACGCGGTGCACGCCGCTCTCATATTTCATAGTGCCGTAGACACCTTCTCCGCTGACCGCGAACACAATCTCCTTATAGCCGCCGGCAGCGCCTTCGCTGACACTCGACACAGCAACGCTCCAACCCTTCGATTCGCAATATTTGACATACATCTTGAAAAGGTCGCCGGCAAAGATAGCAGCCTCGTCGCCGCCGGTGCCGCCTCGTATCTCCACGATAGCGTTCTTGCCATCCTCGGGGTCGGCGGGAATAAGCAGCAGCTTTATTTCCTCTTCAACTTGCGGCACTGCAGCGGTGGCCTCGTCGAGTTGCTCTTTGGCCATAGCTCTCATGTCGGAGTCACTCTCATTGGCAAGTATCTCCTTAGCCTCGTCGATGGCCGACAGCAGGTCGCGGTAGCGGTGGGTGGTATTTGTCAGGCGCTCGAGATCTTTGTATTCTTTCGTTAGCTTGACATAGCGTCGCATGTCGGCTATCACCGACGGATCGGTAATCAATGTCGACACTTCGGCAAATCTGGCATCGATGCCGTCAAGACGCGATAAAAGGGAATTATCTGACATAATTATGCTGTTGGATGGATTGATTTCGGATGCGAAGTTACGAAAATTATTGAAATTAATTTGTATATTTGCGCATCATACTTATAATACATATCTCCATGAAAAGAATTAAAGCCTTGGCTGTCGGTCTGGCGGCCGGCGCATTTTCAATTTGCGGCGCACGCACCGCGCCTGATGCAATTACCAACATCGAACCGCCATATTGGTGGACCGGCATGGCCAATGACACCCTCCAGATCATGCTTACGGGCAAAGATATCGCCAAGGCGGAATTTGCCGTTGACTATTCAGGAGTGAATCTCGTTGAACAACTGAGCCTTGACAGCCCCAACTACAAACTGCTGTATCTGACTATTGATCCTGACACCAAGGCCGGAAAGATGCAATTGCGCTATACGCTTGACGGGAAAAAGGCCACATTGCCTTACGAATTGAGACAACGCGACCGCGCGGCCTCTGAATACAAAGGATTTGATGCCGGCGACGTGCTTTATCTACTTATGCCTGACCGCTTTGCAAAGGGACTTGATGACAAAGATATCAATGCAAACCGAATGGACTACCCTATCGGAGCAGACCGCGGCAACCCCAATGCGCGGCACGGCGGCGACATGCGTGGCATCCGCAACCATCTTGACTATATCGACTCGCTCGGCGTGACAGCCATCTGGGTCTGCCCGGTGCTTGAGAACGATATGCCCGGGGGCAGCTATCACGGCTATGCCACAACTGACTATTATAACATTGATCCGCGTTTCGGCTCAAACGAAGAATATTCACAGCTTATAAGCGAAGCCCATGAAAAGGGGTTAAAGGTGGTGATGGACATGATTTTCAATCACTCCGGGTCAAACCACCCGTGGATGAAAGATGCCCCGTCGAAAGACTGGTACAACCACCCCGAACGAGATGTGATGACAAACTTCCGCCTTACGACAGTACACGACCCATACGTAAGCGACTACGATCTCGATCATACGGTAAACGGCTGGTTCGTGCCACAGATGCCCGACCTCAACCAACGCAATCCGCACGTAATGAAATATCTGACACAAAATTCGATATGGTGGATTGAGTCGGCCAAAATCGACGGCATAAGAATGGATACATATCCCTACGCCGACATGCGGGCCATGGCGGCCTGGGCTGCCGATGTGCTCCGTGAATACCCCGAGTTCAATATTGTCGGAGAGTGCTGGTATGGCAACGAGTCGGGAGGCGCTTTCTGGCAGGCCGGCAGCAAACTCAATGCGATTGACACGCATCTGCCCAGTGTGATGGACTTTTATTTTGTGCAGGACGGACGCAAGGCCTTTTATGATGACACCGACCCATGGCACGGACTGAACGATCTTTACGATCACCTTTCGCAGGACTTCATGTATCCGGAGCCTCAGCGCATACTGACCTTCCTTGACAACCACGATTCTGATCGTTTTCTACTTGAAAAGCCTGATTCGCTCGACAATTGGAAGCAGGCGGTGACATTCCTGCTGACTTCGCGCGGCATACCTCAGATATATTACGGTACCGAGATACTGATGAATGGCAGCAAAGAGGGTAGCGACGGTTATGTACGAGAGGATTTCCCTGGCGGATTTCCCGGCGATAAAGTCAATGCCTTTACCCGTGAAGGACGCAAGCAGCAACAAAACGAGGCATGGGATTTCATATCAAAACTGCTGCAATGGCGGCGCAACGAGGCACGCGACGTGATGGCACGCGGCTCTCTTAAGCATTTTATGCCGCAGAACGGACTGTATGTCTACCAGCGTAAGCTTGATGATAAAGAAGTGACTGTGATAATGAACGGACGAGACAAAGAGCAGACTCTCACCATGGAGCGCACTGTTGAGATTATGCCATACGGCTCTTGGTTTTACGACATTATCAGCGGTCAGCCAGTAAAAATAGAGGAGACAATGACATTTGCACCGCGCCAGATAATGGTGTTGCAGAACTGGCAGAATGATTAAACCTCGCAGTAGACAAAAAAAATCCGCTTGAAGCGGATTTTTTTGTTTTTTCATGTATTCGCCTGAGGTAATCAATAATTTTATCCATAAATATTGTTAATTTTGCACAGAAATTCAACACTCATCACATGCCCAGCAAAATATTGAAATCATTATACACTCAGGCTACCGACGCATTGCCTGACAAGATTGTCGAACTCACAGGCTCCGGCTCCAACCGACGTTATTTCAGACTCGAGGGGAGCAAAGGCACTTATATCGGAGTAATCGGAGAGTCTGTCGAGGAAAACAAAGCGTTTATCAAGCTTGCCAACCGGTTTGCCGACCGCGGGCTTCCCGTTCCCCGGGTGGTGGCAGTGACTGACGGACGCGACGCCTACCTTCAGGAATATCTGGGTGACACGCTGCTTTTTGACGCCATAGCCTCCGGGCGCTCCTCCGGAGTATTTTCAGAAGAAGAAAAGCGACTCCTTACAACGACAATACGCAGTCTCGCTGACATACAGTATCGCGGCGCAGATGGCCTTGATTTCAATATATGCTATCCGTTGCCTGAATTTTGCCGGCGCACCGTGATGTGGGATCTCAACTATTTCAAATATAATTTCCTGAAACTGTCAGGCATACAATTTAACGAAAGTCTTCTTGAAGATGACTTCGAGCGGCTTGCCGACTATCTCCTTGCTGAAAAATCATCGACCTTCATGTATCGTGATTTCCAGTCGCGCAATGTGATGATAAAAGACGGACAGCCGTGGTTCATTGACTTTCAGGGGGGCCGGAAAGGCCCGGCGCACTATGATGTGGCATCCTTTCTGTGGCAGGCCAAAGCCAATATTCCTGCCGGACTTCGTGACGAGCTTATTGACGAATATCTCGACTCAGCATCACGCTATGCCGAGATTGACCGCGACAAGTTCAGGGAACGCCTGCAGCATGTCGTACTGTTCAGACTAATGCAGGTGCTCGGCGCATACGGTTTCAGAGGACTTTTTGAGAAAAAAGCCCACTTCATGGAGAGCATACCTCCGGCATTGACAAAAGTGAGGGAACTTATTGCGGCCAACGGATTTGAGTGCTACCCCGCTCTCACAGACATATTGGGTCGTCTGGCCGATCGGTTTATATCTGACGCAGCGGCACCAGACCATCTTACCGTAACAGTGCGCAGTTTCTCATACAAACGCGGAATTCCCGACGACACTTCCGGCAATGGTGGCGGATATGTGTTTGACTGCCGCGGACTGCATAATCCCGGACGCTATGACGAATATAAGAAACTCACCGGCATGGACACTCCGGTTATCGACTTTCTTGAAGCCCGAGGTGAAGTACAGCCGTTTCTTGAACATTGCTTCGCACTTGCCGACAGCTCGGCAGAAGTATATCTGCGTCGTGGGTTCACTTCACTGACAATCGACTTCGGATGCACCGGCGGACAACACCGTTCGGTATACTGCGCGGAAAAGATGGCGGCACATCTCAGTGCCAAATATGGAGTAGACATAAAACTTCAGCACCGCGAACAACGGATAAACAAACGTTTCACTACACTCGGCCAACAGATTGTCGAAGAGGATTAATGACATGAAAGCTATAATTTTTGCCGCAGGACTCGGCACACGCCTCCGGCCGTTCACGCTTGAACATCCCAAAGCCCTTGTAGAAGTCAACGGCAAGCCGATGCTTCAACGCGTCATTGAGCGTCTGCGCGTTGCCGGAGTAACACAACTTGTGATAAACGTGCACCATTTCGCGCAACAGATTGTCGATTTTCTCAATAAAAACGGTAATTTCGGCTGCGACATCACAATCAGCGACGAATCACATCTGCTGCTTGATACCGGCGGCGGCATAGCCAATGCCGCATCGGCGCTTGAAGGTGACGAACCATTCATCGCATACAACGCTGACATACTGTCGGATTTCGACATCACCGGGATGATTGACGCTCACAAAAAATCGGGCGCCGACGTCACACTTCTGACATCGGCACGCAATTCATCGCGTCAGCTCTACTTCGACAACACCAACCGCTTGCGCGGCTGGTGCAACCTTAACACCGGAGAATGCCGGCCCGACAGTTTCTCGCCTGAGCGCTGCGAAGTGACCGGAGCATCATTCAACGGCGTTCATATCATCGGTCAAAAAGCCCTCGGGTTGCTGAAAGAGTTATCAGTAAAGCAACCGGTATTCTCGATTACGCCTTTCTACATTGATAATATCGACAGGCTTGATATCCGGTCTTACGCCCCCGCTGAAAGTTATCAATGGTATGACATCGGCCGTAACGAGACCCTAGCCTCCGCACGCATCGAGTTCAAGGAATGAATGTTTATAGTATTTTTGCATCGAAGCCGGCGAGACGAACAGCTTCAATCACTACTGTGGAGTCAGCATCTCCGTCGACGGTAGCTTTGCCGCTTTTGAGATCGACCACAACTCCGGTCACCCCCTTCACACCCTGGATACTTTTAGTAACCGCTGCCTGACAGTGCGGGCAGTTCATGCCTGTAATCTGATATTCTTTTGCCATGTCTGATATATTTTTATGCTTTTTAATTAATCGTGATATTACAAGAGTATATGTCAATAGCGCCACAAGTATTGCCGAACAGATTGTCGGGAACAACGGAAGCGTATAGCCGTCGGCATGGCAGGCGCCTGCATGCATTGCAGATATTGCAAACCACTGCTGCGGAAGCAGATAGTCAATAACAAGGCCGAAACCAAGTGCCCCGATTATAATCGAACCGAGATAAGCCGCGGCCGCACGGTGTCCCATCTCACGCGACACAAGAGTATATGATGCGAAATTGACCGCAGGCCCGGCCATAAGCAGCACAAATGCCGTGCCCGGCGACAATCCTTTCAGCACCAGGGCGAGTGCGATAGGAATTGAACCGGTGGCGCACACATACATCGGCACTGCCACCACCAAAGCCACGAGCATTGACAGAATGGGCGTTCGTCCGAGCACCGTAAAGAAATCATCGGGCACATATACGGTTATAACCGCAGCTATCAGCAGACCGACCACGAGCCACCCGCCGATGCTGCCCACAAGATTGACAAACCCGTAGCGCAATGCGTCTGTCACACGTCCGAAGAAATTATCCGGCATGTTTCTGTCGGCCTCGACCGCCTCAATGTCGCACGAACCACATTCGACGGCATCATTTTCTTTATCGTAACGCGACACAAACGTACCGCCGGCTACAGCCGTTATCAAAGCTGCAACAGGACGTACGACAGCAAAAGCCGGACCGAGCAGCGACCATGTGGCCGCTATCGAGTCGACACCTGTCTGCGGCGTGGCGATAAGAAATGAGGCGGATGCTCCGCGGGAAGCGCCGTTGCGCCTCATAGAGATGGCAGTCGGAAGCACTCCGCATGAGCAAAGCGGCAGCGGCACTCCGAGCAATGCAGCCTTGAGCGCAGGTTTCCATCCGCTTCCCGACAGGTGACGCGACATTGCCGCACGCGGCACGAACACATGAATCAGCCCCGCGATTAGAAACCCCAGCAATATATATGGCGACATGCTGTTGAGCATTGACAATAATGATTGTAACATAATATTGATTTTTAATGCTGTTAAAGTCATTGTTACGCCGGCCACAAATAGCGGCCACGCTTTATTTCAGTTGCAAATTTACGCAATCTTTCACGCAACCGGGTTGCAAATATCAAATTTTATAGCCGTCAATACTTTTTATCCCATAATTTGTTTTAACTTTGCGTAAGCATTAATTAAAAAAAATAAAATAGCCTAAAATTTAGAAACATGTTGAAGACAATATTATCGGTTTCGGGACGTCCCGGACTTTTCCGTCTGGTCAGCCAGGGTAAGAACATGCTCATTGTAGAGTCATTGCAGACAGGCAAGCGCGGCCCGGTCTACGCCCATGACAAAGTAGTGTCGCTCGGCGATATCGCCATCTATACATACAATGACGAAATACCTCTTGGTGACATATTCGAGACCATCAAAGAGAAAAACGACGGCAAGCCTGTAGATGTGAAAGCTCTTGGCGGCGATGACAAAGTAAGAGAATACTTCGCCACAATACTTCCCGACTTCGATCAGGATCGCGTATACACCAACGATATCAAAAAGGTATTCTCATGGTACAACCAGCTTATCGCAGCCGGAGTCGATAAATTCAAGGATGAAGAGATAAAGGAGGACGAGGCAGCCGAAGCTGCTGAAGCCGCCGACGAGAAAGAATAATTTCTCCCGGTCATAAACGACAGCGTCCAATCCGTGATGACGGATTGGACGCTGTCGTTTATGTATAAATAACCTCGGAGATCAATTGAATTTCTTTCTATGGAACACAAATCCGCGACCGAGATATTTTTCACGAACCACCGGATTTTCAGCAAGCTCTTCCGAAGTGCCCTGAAACAAAATTTTTCCTTCGAAAAGGAGATATGCGCGATCTGTAATCGAGAGTGTCTCCGGAGCATTGTGGTCAGTAATCAGAATGCCTATGTTCTTTTCCTTCAGTTTGTAGACAATCGACTGTATATCCTCAACGGCAATCGGGTCGACTCCGGCAAACGGCTCGTCGAGCATGATAAAGCGCGGATTTATGGCGAGACAGCGTGCAATCTCAGTGCGTCGGCGTTCGCCACCCGACAGCTGGTCGCCGAGGTTCTTACGCACTTTGCCAAGACGGAACTCCGCGATAAGGCTTTCAAGTTTGTCTTTCTGTTGCTCGCGTGTCAGTTTCGTCATCTCAAGCACAGAGCGGATATTATCCTCGACAGTGAGTTTGCGAAACACCGAAGGCTCTTGTGCGAGATATCCGATGCCGTTTTTAGCTCGTTTATACACCGGATAATTTGTGATATTGAGGTCATCGAGAAAAATCTGACCCTCATTGGGGCGCACAAGCCCTACGGTCATATAGAATGTGGTTGTCTTGCCGGCACCGTTAGGGCCGAGCAGACCGACAATCTCGCCCTGCGTGACATTGATCGACACATGGTTGACAACTGTGCGCTGACGATAGATTTTCACAAGATTGTCGGTGCGCAGCACCATCTTGTCGGTGTAAAGTTGTTCGCCGGTGTCCGACAGGTTGCTGTCGGTTATTATCGTCTGCGGAGTATCCAAAGCCGAAGCCACGGCGATAACCGAAGGCTCGTTGGTTGATGATTGGTCACTTGCCATTTTATAATTCTTAATTCGTTGAATATCGGGGAGGTTGTCAGCCGGCATCCGAGCCGGAGCAATCAGATGCTTTCTTTTCCGTATCGGCGGCGCTGTCAGTGCCGTCATTGTCGGGAGGCAGCTGCTCGAACGGTGTCATTGTCTCGTCAACAAAGGTCAGGGTCGGTATCTCCTTGTCCTCTTCGTTCTGTTTATAAGGATAGCTTAGCGGCATACAAGTAACTTTTCAAAATATTTCCTCATTTCAATTATTTGGAACAGTTACCTGCCTTACTTTGTTTTCTGGGCATGCTTTAGACGGCCTTCGATATAATCGGTGAGAAGCCCGATAGCCACGGTGTTGGTGCCACCCTGCGGTATTATCAGGTCGGCAAAACGTTTTGACGGCTCGATATACTGGCAATGCATCGGTTTGAGCACTTCCTGATAACGGTTGATTACCATTATCGGCGTACGACCGCGCTCCACGCAATCACGCGATATCACACGTATCAGCCGGTCATCGGGATCGGCGTCGACAAAACATTTGACGTCGAGCAGGTCGCGGAGCACAGGGTCAGTCAGCACGAGTATCCCCTCCACGATCACAACGTCACGAGGTTCCACTATAATAGTTTCCTTCTGACGTGTGCAGGTAAGATAAGAATAGGTAGGCATTTCGATGGTCTTCCCCTCTTTCAGCTCTTTGAGCTGCTTCACGAGAAGCGACCACTCGATAGCCGCAGGCTCGTCGAAATTGATTTTCGAGCGCTCTTCGACGGGCACATGACTGGAATCCTTATAATAATTGTCCTGCGGAAGCACAGCAACTTCGCCGGCGGGAAAACTGTCAATAATCTTGTTTACGACAGTAGTTTTACCGGAGCCGGTACCTCCGGCGATACCTATGATTAGCATATTCTTGATATAATTGTGTTATGTTGTTTACAAAAGGGCATCTGCAAATCAAAATGCCCCATAGCCACAAAATTACAACTTTTTTCCGTCATTTTTCGCAATAGAGTATAAAAAACACTTAAAGAAAAATTCATGCAGGTGCATAAATCGAAAAAAATCGTACCTTTGCAAAGTAATAACAGCCCCCCTGTCTCCGAACTTGCGCCGGCGACACGGGAAGCAAAACATCGAAAGAAAAACTGCACTATGGCAATAACCAACTCAATAGCCGTATTCGGGCGCTACTGCATGTTCATGCGAAAAGTGTTCTCGCTGCCCGACAAATGGCGTCTGTTTTTTAAACGCACAGTGGCCGAGATTTCCAAACTCGGCGTGGACTCGATACCGCTTGTGGTAATCGTATCGATTTTCATCGGAGCCGTAATCACGATACAGATGGAAATCAACACCTCCTCCCCTCTTATTCCGGCATATTCAGTGGGTCTTGCCACACGCGACATTGTGCTGCTGGAGTTTTCCAACTCGATATTGTGTCTGATACTCGCAGGTAAAGTGGGGTCGAACATAGCATCGGAAATCGGCACGATGAGAGTGACAGAACAGATTGATGCACTTGAGATTATGGGAGTCAACTCGGCGTGTTTCCTTGTGCTTCCCAAAGTGGTTGCATTCGTGCTGTTCATACCGGTGCTGGTGATTTTCTGCATGGGCACGGCAATGCTCGGCGGCATGGCGGTGGCCTATTTCACCGACATAATCTCAATCTCTAAATTCACCTACGGACTGCAGGCCATGTTCAGCGAGTGGTATGTGTGGTACGGTATTATAAAATCTTTCTTCTTCGCCTATATCATCGCCTCGGTGGCATCGTTTTTCGGATATCATGTCAAAGGCGGCGCACTTGAAGTGGGCAAGGCGAGCACCAATGCCGTTGTGACGAGCTCGATACTTATTCTACTCTTTGACGTACTGCTAACCAAAATGCTTCTGCAATGATTGAGGTAAAGAATATCAACAAGACATTTGACGACAAGCAGATACTCTATGATGTATCCGCTACGTTCCACACCGGAATGACAAATCTCATAATAGGACAGAGCGGTTCGGGCAAGACGGTGCTGATGAAATCGATTGTCGGACTCCTGCGTCCCGACTCCGGCGAGATACTTTATGACGGCCGCGATGTCATGAAAATGGACTCAAAAGAAATCCACAATCTGCGCAAGGAAATCGGCATGCTGTTTCAGGGCTCGGCATTGTTTGACTCCGAGACAGTGCTTGGCAATGTGATGTTTCCGCTGTCGATGTTTACAAAGATGAGCCAGGGCGAGATGCGTGACCGCGCGCTGTTCTGTCTGGAGCGCGTCAATCTTAAAGGCGCCGACAAGAAATATCCGTCAGAAATCTCAGGCGGCATGCAGAAGCGCGTGGCGATTGCGAGAGCGATAGCGCTTAATCCGAAATATCTGTTCTGCGACGAGCCCAACTCCGGACTTGACCCGCGCACGTCAATACTCATTGACGAACTGCTCCACGACATCACGCACGAGTATAACATGACAACAATCATCAACACCCACGACATGAACTCCGTGCTCGGCATCGGCGAGAATATCATCTTCCTCAACAAAGGCCACCGTGAATGGGTAGGCGACAAAGAGACTTTGTTTGAGACCGACAACAAGGCGCTCAACGACTTCGTCTTCGCCACCAGGCTCTTCAAAGAAGTGAAGCAATACATCATTTCGGAGAAGAACGGCAAATAGGATTTCCATCCACACCATTACTCTCCATGAAAGTATCCGCATCGACAGTCATTTACCAGACTGATGCCGACGAATTGCGCCGGTGTCTGGAATCTCTTGTCAGCAACGGCATACACGGCATCTGGATAATTGACAATTCGCCCGAAGCAACCGACATAAGCAAAGTGGCGGCACTCTTTCCCGACGCGGATTTAAAATACAGACATCTGCCCCACAATCCCGGTTACGGTGCCGCTCACAACTGCGCCATACGCGAGGCTATCGACCTCGGATATGAGGCACATCTTGTGGTAAATACCGACATCATGTTTTCACCCGATACCGTCGCCAAGCTGACACGTGTCATGGCTTCAGACAACAATGTCGGCCAGATTTCGCCACGCATTGTCTCGCCTGACGGCAGCCAGCAATACGGTCAACGGCTTCTGCCGACGCCATTTGACGTGTTCGGACGCCGCTTTCTGCCATCGTTTGCAATGAAGAGCCGCAACCGCCGATATATGCTTACGGAACGCAGCGAAGACACTCCGGCCAACATACCATATCACCAGGGGAGTTTCATGCTGTTTCGCAGTGAGGCACTGAGAGTGACAGGCGGATTTGACGAACGTTTCTTCATGTACCCCGAGGATATTGACATAACCCGCCGCATACATCAAAGATATACGACCCTCTACTACCCTTCCGTCACCATCACACACGCCCATCGGGCATCAAGCTATAAGAGCCTGAAGATGCTCCGTGTGCATTGTGTCAACATGATAAGATACTTCAACAAATGGGGCTGGTTCATTGACCGCAAGCGACGTGCAGTCAACCGGATGACACTCAAATCAATGGGACTGACACGCCGAGGCCGCCGGCATAATTAACCTGCCTCTCAAATCCGCTATCACAATACGGGAGAGCGGCGGGAACGCATTCCGCATTCCCGCCGCTCCGGATTATTGATAACGATTGGACTATTCTTCGCTGTTTTGCTCTGAGTATTCCTTGAGCAATTTTTCCTGAACATCGCCCGGCACAAGTTCGTAGGAAGCGAACTTCATGGTGAATGACGAGCGGCCACCGGTGATTGAGCTCAATGCCGTAGAGTAGCTTGACATCTCCTTCAAAGGCACTTTTGCCGATATTTTTTCAAATCCGTTTTCGCTTGACATGCCCATGATTATTGCACGGCGTCCCTGCAGGTCGGACATCACATCGCCCATAACATCAGAGGGAACCATGACCTCGACATCGTAGATAGGTTCAAGCACCTTTGGATTGGCATTTCGGAATGCCTCTGAGAATGCATTACGTCCGGCAAGACGGAATGAAATTTCATTGGAGTCAACGGGGTGCATCTTGCCGTCATAGATGCAAACGCGCACGTCGCGGGCGTAAGAACCAGTGAGCGGCCCCTGCTCCATGCGGTCCATCAGACCTTTCACTATAGCCGGGATGAAACGCGCATCAATCGCGCCGCCGACGATACAGTTGTGCACCACAAGTTTGCCACCCCAGCTGAGAGGTATTTCCTGTGTGTCACGCACACTCATCTTGAATTCCTGATTGCCGAACTTATAAGTATCGGGCACAGGCGCTCCCTCGACATACGGCTCTATGATCAGATGCACCTCGCCGAACTGACCGGCGCCACCTGACTGTTTTTTATGGCGGTAGTCGGCACGTGCAGCCTTGGTGATGGTTTCGCGATACGGTATCTTAGGCTCTTCAAATATGATGGGGAGCTTGTCATTGTTTTCCACACGCCATTTGAGAGTGCGCAGGTGGAATTCACCCTGACCGGAAAGGATTGTCTGTTTCAGTTCTTTTGACTGCTCTATTTCCCAGGTCGGGTCTTCCTCATGCATGCGGTTGAGTATGGCATTGAGTTTTTCGGCGTCGCTCTCGGTGACGGGTCGTACCGCACGCTGATATTTGGGCGCCGGATACTTCACAAAGTCGAATGCAATCTCACAGCCTTTTTCGTCGAGAGTGTTACCGGTGCGAACATCTTTGAGCTTGACAGTGGCGCCGATGTCACCGGCACACAGTTTGTCGACCTGAGTCTTGATCTGTCCGCACACGCAGTAAATCTGCGCGATACGTTCCTTCGAACCACGGGTGATATTGTCAAGGTCAACGCCGGCGGTCAGGGTTCCGGACATTACTTTGAAATACTGTACCTCGCCGATATGCGGCTCTACTGTGGTCTTGAACATGAATATAGAAAGCGGTCCGTCGGAATCGGGCTTCACCTCGTTGCCTTCGGTGTCGACCGGAGCGGGCATATCATTGACAAAAGGCACGACATTGCCGAGGAATTCCATCATGCGGCGCACGCCCATGTCTTTCAACGCGCTGACACAGAATACGGGGAAAATCGAACGGTCGACCAAACCTTTGCGTATGCCTTCACGCATTTCATCTTCGGTAAGATGTCCCTGCTCGAAGAATTTCTCCATCAGAGTCTCGTCGTTTTCAGCGGCGGCCTCAACGAGTTGCTGGTGCAGTTCCTGCGCGCGCTCCTTTTCTTCTTCCGGTATTTCTTCTATTGTAGGTACGCCTCCGTCAGGTCCCCATGAATATTTTTTCATCAGAAGCACGTCGATCATGGCATTGAAGCCCGGGCCGCACGACAGCGGATATTGTATCGGTGTCACCTTAGGCCCGAATATCTCGCGCATCTGTTCGATTACATTATCATAGTCGGCTTTTTCTCCGTCAAGCTGGTTGAGCGCGAAAATCACCGGTTTCTTAAGCGACGCCGTGGTGCGGAATATATTCTGTGTGCCGACTTCCACTCCATATTCAGAGTCAATGAGGATAACACCTGTATCGGTCATATTGAGAGCGGTGATGGCATTTCCTACAAAGTCATCAGCACCCGGACAGTCAATCACATTGAGCTTCTTGCCAAGGAATTCTGCATAAAAAACTGTTGAAAACACGGAGTATCCATACTCTTTTTCAACAGGGAAATAGTCACTGACTGTATTTTTTGCATCAATGGTGCCGCGACGTTTTATAACTCCACACTCGTAAAGCATGGCTTCAGCGAGTGTGGTTTTACCCGAGCCTTTGCTTCCGAGCAAGGCTATGTTTTTGATTTCATTAGTTTGGTAGACCTTCATGTTATCAGAAGTTTTAAATGGATTAGACTTTAAATATATAACAGTCGGATTTCCGAACCGGAAAAACTAACTGAGCGCAAAGTAGTAATTATTTTCGAAAAAACAAAGCAGACAAAACATGTTTGAAAACATAAAACCGCCG
The DNA here is from genome assembly GCA_947174275.1 of uncultured Muribaculaceae bacterium. Taxonomy (GTDB): domain Bacteria; phylum Bacteroidota; class Bacteroidia; order Bacteroidales; family Muribaculaceae; genus JAGBWK01. Next base: position 38,804 of record CAMWIJ010000006.1, read on the forward strand.
TAGCCAAACGCGACATTGTCGACACGGTTGCTATATTGACGGAAATTTAGTAACTTTGGCACACATTTTGCATTATCTCACGTTGTCGGGTATACTTTAGTCATCCTATACACCGAAAGAGATGACTCTGACATGCTTACGGCATGCGGCAGGACAAATCAGTCATCGTATATGACCGGCAATTTTTCCAAACCTGAAACTTTCCGTTTAATGAAATTCAGCAACAATAACGACCAGGGACAAATATTTTCAATCGGCCACATCAATCTCGGCGAGCCCAAGCGCAAGGAACTGGAGGTCGACCCGCTTGACGTGCCTATTCTCCCCACACGCAACGTGGTGCTTTTCCCTAATGTCACCATACCTATAAAACTCGGGCGCGAGACGTCGCTCCGCACCGCAGAGCTGGCAAAAAAACGCGGCATACCTATCGGCATTGTGTGCCAGCTTGACGCTTCGGAAGATGACCCGACGCTCAATTCGCTGTTCCACTACGGCGTAATCGGCGATGTGCTCCAGGTAATCCAGCTCCCCGACAACACGAGCACCGCCATTGTGCGGGGTACTGCCAAATTCAAAATAACAGGCAAAGGCGCAGGCACACTTATGCCTGAAGCTCCGCTGAGCGCTCAGGTCAAATTCATCAATGAGACAGAGCCGAAAGAAACCGACAAGGAATTTTCCGCACTGTGCGATGAAATAAAATCGACTGCATCGAAACTTGCGTCGGCAGGCTCGGAATCGCCGGTAGAGGTCGATTTTATTTTCAATCTCACCAACAACGGGCTGAAACGCGAGGAGCTTGTAAACACTACTGCCACTCATGTACCCATCGACATAAAGGTGAAAATGTCGCTTCTGGCAATGTACCGTATAAAGGAACGAGCCCAGACACTGTTCAACGAGCTTGTCAAACATGAGGAGATGCTGAGCATAGCGCAGTCAGTGCATCAGCGCGCACGCGAGTCATTCGACGACCAGCAGCGCCGCGTGTTCCTGCAGCGCCAGATGGAAGCCATCGACCGCGAGCTCAACGGCGATGAAAACGACATCGACAACTTCAGGGAGCAGGCGGCCAAAGTGGCAATGCCGGAGAAAGCCGCCGCACATTTCGCCAAAGAACTTGACAAGCTGCAGAGACTCAACCCACAGGCTCCCGACTACAGCGTGCAATATGCCTATCTGGAAACTTATCTCGAACTTCCCTGGGGAGTAAGCAGCGAGCTCAACCGCGATTTCGGCAAGGCAGAGGAGATACTCAATTCATGCCATTACGGCCTGGAAAAAGTCAAGCAGCGTATTCTCGAGCAGATAGCAGTGCTGATGCACAATCCCGACGGCAAGTCTCCGATACTTTGCCTTGTGGGACCTCCCGGAGTAGGAAAAACTTCACTCGGACAGTCGATAGCCGATGCGCTCGGGCGCAAATTCCAGCGCATATCGCTCGGCGGCCTGCATGATGAGGCGGAAATACGCGGTCACCGCCGCACATATATCGGAGCGATGCCTGGACGCATCATAGAGGCCATACGTCGTGCGGGCAGCTCCAATCCGGTGCTCATGCTCGATGAAATCGACAAAATCGGAAACGACTACAAAGGCGACCCTGCGGCAGCGCTGCTTGAAGTGCTCGACCCCGAGCAGAACTATCGCTTCCATGACAACTACATTGACATGGATTTTGACCTGTCGAAGGTGCTTTTCATAGCCACTGCCAACACGCTTGAGACTGTGCAGCGCCCTCTGGTCGACCGTATGGAGGTAATCGATCTTTCCGGCTACATACTTGAGGAAAAGATAGCCATAGCCCGCGATTATCTGCTGCCGCGACTGCGCAAGGAATACAACCTCAAGGATGAGGAGCTCCAGCTTGACGACGAAGCGCTTGCGCTTTTAGTGGAAAGCTATACAGCAGAGAGCGGAGTGCGTCAGCTTGAAAAGGCGCTGGCATCGGTGGCGCGCAAAGTCGTATACCGCACCATCGGACAGAAAGATGTAAAGATGCCTATCTCCAGCAACGATATAAAAGAATATCTCGGAATAGCGAAATACAGCAAAGACCGCTATGAAGGCAATTCATTCCCGGGAGTAGTGACAGGTCTGGCGTGGACAGCCGTTGGCGGTGAAATACTTTTCATAGAGTCATCGCTGAGCAAAGGCAAGGGAGAAAAACTGACGCTGACAGGCAACCTCGGAGATGTAATGAAAGAGTCGGCCATGATTGCACTGCAATATGTCAAATCACATGCTGATATACTCGGAATTGCATACGACCGCTTTGCTGACACCGACCTGCATATTCATGTGCCGGAAGGAGCCATTCCGAAAGACGGACCTTCAGCCGGCATCACTATGGCCACTTCGATAGCTTCGGCATTCACAGGCCGCAAGGTCGCCGACCGTCTTGCCATGACCGGAGAAATCACTCTGCGCGGCAAAGTGCTTCCGGTGGGTGGCATAAAGGAGAAAATACTGGCGGCAAAACGAGCCGGCATCACCGATATAGTCCTTTCGGCTGAAAACCGCAAAGATGTGGAAGATATCGCCGAAAAATACCGCACCGGTCTCACGTTCCACTACGTCAATACCGTAAGCGAAGTATTCAAGATCGCCCTGGTATAGCGGATATACAATATATAATAAAACAGAAACCCTGAAATGAGAACCGAGTAAATCGAACTCACATCAGGGTTTCTGTTTTTTATATCATAGAGCTGCCACTCAACGTCTTACGCGCAGAGCGTCACGACGAAGAACTATTATGCCGAGGGCGGTAACCGCAACGCTCAGCAATATGGTATACCAGTCAGAACCTATATTGACAGAAGCGGCCTTCTCCACCGTCTCTGCAACACCGCTGCGCAATGATACCCACGACAGAAGCACTACAAGCGAATTGTTGACCGCGTGGGCGATAACCGGAACCCATACCGAGCCGCTCCACCACATCAGATAGCCGAAATATGCACCAAGAAGCAATCGCGGCAGAAAGCCGAAAAACTGAAAATGCATGAAACTGAAGATAAAGGCTGCAGCCCATATCGCAAAATGCTTTTTAACACGCGGCATTGACATGAACAGGTTTTGCAGCGCTCCGCGGAAAAACAGTTCCTCAGCAATTCCGGTGAGCACACCTATAATAAGTATGCCCATAATGAGATCGCCTACAGAGTCACCGCCTGACAGCGCGCCGATGCCGGTTGATGCACTGTCTTCCATGCTTCGCAATGCCTCTTCTACAGAGTTCATTGATTCCGGCAGATGCAGGTTGTTATTCCACTCAATCAGCCACTCCATTGCAGGCAATGATGTCAGCATGACAATAATAGCCATAACAACTGTAAACAGTCTCGGTTTTACATTTATCGAAAGCAGCGACGCAGGCAACCGCGTCGCTACAAAAGCGGCGACAACGGCCGGAAGAATAAATACAAGCAAATCCTGCACGACGGTAAATATTCTCATTCCCTTGGCTGAAAATCCATCGCCGAAAAACAATGATGCCACAGCTGAAAGCAGCACAAGCATTATAAAAAACACTCCGAAAAGCACTCCGATGGCTCGACCGGGCTGATTTACCACCGGCAAACGTCCGTCGCCACGCTGCGAATTAAATGATGTTGAATTAATCTTATTTATATCCATGTGTTATATGTTTTTCTATAAAAACGCATTTTGTCACCGACATTTCAGAAATGAAGATAAAAATCGCGGAGCAAAGCCTTGTATTCATCAGTAAAATTTCCATCTCCGTCCTGAATGAACAATTCCGATAGCTCACATGCCCCGGGATGCGTAAGGCTTAATTCCCAGAGAGTTCTGCGGGAAGCCTTCCCGCGCCGTGTATAGACCTTGCATTGCCGCACCGGATGCAATCCGGCAAGCGAAGCCTCTAACAGCACTTCGTTGTCGCGTGCCGCAGGAAGCACCAGCGCAATACATCCGCCAGGCGAAAGCAACGACACCGCACACCGTAACAGAGACGGCAACGGCATGCTGTCGTCATGACGAGCCGAAGCCCGCAGTGCATCAGGAGAATGCAGCCGTTCGGTAAAGAAAGGCGGATTGCTTACAATTAGTCCATATTTCCGATTGTCACTATAATCAAGGAAATCATGCCGGCCCGCTTCAATTCTTGAAGCAAACGGAGAACGCGATATATTGCCGGAGCACTCATCAACCGCTTCCGTACTGATATCAATACAGTTCACCATCACGTCAGAGTAGCGCTGTGCAATCATCAACCCGATTACCCCTGTTCCGCAGCCGACATCAAGCACCGGGCTGTCAGCAGCCGCGACAGGCACACGAGCCCACGCGCCAAGCAACACACCGTCAGTGCCCACTTTCATGGCACTTAGGGAATTGGATAAGGAGAATTGCTTGAAGTGAAACACAGTCTCACGGTTCTTATTCATCTGACTTGTCGATTTAATAATGAAGTCCGGCTATCAGTGCAAAATTACAATTTTTCACTTCCATACGCAACTATTTATCAACAAATTGGTTATCTTTGCAGAGCATAACACATAGCATTTCAATATAAAATCATGATAATCAACAGCGCACGCTTCGTCATATCCAATACGTCGGCAAGCAAATGCCCCGACGACTCACGTCACGAATATGCCTTCATAGGGCGGTCAAACGTGGGAAAGTCCTCGCTTATCAATATGCTCACCGGCAACAAATCCCTCGCCCAAACATCGTCAAAGCCGGGAAAAACACTTCTGATAAACCACTTTCTCATCAATGACAGCTGGTATATTGTCGACCTCCCCGGCTATGGATACGCCCAGCGCAGCAAAGAGAGCCGCCAGTCAATCGACAGAATTATCAAAGACTACATACTGAACCGCGAGCAGATGACTACACTGTTTCTGCTGATTGACGTGCGCCACAAGCCGCAGAAAATCGATCTCGAATTCATGGAATGGCTTGGAGAGAACGGCGTTCCTTTTGCCATCGTGTTTACCAAACTCGACAAATTATCGTCAGCCGCAGGCAAGAAATCGATATCGGCCTACTGCACTACCCTGCTCGAGCAATGGGAAGAGCTACCTCCTGTATTCGCCACATCGAGTGAGGATCGCCGCGGACGTGAGGCACTCCTCGACTATATAGAACAACTCAATCAGCTGCCGTTGCAAACCGTTTAGAGCTTTCCCGCGTTAATTCAATAAACGGAAACTCTAAAATAATGCATATTATGGATAAGAAAGAAAGCATGCCCACAAAGGGCGAACAGGAAAAGGCTGAACAGCAATATCCGGGAGCGGCTATAAACAACGCCGACAACAACGCCGACACCGAAGCACTGGTTGACGAGCGCACATGCACCCTCAACAACAATCCCCGCAACGAAGGGAAACCGGTGTGACAGACGCATCGGCGATTGTCAGAGCTCCGTGACAAATACACCGGAGCTGATTTTAAAATAATTTAAAAAAATTTGCAGGCTGAAACTACGATTTACTTACATTTCAGCCTGCTTTTCTGTTTTTTTTGCTATCTTTGTTGATAAAAAGCAAAACTCTCATGTCAACCGCTCAACTTCATCCGTCAGGCACACCTACGATGCTACGGCTCTGTCGCGGTCTCTACCGCCAGATGGAGTCGCAAGGCATTGACATAGAAAAGATGCGCCATCTTACATCGCTGCTTCGAGAAGGCGCTAAAGAGGGACACCTGAAGCCCGACCGCTTCGGCATAAGCCCGGTAGTGCACAATCTGTGGACCGCATACGCATTATGTAACCGCGTGAGCCCCGACCCGAATATGGTAGCGGCAATCATGCTTCGCAACCTTGTGGAGTGCGATTTCATACAGATAAACGACATAAAGGCGCAATGGGGCGAAGATGTAGCCAGACTGCTTGGCGGACTGCGCAATATAACCCAGCTGTATTCAAGGCAGGTAGCGGTTGAAAGCGACAACTTCCGCCGTCTGCTCATGACATTTGCCGAGGACATACGTGTAATCATCATCATGATTATCGACCGTCTGGAGCTGATGAAGCTGATCAATCATCATCCCAACGAGCGGCTCGTGCGCGAAGTGGCATACGAGGCCAACTTCCTATACGCTCCTCTGGCTCACCGTCTCGGCCTTTACGCCATCAAGGGTGAAATCGAGGATATGTCGCTCAAATATACCAACCGCAAGGCATTCGACGACATAGCCCGCCACCTCAACGAGACAAAGGCCAAACGCGACTCCTACATAGCCGACTTCATCAGCCCGGTGCGCGAGAAACTCGACGCCTCCGGCATAAAGTATGAAATAAAGGGGCGCACGAAATCAATATATTCCATCTGGAACAAGCTCATCAAACAGAAAAACGACATAGACCACATCTATGACCTGTTTGCCATACGCATCATAATCGATACGCCACCCGAACGCGAGAAAGCGGAATGCTGGCTCGCCTACTCCATTGTGACCGACCTCTATCAGCCCAATCCTGCGCGAATGAAAGACTGGATAAGTATTCCGAAATCAAACGGATACGAATCCCTCCACATTACGGTGTCAGGCCCCGACGGCCGCTGGGTGGAGGTGCAGATACGCACCCGCCGCATGGATCTCGTGGCAGAAAAGGGAGTCGCCGCCCACTGGCGCTACAAAGGCATAAAGAGCGAGGGCGAAATGGACTCTTGGATGAACAAGGTGCGCAACATTCTCGAAACCGGCACAGACGGGCCGATGGAGCTGATGCGCAACTTCAAGATGGACTTCTACGACAAGGAAGTGTTCGTATTCACACCGAAAGGAGACCTGTATAAACTTCCGCTCGGCGCCACTGTGCTTGACTTTGCGTTCAATATCCATTCGCGCCTGGGTTGCCAGTGCACGGGAGCACGCATCAACGGCAAAAACCAGAAGATAAACTATCGGCTGAAAAGCGGTGACACCGTAGAGGTGCTGACATCGGCGGCACAGTCTCCCAAGCAGGACTGGCTCGGATTTGTAGTTACATCAAAAGCCCGGACAAAAATACGCCAGACCCTCAACGAGCGCTCCAACCAGGCCTCGGAGCTTGCCAAGGAGATGCTGCAGCGACGGTTTAAAAACCGCAAGATAGAGCTTGACGAGGCTCCGCTGATGCGTACGATAAAGAAACTCGGCTACAAGACAGTAACCGACTTCTATAACGACATAGCAAAAGAGGCTCTTGACATAACGACTGTCATCGACGCATACGAACAGACCGCATCGCGGCGCTCTCCCGAGGTAGAGACCCGTTCGGCGGAAGAGTTCATACTCCCGACCAACGATGACAGCGCCAATGCATCGTCAAACGACGTGCTTGTCATCGGCGATAATATCAAGGGGATAAACTACAGGCTTGCACGATGCTGCAATCCCATACACGGCGACGAAGTGTTCGGCTTCATATCGTCGGAGGGTGTAGTGAGCATACACCGTGCCGACTGCCCCAACGCCGTGCACATGCGCCAGCGTTTCCCCTATCGGGTTGTGCCGACAAGGTGGTCGGGCAAAGTCGGCGACCAGTTTGCCACTACGCTCCGTGTGGTAGGACACGATGACATCGGCATCGTCACCAATATCACATCGATAATCAACAAAGAGAAAGACATAACTTTGCGTGCGATTTCCATCGACTCAAATGACGGACTGTTTCAAGGACATCTTTCGGTAGGCGTAAACGACACTTCCGCGCTTAAAATGTTAATCAAAAAAATCAAGACAATCAAAGGAGTAAAAGATGTACAACGTGTATAGACATATCGGAACGGCATTATGCGCAACCGCAATGACATCGCTGCTGATGGTTTCATGCAAAGGCGCCGCCGACAACAAAGAGACAGAAGCCAGAATAGCTTTCGACAAGGCTCAGTTTGCGCTTGACAACGGAGATGCGAGAGAGTGTGTGGCATTACTCGACTCTCTTGACAGGAAATTTTCCGATGATACCGACATAATGAAAGAGAGCATGAAGCTGCGCCCACGCGCACTTTTGCAGATTACCACAGAAGACATGGCAGCGGCCGACTCTGTTGTAAATACAAATAAAGTTCTTCTTGACAGCCTGAAGCCGCTGATGGCACACGTCGCTGTGCCAGGCACTGAAGGCTACCTCATCAAGGCGTCGGCATACAGCCCCGATTTCATGAACCGCACCGGAGTATCGCCGCGTGTAACGGAAAACGGAGAATTTTATCTTGTCACATCGGTCAATCCCTCCGGAGGCCTTCAGCACTGGTCGCTGTCGGCTGCCGTCGGCGACATGATTGCCACCACCGACACAGTGCCATACGACGGCACGCTGAATTTCCGCACCAACAATTCAGAAGTCATAACATTCACTCCGGCGGCCAGCAAAGGCATTGGCGAACTCGTCAGCTCACACCCCGGACTGCCGGTCAAAATGCTTTTCAACGGACAAAACGGTCGCTCTCACAGCATCTCTCTCAACGCCGACCAGATTGACGGAATAGCAACCGCCTACCGATATGCTTCAGCCGTCAACGACATGCGCGACGCGACAATCAATCTTGAGAGGCTTAAGGCTCGTCAAGGCAAACTGCAACAACAGATCGACAAGAGCGAAGTCACATCACGCACAAAAATCAATGCCGACAGCATTGTGAAGTGATTTCCCACACAGCCTGTCGCAATTATTTATAACGTCAATATTTCCTGCTATGACCATACCACAGATAATAGCATCGACACCCGGACGAGGTTTTTCATTCGAGGTGCTTCCGCCACTCAAAGGCAAAAGCATAGAGACACTGTTCCGTGGCATCGACAAACTCATAGAGTTCAATCCCCGCTACATAAACATAACCACTCACCGCAGCGAACTTGTGTTCAAGCAGACCGACGGAGGTCTGTATCAGCGGGTGACACAGCGCACGCGTCCGGGCACGGTTGCGGTGGCGTCGGCAATACAGAACCGGTATAAGATACCGGTGGTGCCACATATTATATGCAGCGGCTTCTCGAAGTTCGAGACCGAGTATGCGCTTATCGACCTGTCGTTTCTCGGCATCACCAACATACTCGTGCTTCGCGGCGACAAGGCAAAGCATGACAGCAAATACACACCAAACGAGAACGGCTACATGCACGCCACCGAACTGCAGCAGCAGATCAACGACTTCAACAACGGATATTTCATCGACGGCACTTCGATGGATACCGGACGTGACCGGCCTTTCTCATGCGGAGTGGCCGGATATCCGGAAAAGCATGAAGAAGCTCCGAATTTCGACATGGATCTCCAATATCTCAAGACCAAGGTCGACAACGGAGCTGATTACATTGTCACGCAGATGTTTTTCGACAATGCGAAGTATTTCAATTTTGTGGACAGATGCAGAGCCATCGGCATCAATGTGCCTATCATCCCGGGCATAAAGCCGATTACGAATATCAATCAGCTCTCAATACTTCCGAAAGTGTTTAAAGTCGACATTCCTACCGAGTTTGCCAACCGGCTGCTTGCATGCACTACCGACGAGGAGCGCAAGGCCGCCGGTATAGAATGGGGCATCAAACAGGTCAATGAGCTTTATGAAGGAGGAGCGCCTTCGATACACTACTACTCGCTCAACGCCACCGACTCCGTACGCGAGATTGTCAGAAACACATTGCACTAAACCGACATGAAATTCAGCGATATACCGGCACATGACTCTGTAAAGCAACAACTTGTCGATATGGTCGACAACAACCGCATACCCCATGCGTTGCTGCTTGAGGGGAAAAGCGGCATAGGCAAAATGATGCTTGCGCGCGCTTTTGCACAATACATACACTGCACCGGCCGACACGACGGCGACAGTTGCGGCGTGTGTCCGTCGTGCATTCAGCACATGTCATTCAACCATATCGACACCCACTATTCATATCCGGTGATAAAGCTGAAGAACCGAAGCGGAGCCGCCATATCAGACGACTGGGCCGAGCAATGGCGTCAATTTCTCGACGACTCTCCATATATGGATATGAACTCATGGGTAGAACTGCTCGGCAACGCGAACGCACAACCGCAGATATTCGTCGACGAAAGCAGTTCGCTGATAAGAAAGCTGAATTTCACCTCACATGCAGCGCAATTCAAGATTGTGCTGATGTGGTTGCCCGAGAGAATGAACGAGCCGTGCGCAAACAAACTGCTCAAACTGCTTGAGGAGCCGCACGATGACACCTTGTTCATACTTGTCAGCAACGAGCCGGCCAAAATACTTCCTACGATATATTCGCGTCTGCGCCGCATCGAGGTGAAACGACTGTCGGATGACACCGTGGAAAAATATCTCGCGGATCATTACGGCACCGACAGAGACGCCGCCGAAGGTATTGCCCGTCTTGCAGAAGGGAGCATACTAGAAGCCGTGCGACGGCTTTCAACGTCAGACGAGTCACGGCAGTTTCTCGAGATGTTCATGTCGCTGATGCGTCTGGCCTACCAGAAAAAGGTTGGCGCGCTGCGTAAATGGAGCAATGATGCGGCCGATTTCGGTAGAGAGAAATGCTGCCGGTTTCTGGAATATTGCGAGCGTCTTACGGGCGAGAACTACATCTACAATCTCAATGACCGCAGACTGGTGGCACTTGACAATGAGGAGAGCCGTTTCAGCGCCAACTTCGCGCGTTTCATCAACGAGCGCAATGTGGAGCGGCTGCGTAGCCTTTTCATTGAAGCGCGCCGTGACATTGCAGGCAATGCCAATGCCAAGATAGTGCTTTTTGACGTGGCAGTCAGCATCATATTATGCCTCAAGCAATAATCATGGATAACGCCAACATCGTCAACGACGCCACTCTGCGCGAACCGTTTCTGAGACAGGTGGCTCAAGTCTATGCCGACAACGAACGCGACAATCTTGCCGACATCTGCTTCGTCGTGCCCAATAAACGAAGCGGAGTATTTCTTTCAAAATATTTCAGCGAGACACTGACCTCTGACGGGACGGAAGCGGCTCTCGCACCTCCGGTCATCTCGATATCCGACTTTATTTCAGACCTCAGCGACAAAGTGGAGATATCACGAATAGAAATGCTGTTCATACTCTACGAAGTCTATTCCGATATTGTCAAACGACATCTTTCGGATGCCGATATAGCAGCCGGAAAGGGACTTGTCGACTTCAACCGATTTCAATACTGGGGCGACATTCTGATAAACGACTTCGGAGATGTCGACCGCTATCTTGTCGATGCAGACCAACTGTTCAAAAATATCGAAAACCTCAAGGAGATAAGCGCCAACTATCTCACGGAGGAGCAGCTCGAGGTAATACGCAAATATTGGAACGAAGATCTTGTGCCCGAACCGGTAAAAGAATTCTGGAACCATGCCGTGCATGTCAACTCCCGTCGTCAAGGCAAGGCCGGAAACAAAAATGTTGCCGGATTTGTCAAATTATGGCAGGTAATGCTTGAGGTATATGAAGGGTTCAGAGCGCGTCTTGAAGCCGAGGGCTACGGTTATGGCGGAATGATTTACCGCGAAGTATCAGATCGGCTAAAAGAAATGGACGCCGGAGACTTCGACTGCGACAGATATGTTTTCACAGGGTTCAGCGTACTGTCAGAATCCGAGCAATCGATATTCCGGTCAATGCAGCGCATGGGCATAGCCGACTTCTATTGGGACTATGCTTCGCCGGCGATGTATATAAAGGGGAACAGGGCGTCGCGGTTTATAAGCAGATATGTCAAGGCATTCCCGTCGCGCTACCGCACAGGACTTGATAAAGTGAACCTCTACCCTGACATCACCGTAGTGGCCGTCCCGTCGACATTCGGTCAGGCCAAAGCCATAGTGCCGATACTCAAACGGCTGTATCCGCAACGGTTCGCCACGACAGGCATGACGGATGCGGGCGGAGACAACGTGCCGGCGCTTGAACAGACCGCCATTGTGCTGCCTGACGAAAATCTCGTGTCGCCGCTGCTTAATGCAATGCCAAAGGAAATAAGCACCGTCAACGTAACGATGGGATTTCCGCTAAGCCACACCACAGTGGCCTCACTTATAAAAAACATTGTGTCGATGCAGCTCAGGGCACGCGAATTGCGTTCGGTCGACACATTCTTTTTCGAAGATGTCATATCGCTCCTCTCCCACCCGCTCATACGTTCGAGATACGCGCCGGTGTGCGACAGAATAGTAGCGACAATCAACAAACAGCGCATATTCAACGTGCCGGTCAGCTTTTTCAGCGACGATGAGTATGCGGCACTGCGTCCGGTGTTCAGCATAGTAAAAAACCTCAACGACTCCGACGGCGTGATAGATTATCTCGACAACCTTCTGATTTGGCTTGCAGGGGTAATCGAGCCAACCGGAACACCTGAGACTACAGACACACCTGATGTCACTGAAGATACGGACTCTGACGAAAGCATCTCAACCGGACACTCTACGAAACTTGAACTGCAATATATACTTTCATATCGGGCGGCCGTTGGGGAGCTGCGCCGGCTCAACGAACGATATCTCAAAGGCGGCAAACTGTTTCTGGAAGACAAGACGGTGTTTCATCTGGCCGAACGCATACTTGGCAGTCAGTCGGTAGCCTACGAAGGGATGCCCCTCAAGGGACTCCAGGTGATGGGAGTGCTTGAGTCACGCGGTCTCGACTTTGAGAATATAATAATGACATCAATGAACGAGCGCATTTTTCCGCGCAAGCATTATGCCAAGACATTTATTCCCGATGCGCTGCGGCGAGGCTACGGCATGGCGACCATCGACCATCAGGAGAGCATGTACGCCTATTACTTCTATCGTCTGATAGCCCGCGCAAAAAATGTGTATCTTTTATACGATGCCCGGACATCGGGGCTCCGCGCAGGCGACATGTCGCGCTACATCAATCAGATAAGATATCAGTTTCCGGCCGATAAAGTGAGGTTCACGGGCTCGCAATACCGCATGGCTCCTGCCCGACCGGAAGTGCTCTCAGTCAGAAAGACTCCGGAGATAATAAAAGAGATGGAGCGCTACCTTTCGAAAGAAAACCGACGCTATCTGTCGGCTCATTCGCTCAACACCTACATCAACTGCCCCATGCAGTTTTATCTTGCCAACATAGAGGGATATTATCCGGAAAACGATGTCCACGACTTCATGGACGAGGGCACATACGGCACAATCGTGCACGAAGTAGCCGAAAAGATGTATCTCGACCTGAAAGGCTCAGACGAGTCGCTGCCTTTGACACCGGAGGTTTACAACCGCCTTTGTGATAAAAAACTTGTGGAAGAGTATGTGGCCCGGTCGATACGCCACCATTACCTGTGCCTTCCACCCGACGATCCCGCGCCACTTCAGGGTGACGCCGCAATTTTCCAAAAACTTATGGTGCGGACACTGCTGAAGATGTTTGAGCGTGAGAGCGAACTGCATGACGTGGAATTTATCGCAGGAGAGGAATCGGAATATGTGGAACTGAAGGTTAACGACCGATTTACCATCAACCTGAACTTCCGTATCGACCGTATCGACCGAGTAAGCTCACCCGGAGCGGAAACTGCTATTCGTATCGTCGACTACAAGACCGGCAACGACAAGATGAGCGTAGGAGGCTTTGACCAGCTGTTTGCACACGGCAATGCCATGACCCAACCGAAAGCGATATTCCAGCTTCTGCTATATTGCAACGCTTATGCGCAGAAAAACGGATTTGACGGACCAATACAACCGTATATCTACAAGTTGCGCAAAGTCGCGGTCGATCCGTTCAAGCCTCTGACATTCAACAGAGCGCCCATAATTGACTACCGTGACCTCAATGAAGAGTTTATGGCGCGGCTCGGCGACATGCTTGACGAGATCTTCGATCCTTCAGTACCGTTTTTAGCCTATCCGGACAAAAACAACTGCAAATATTGCAAATTCAAAGAACTCTGCTCAGTATAAAACCACTATATAACAGATGGCCGGACTTTACATACATATACCATTCTGTCACTCCAAATGCAGCTATTGCGATTTTTATTCCGGGCTACGCGCTTCGGCTGCCGAAGGATATGTCGACGCGCTCCTGACTGAACTGTCGCTGCGACGTGGCGAAATCGCAGGCGATTTCTCTACCATATATATAGGAGGCGGCACGCCGTCAGTCTTACCAACAGGAGAAATATCACGAATCGCAGAGGCCATCGGCCGGCTGACTGACATGAAGTCAGTGGAGGAATTTACCGTGGAGGTCAATCCGGAAGATGTCACGGAGGAATTGCTAACGGCCTACCGGCGCATCGGCATCAACCGCATAAGCATGGGGGTGCAGTCATTTGACGACAATATGCTCAAAGCCATCAACCGCCGCCACACTGCAGAGCAGGCTCTCGAAGCAATATCCTTGCTCCGGCAACAGAAATGGAACTATAGCGTCGACCTTATGTTCGGACTGCCGGGTCAAACTCTGTCAGCATGGCAGAATGATGTGAACCGACTCATGCAGATCAATCCCCCACACATGTCGGCCTACCTGCTGTCATACGAACCGGGCACACGCCTTTACGCCATGCTTCAGACAGGAAAAGTGGCTGAAACTCCCGAGCAACTTGCTTCCGAGATGCAGCAATATGTCACCGATGCAGCCAGGGCTCACGGATATAACCACTATGAAATTTCCAATTACGCGCACCCCGGTTTTCACTCGCGGCACAATTCGGCATACTGGACCATGACGCCATACTTAGGTCTCGGAGCATCGGCACACTCCTACGACGGCAACGTGCGCCGCATCAACCCCGCCAATATAAAAAAATATATGGCCTCGCTCAGCAAAGAGATTGCAATCGCAGAAAGTGAAGATGAGTCGCTTGACGAAATTTTCAATGACTACATCATAACCGGCCTGCGCACCGCCGACGGATTGTCAATCGAAGCACTACGGCAACGTTTTCCCGAGCATTACATTTCAGACCTGCTTGCCGACGCAGCCCCATTCATTAACGGAGGGGAACTTGTCGTGGGTGACTGTCTCGCAATTCCCGAATGCCACTGGCTCAAAGCCGACGCCATAATGCGCGACCTGCTCAGAGTATAGACAACCTCAAAAGTCACTAATAAAAACTAACAAAAAAAAGGATTCAAACCTATTTTTTGGATATATATCGGTTGCAAGTGACGTGGGATTTTTGTAATTTTGCAGGCAAACAACCGCGAACGATGCCAAAAGGCGTCGAAGCGGACCAAATTTGTCACTGCAATGAATCAGCACAGCCTGGTATCTATCTCCGACCTAAGCAAAGAGAAGATGCTCCGTCTATTGGAGCAAGCACGCTATTTTGAAGAGCATCCCAATCACAAAATCCTTGACGGGAAAGTTGTGGGGACGCTTTTTTTTGAACCGTCGACACGCACACGACTGAGTTTCGAGACCGCCGTCAACCGTCTCGGCGGACGCATCATCGGCTTCGCAGATGCCAACACCACGTCGTCGTCAAAGGGAGAGACTCTCAAAGACACAATCAAGATGGTGTCAAACTACGTCGACCTGATAATCATGCGCCATTATCTTGAGGGTGCGGCACGATATGCCGCAGAAGTGACCGACATACCGGTAATCAATGCGGGAGACGGCGCCAACCAGCATCCTTCGCAGACGATGCTTGACCTCTATTCCATCTACAAGACACAGGGCACTCTGCAGGGTCTCACCATAACACTGGTGGGTGACCTCAAGTATGGCCGCACCGTGCACTCTCTCATCATGGCGATGAAATATTTCAGCCCGACATTCCGGTTTGTGGCATGCGACGAATTGCAGATGCCCAAGGAGTATCTGAAATACTGCGACGAACAGGGTATCGACTACAGCATTCACACTGACTTCTCGGCTGAGGTAATCAACACTTCCGACATCATATACATGACGCGAGTGCAGCGTGAGCGATTTACCGACCTTGCCGAGTATGAGCGAGTGAAAGATCTCTACACGCTTCACAACGCGATGCTCGACAACTCGCGCGACAATCTGCGCATACTCCACCCGCTGCCGCGTGTCAACGAGATATCGCCCGATGTCGATGACAATCCGAAGGCTTATTATTTCAATCAGGCCCGCAACGGCCTGTATATGCGCCAGGCTCTTATTTGCGACGCCCTGCAGATAGCCCCGGACGCGTGACGTGACGGCTATCGGTCTGACGATAAAATAGACTCAACGGTTAAAACTGATAACAATGACAACCAACAAAACTTCGCTCGCCGTAGCAGCTTTGCGCAACGGCACCGTGATAGACCATATCCCTGCCGACCAGCTGTTCAAATGCGTCAAGATATTAGGAGTTGAGAACCTCTCCAACCAGCTTACCATCGGCAACAATCTGATGAGCCACAAACTCGGAGCCAAAGGTATAATCAAAATCGCCGATATCACTTTCCCTGAGAAAGTGCTCAATCGTGTGGCGCTTGTGGCGCCTACCGCTGTGGTGAATATCATCCGTGACTATCATGTGGTTGAGAAACGTCCGGTGGTGCTTCCTCAGACTGTGGTGGGCATAGTGCGTTGCTCCAATCCCAAATGCATAACCAACAACGAGCCGATGGCTACGCGGTTTGAAGTCGTCGACGCCGAAAGCCGCACCATACGCTGCCACTACTGCAATCACGCCACGACAGGGGCCAAAGCCGACATAATCTGAACATGGCGAAGAAACAGAACTGGAAGCCCGGCACGATGATATATCCTCTGCCTGCAGTGATAGTGACCTGCGGACGCGGCATCGAGCACTCCAACATGCTGACCGTGGCATGGACAGGAACGATTTGCACCAATCCCGCGATGTGCTATATATCGGTGCGTCCCGAGCGTCACAGCTACCCTCTCATACGGGAGACGATGCAGTTTACGATCAATCTCACCACCGAAGCCATGGCTCACGCGACCGACTGGGTCGGGGTGAAATCGGGTCGCGATTACGACAAGTGGAAAGAAACGGGACTGACACCCGCGCAAGGCGTGGCCGTAAGCTGCCCTTATATCGAGGAGTCGCCGCTGAGCATCGAGTGCCGCGTCAAAACCATAATGCCGCTCGGCAGCCATGACATGTTCATAGCCGAGGTTGTCAATGTGATTGCCGACGAAAGCTATATCGACCCGTCGACAGGCGCATTCAATCTCGGTCAGGCCGGACTCATCAATTATGCCCACGGCAACTATTACCGGCAGGGGGAGCATATCGGCCGCTTCGGCTGGACTGTAAAAAAGAAATAAATAATTAATCAGAAACACATAAACTCTAAATATATTATGGAAAGAGACAATGCTATTTTCGACATCATCGCCCGCGAGCATGACCGTCAAAAGAAAGGTATCGAACTCATCGCGTCAGAAAACTTCGTCAGCGATCAGGTAATGCAGGCCATGGGGTCATGCCTTACCAACAAGTATGCCGAAGGGTATCCCGGCCACCGTTATTATGGCGGTTGCCAGGTAGTGGACGAGGCCGAGCAGCTGGCAATCGACCGCATCAAGGAAATTTTCGGTGCGGAATATGCCAATGTACAGCCTCACTCGGGCGCACAGGCCAATATGGCGGTGTTCATGTCGGTACTGCGCCCCGGTGACAAGTTCCTCGGATTAAATCTCGCACACGGCGGTCACCTGTCGCACGGAAGTCCAGTAAACTTCTCCGGGCTGATGTATCAGGCACTCGAGTACAATGTAAAGGAGGATACCGGTCTTGTAGACTACGACCAGATGGAAGAAGTGGCACGCCGTGAGCGTCCGCGTCTGATTGTAGGCGGTGCGAGCGCATATTCACGCGAATGGGATTATGCACGCATGCGTCGTCTTGCCGACGAAATCGGCGCAATACTCATGATTGACATGGCGCATCCCGCCGGACTTATAGCTGCAGGCCTTCTTGACAATCCGGTAAAATATGCTCATATCGTGACATCAACCACCCACAAGACTCTCCGCGGTCCGCGCGGCGGTATCATTCTGCTTGGCAAGGACTTTGACAATCCATGGGGCAAAACGACACCGAAGGGCGTCGTGCGCAAGATGTCATCACTTCTCGACTCAGCCGTATTCCCCGGTGTGCAGGGTGGTCCGCTCGAACATGTCGTTGCCGCCAAAGCAGTGGCTTTCGGCGAAGCTCTGCAGCCTTCCTACAAGGAGTATCAGGCTCAGGTCAAGAAGAATGCCGCAGTGATGGCTCAGGCTCTTGTCGACAAGGGATACAAGATTATCTCAGGCGGCACAGACAACCACTGCATGCTTGTAGACCTCCGCACCAAGTTCCCCGAACTCACCGGCAAGGTCGCTGAAAAAGTGCTCGTCGACGCCGACATCACCGCCAACAAAAACATGGTACCTTTTGACAGCCGTTCACCCTTCCAGACTTCGGGCATACGCCTCGGTACCGCCGCAATAACCACTCGCGGCGCGAAAGAGGAGCTGATGGGCGAAATCGTTGAAATGATCGATACGGTGCTCTCAAATCCCGAAAACGAGAAAGTCATCGCATCGGTGCGTGAGAAAGTCAACGCTACGATGAAAGACTATCCGATGTTTGCATACTGATATCATATCTAATATATCGCGGGAATAACCGGATTAATCCGGTTATTCCCTATTTACTAAAATATCAAAATGACTCCGATGCTTGCTCTGTATTATCTCTATTTTTTTCTGATTGCCATTCCGATACTTTTTTCGCTGACAGTGCTTACATGCCTGACGGTCATTATCGGCACGGCCATCGGCAACGGTTCATTCTGGGGCTATTATCCGGCAATGATATGGGCTCGGGCGTTCTGTCTGCTGTCGCTTGTAAGAGTTACGGTCAGAGGCAGGGAAAATATTGACAAGCGCACATCGTATGTCTTTGTGGCCAATCACCAGGGGGCGTACGATATATTCTCGATTTACGGCTATCTGGGACACAATTTCAAGTGGATGATGAAGAAGAGCCTGCGGAAGTTGTTGCTCGTGGGTTATACATGCGAGAAATGCGGACATATATTCGTAGACCGCAGTTCGCCGGCTGCGATACGACGCACTATCGAAACCGCCGAGGAGCGTCTGCGCGACGGCATGTCGCTCGTGGTGTTTCCAGAGGGCGCACGCACCTTTACAGGCAAGCTCGGACCATTTAAGAAAGGGGCGTATCAGCTTGCGCTTGAGTTTCATCTTCCGCTCGTGCCGGTCACAATCGACGGGTCATTCAAGGTAATGCCCCGCACTCGTTATCTGCCACGCCCCGGGCATATAACATTGACGATACATAAACCAATCGCTCCACCAAACAACGAGGCCGACCGGACAAATGTCATAGATCTCACCCGACAGGCTATAGAGTCGTCCTCTGATACCAGGAGCCGAACATAACCCGACTATTATTGTTATAGAAAATGGCAGGTATTCTGACAAGAGTCTTGCCATTTTGTCATTTAATACTGACAAAAATGAGTTTGGCACGCTATGTGCTGTATAGACCAATGACAACTAAATGTCACTTGCATAAAACAACAAATAACTAAAAAAACATAACAATCATGAAGATTAAGCCATTAGCCGACCGCGTGCTCATCAATCCCTGCGCGGCAGAAGAAGTAACCGTTTCGGGCATCATCATCCCTGACTCGGCAAAAGAGAAACCTCTCAAAGGAACTGTACTTGCCACCGGCAACGGCACCAAAGATGAAGAAATGACAGTAAAGGAAGGTGACACCGTGCTTTACGGAAAATATGCCGGCACTGAAATTGAGGTCGAAGGCAACAAATATCTCATCATGCGACAGAGCGACATTCTCGCCGTGTGCGAATAATGCGCGCCTTATAACATATCTCAAAGGCTGCTGTCAGCCGCACTCAATATCGTAAACCACAAAAACAAGACATATCATGGCTAAAGAAATAAAATTTGACATAAAAGCCCGCGAAGAGCTCAAAAAAGGCGTCGACGCACTCGCCGATGCAGTAAAAGTGACACTCGGTCCGAAAGGACGCAACGTCATCATCGAGAAAAAATTCGGTGCTCCGCACATCACCAAAGACGGTGTAAGCGTGGCTCGTGAAGTCGAGCTTGAGGATCCGTTCCAGAACATGGGCGCACAGCTCGTGAAAGAGGTTGCCTCAAAAACAGGTGACGACGCGGGTGACGGCACAACTACCGCTACAGTGCTTGCTCAGGCCATCATCAACGTAGGTCTGAAAAACGTTGCTGCCGGCGCCAACCCCATGGACATCAAACGCGGTATCGACAAAGCAGTAGAGGCTGTTGTAGCATCAATCAAGGCTCAGAGCGAAGAAGTCGGTGACGACTTCAAGAAAATCGAGGATGTGGCACGCATCTCGGCCAACAACGATGAAAAAATCGGCAATCTCATAGCCGAAGCGATGAAGAAGGTCAAAAAAGAGGGAGTCATCACTGTTGACGAAGCCAAAGGCACCGAGACTACTGTCGATGTTGTAGAGGGCATGCAGTTTGACCGCGGCTACATCTCACCCTACTTCATCACCAACACCGAAAAAATGGAATGCGAGATGGAGCGTCCGTATATTCTTCTTTACGACAAGAAGATCTCAAACTTCAAGGATCTCCTCCCCGTGCTTGAACCGGTGGCTCAGAGCGGACGCCCGATGCTTATCATCGCTGAGGATGTCGACTCTGAAGCACTCGCCACACTCGTAGTCAACCGTCTGCGCGGCTCTCTGAAAGTATGCGCAGTCAAAGCACCCGGCTTCGGTGACCGCCGCAAAGAAATGCTCGAAGATATCGCAATCCTGACCGGTGGCGTTGTCATATCTGAAGAAAAGGGCATGAAACTTGACACTGCCACTCTTGATATGCTCGGCACTGCCGACAAGGTTTCTGTCAACAAAGAAAACACCACTATCGTGGACGGTGCCGGTTCTAAAGAAGCAATCGCATCGCGTGTGGCTCAGATCAAGGCTCAGATTGAGCAGACCAAGAGCGACTACGACAAGGAAAAACTGCAGGAACGCCTTGCAAAACTCGCAGGCGGCGTGGCCGTGCTCCATATCGGCGCACCATCGGAAGTGGAAATGAAAGAGAAGAAAGACCGTGTGGATGACGCTCTCAGCGCAACCCGTGCGGCTATCGCAGAAGGTATTGTTCCCGGCGGTGGCGTAGCTTACATCCGCGCAATCTCTGCCATCGAAGGCATGAAGGGCGACAATGAGGACGAGACGACAGGTATCCACATCGTAACCCGCGCTATCGAGGAGCCCTTGCGACAGATCGTAGCCAACGCAGGAGCTGAAGGCGCAGTAATCGTGCAGAAAGTCAAGGAAGGCAACGCCGACTATGGCTATAACGCACGCACCGGTGAATTTGAGAACCTTCTCGCTGCCGGCGTAATCGACCCCGCGAAGGTAACACGTGTGGCTCTTGAAAACGCAGCATCAATCGCAGGAATGTTCCTCACCACAGAGTGCGTCATTGCTGACAAAAAAGAAGATAATCCCGCACCCGCAATGCCTGCTCCCGGCATGGGTGGCATGGGCGGCATGATGTAAGAGCGTGTTTGATTTAAACCGTATCAACAATTAAAGAGAATGGGAGTAAAAACTTCAAATTAATACTGAGGCCTTTTTGGGTTAATTCCGCCAAGTTTCATCAGTCGCATAGCTCACTATGCTCCTTCTTCAACTCGCGGAATTTCCTCAAAAAATCCTCTCAGGCTTAATTTGATTTAAATCCAAACACTCTCTAAAAGAGATTCCGCATACAATAATAACACAAGGCGTATTGTCAGGATTAATTCCGATAATACGCCTTTCGTTGTATGTCCATATCATGTCAGTCATATCATTTAAATATTTTAACAAAAGATAATATTCTATATGATAATGCGGTTTGGAATAGATATCGTTTTTGCATAACTTTGTGAAAAGTAAAAACAACCCTACGTTTCGATTACAGGCTAAACAGATATTTTCTTGAATAGCCTATTTTTCCCAAAAAATCGTTTCGATTATAACCAGACCGACGTGATTAAACGAATATTCATATCCTTAATACTTACCGCCATGGTTGCTGCTTCCGCGCAGGCCCAGCAGATGAGAATGCCATCTCATGAAGCTGCCGACCGGTATGCCGCAATGGAAAAAATCGACCTCACACGACATCTTCCCGATATCAACGCCCGCGAGCTCAAATCTTTTGCAAGCGACGAAGCCGTGGTTACGGCAAACGACATGCTGTCGCTCGCCCGTACCTTTATCGGGCTCCGCTACCGCTACGGCGGAAGAACACCAAAAGGATTTGATTGCTCCGGATTTACATCATACGTCTTTTCTCAATTCGGCTACGAGCTGAAACGGTCGTCGCGGGAGCAATATAACAGCGACGGTGAGCTTGTCGATAAAATGCAGGTTCAGCCCGGCGATCTTATTTTCTTCACCGGTCGCAATTCGAAATCAGGGAGCGTAGGACATGTGGGTATCGTTGTCGACGGTGACCCCGTGACAGGAGAAATCACATTTATCCACTCAGCCTGCACTTCAGGCATCACCATCAGCACTACAGACGAACCGTATTATTCTAAAAGATTTATCGGAGTAAAACGAGTCATCAAATAAAACCATACGGCCATGCCGGCTGCATGACTGAACACAGTTGATGTCGACCGCATAACCGTATCCGATTTTCACACATACAATCATGGACAGTATCAAAAACCGTATAGAGGAGCTCCGCAGGCTCCTCAACGAGTATAACCACCAATATTACGTGCTTAACTCACCGACAGTTAGCGACAGGGAATTCGACATGCTCATGAAAGAACTCGAGGCTCTGGAAGCCACACGTCCCGACCTTGCCGATCCCCTCTCCCCCACCCAACGTGTAGGCAGCGACATCAGCAAAGGCTTCACTCAGGTGAAACATATCTATCCGATGCTGTCACTTGCCAACACTTACTCGGTGGAAGAGGTCGACGACTTCGTTAAGCGCGTGAAAAAAGAAATCATCGGTGAAGATTGCGCACTCGTCGGAGAAATGAAATTTGACGGCACGTCAATATCGCTCATATACGAAAACGGACGACTGACACGCGCCGTTACAAGAGGCGACGGCGTGCAGGGCGATGATGTCACCGCCAATGTAAAGACAATACGGTCGATACCTGTGCAACTACAGGGCGAAGGATGGCCGGAACATTTCGAGATACGTGGAGAAATAGTGCTTCCATGGAAGGAGTTCGACAGACTTAACGCCGAGCGTCAATTTAACGAAGAGCCATTGTTCGCCAACCCTCGCAATGCAGCCTCAGGCACGCTGAAGTTGCTCAATCCCAAGGAAGTCAGCCGACGCGGACTCGACGCCTACTTCTATTATCTTCTCGGAGAAAATCTGCCCTGCGGCTCTCATTACGAAAACATGATGGAAGCACGGAAATGGGGATTTAAAGTATCAGACGCGATGACACTGCTGCGCACAATGGAAGATGTCGACCGCTATATAACCTACTGGGATGCGGCCCGCAAAGAGCTCCCGGTTGCTACTGACGGTCTTGTATTCAAAGTCGACAACCTGCGTCAGCAGCTCAATTTAGGATACACCGCCAAATCGCCACGCTGGGCGATAGCCTATAAATTTCAAGCAGAAAGAGCTCTTACACGCCTGCAATATGTATCGTTTGAAGTAGGACGCACCGGAGTGGTCACCCCCGTAGCAAACCTCGAACCGGTGCTGCTGTCTGGCACTATCGTAAAACGGGCATCGCTCCACAATGCCGACATAATACGCACTCTCGACATACACGAACATGACATGCTGTATGTGGAGAAAGGCGGCGAGATAATACCGAAGATTACAGGAGTAGAGACTTCACAACGGGAAACCGGTGCCGGAGCAATTGCTTTTGTGACACATTGTCCGGCTTGCGGCACACCTCTTGTAAGCGCCGAAGGAGAAGCCGCTCGTGTATGCCCTGACAAATACGGTTGCCCGCCACAGATAAAGGGTCGCATAGAGCATTTTGTGGGGCGTCGCATGATGAATATCGACGGCATCGGCGAAGAAATGGTAAACGACCTTTGTGAAAAAGGATATCTGAAGGACTGCGCCGACATCTATGATCTTACAGCCGACCAAATCAAGAGCCTTTATGTCAAAGGCGACAGAATAGCAGAAAAAATACTCAAAAGCATAGAAGCATCGAAAAGCATGCCGTATGAACGCGTGCTGTATGCCCTGTCAATACCTTACGTCGGCGAGACCGGCGCAAAAAAAATAGCCCGCGCATCAGGAAATATCGACCGTCTGATGTCTATGACCGAAGAAGAGCTGACAGCGATTGACGATGTAGGCCCTAACATCGCACGAGGCATAATCGATTTTTTTGCAGATGAGCGTAACTGCACAATAGTCGAAAGACTGCGTGAAAGCGGCCTGACACTTGCGACTGAAACAATAGACGAAGCTCCGGCCTCCGACATATTGTCAGGGAAAAGCATTGTCATCTCAGGGACATTCGACCGTCATTCACGCGACGAATATAAGCAGATAATCGAGCACCACGGAGGCAAAAACACAGGTTCGATATCAAAGAAAACCGACATGATACTCGCAGGCGAAAACATGGGACCGTCAAAACTCGAGAAAGCCAAAGCGCTCAATATACCCATCGTTGACGAAATCTCATTCCTGCAGATGATTGGCGAAGAATAAAACTTGAACAATAGGCATCAGCAACGCGTTTTATGGTAAAAAACATAAAAAAATGAAAAATAAACATATCATATTCCCGGCGGTCGTATTCGCCGTAATCGCACTGGTGTCATGCGAAAACAAAGAGGGACTCTCAAAGAAAATCAACGGAACGTGGCAGTCTGTTCCCGAGCATATCGTCGATACAGACAGTATCAGCGTGGATATCATCAAATCGTATGAATTCGCTCCGTCACAGGATGCGGAAGGCACACTCATCATAAGCGCAATGCTTTCTATCGAGAAATATATGCCGGCAAACGACTCTATAATCTCCCCTCTCACACTCAACGCCGCAGCCGTGGCCTCCGTAACCGGCAAATATGAAGCCATCGCATACGATAAAATAGTGCTACGGCCCGACGATGCGACATTCTCTCTGTCGGTAGACTCAGCCGCCGTAAGTTACGACTATGATGTGCTTGACGAAAATGCCGCGCCCGATCTCACCAGGCTCAAACCTCAATGGGCAACAGACTTCCGGAAATATCTCACTCCGATATTAAAGAAGAACCTGATGCAATGCGACACGCTTACAAAAGTAAAAATCAACAACACATTAATGGATTGCCATGACGGCAAGACAGACATAACACTTCGCCTACAGACCCCACAGCCATAATGGCGATGAAAATAAACAGAACGCCCGCCTGAATTCATTACATTCGGCGGGCGTTAATATTATAGTCTGTCTTTTACGCTTAGATGCGCTTCAGAGTCAGTTTAATTCCATTAAATTTAGCCGTCATACGATCACCTTCGATATTGACATCCGTAAACTCCTGCTCGATATCAACCATGTCTGATTTCATATTTTCCATCGCAAGCTCAACCTGGTCGTCGCTGACGCCTTCAATCTCAAACGCCTTGAAATTGAAATCGGAACCGGAGAATTTGAAATTAATCGTCTTGTCTGCTTCAGAATACGAGTATTCGCAGACACCCTCAGCGTCAATGAAAATGTGAGGAGCATCGTTTTTCATCACCATCGTCTGCCTAAGCTTGCCGGAATTTTGGAAATCATAAGTCACTACAGTTTTTACCCCGTTGGCATCGACAGTCTGCTCCCATTTACCAATAAGACCGTTATCACCTTTTCCGGAACATGCTGTCATGGCCACCAGCATGACACACAAGCACATCACATAATTAACAATACGTTTCATCTTCATTATTTTAATAGATTAAAAATATTTAAAATCAAGCACAAAGTTACATAATAATTTGTTAAAACAGCAAATTTACTTGTATATTGTCAATTGAATTTCTAACTTTGTAAAAATATTACATCGCCCGCAAAGCGAAGTCTAAAAAATGGGGTTGACCGGTTTTGACAGCGTGTAGAGGTGGTGTGTAAGCATGCAGAGCAATGATGGCTACGCTCT
>CAMWIJ010000007.1 GCA_947174275.1 uncultured Muribaculaceae bacterium
AAACGTGGAATTTAGTCTTAAGTTAGTGACATTGCACGGCTCGTGCGTCCGCCAATACATTGATTTTCAAATATCTGACTCAGACACACGGCTCGTGCGTCAATACAATATCAGTGAATAAAAATATGCTGCGCTGTAACTATTTTCAATCACAGCGCAGCATCTTTTTATTTGTAACACTCTCGTTTGCGAGGGTGTGGTTATTTCACTTCCCAGGTTTCACCTGCAAGTATCATTGAGCGGAGTGTGTCGAAGCCTTTTTTGGCTCTTACTTCCTCTATCTGGGTGCTTACACCTTCGTCGTAGGTGGGAGCTTCGACATCGCGTATCACGCCGATGGCGAGAGGGAGGTCGTAGCCGTCCATCATGGCAAGCTGCTGATGCAGGAAGTTGCTCTGAGTGTGGGCGTCGTGCACGAGCACATCGTCGATTGTGTAGCCGTCCTGCCCTACTGTCACGGCTTTGAGGAGGAAGCCGTCGCGCACAAGACCCTTTTCCTTGTCTTTGCCGAAGAGCATTTTCTCGCCGTGGACGAGGTGGATGGTGCGCTCGGCACGGAATTCACGGTCAGTGATGTAATTGTGTATTCCGTTGTTGAAGATGACACAGTTCTGGAGGATTTCGCATACAGACGTGCCGCGGTGACGGGCGGCAGCGACAAGTATTTCCTGCGATATCTGGAGCTCGACGTCGATTGAGCGGGCGAAGAAGTTGCCACGCGCGCCAAACACGAGTTCTGCGGGCACGAAAGGATCTTCCGTGGTGCCGTAGGGTGATGATTTCGACACGAATCCACGGTCGGAGGTGGGAGAATACTGACCCTTGGTCAGACCGTAGATTTTATTGTTGAAAAGAAGAATGTTGATGTCGATGTTACGGCGCACGGCGTGGATGAAGTGGTTGCCGCCGATGGCGAGACCGTCACCGTCGCCCGATATCTGCCATACGGTCATTTCGGGGTTGGCCACCTTGAAGCCGGTTGCGATTGCGGCCGCGCGGCCGTGTATGGTGTGGAAGCCGTAGGTGTTCATGTAATACGGCAGACGCGAAGAGCAGCCTATGCCTGAAATGACGGCAGTCTTTGCGGGGTCGACCCCTACCGTAGCCATTGCCTTGTGGAGGGAATTGAGGATGGCGTGGTCGCCACAACCCGGACACCAGCGCACGGGTGAGCCGTTTTTATAATCAGCTGCTGTATATGTATTGTTTTCCATAATTGCTTATTTGTTGATTATGTTGTTGACACCTTCTATTACTTCACTCACGAGGAAGGGCTGTCCCTGTATTTTGTTGATACGGTGGATTTCCACATCGGGGAATTTTGCCTGGAGGAAATCGGCGAACTGTCCGCAGTTGAGTTCGGCCACGATAACGCGGCGGTAACGGCGGAATATTTCGGCAGTGTTTGCAGGCAGGGGGTTGATGTAACGGAAATGAGCGAATGCTATCGGAGTGCCTGCGGCGTTAAGGTCGGCTGTAGCGGTCATGAGATGGCCGAAAGTGCCGCCCCAGCCTACAAGCAGAGTGTCGGCGTCGGGATTGCCGGCCACTTCGAGAGCGGGGATATCATTGGCAATGCGTGCCACTTTCTCACGGCGAAGGAGCACCATTTTCTCGTGGTTGACCGGGTCGGTCGATATGGCACCTGTTGCGGCGTCTTTCTCGAGGCCGCCGATACGGTGGGTCAGACCGGGAGTGCCCGGCACCGCCCAGTATCGTGCGAGAGTCTCGTCGTCACGTTTGTAGGGCGACCACTGCTCGCGGAGCGCTTCGGGCACGAAACGGGGCTTGATTTCAGGATATTCGTCTGCTTCGGGAACGCGCCATGCCGACGAACCGTTACCGATGAACGCGTCGCTGAGCAGGATGACCGGAGTCATGTGCTCTATCGCTATGCGCGCTGCCTCGAAAGCCATAGTGAAGCAGTCGGTCGGGGTGGATGGAGCGACGACGCAGACGGGCGACTCGCCGTTGCGGCCGTAAAGCGCCTGGAGGAGGTCAGTCTGCTCTGTTTTGGTGGGAAGTCCGGTGGAGGGACCGCCTCGCTGCACGTCGATGACAACAAGCGGAAGCTCGGCTATGACAGCCAGACCGATGCCTTCGCTCTTGAGTGCGAGACCGGGGCCTGAAGTAGAAGTCACGGCAAGGTTTCCTGCGAAGGAGGCGCCGATTGCCGAACATACGCCGGCAATCTCATCTTCCATCTGGCAGGCCTTTACACCGAGGTCTTTGCGTTTTGCGAGTTCGTGGAGTATGTCGGTGGCCGGAGTGATGGGATATGATCCGAGGAAAAGCGGACGTCCGGATTTCTCGGAAGCCATTATAAGTCCCCATGCAGTGGCCGTGTTGCCGTTAAGGTCGGTATAAACGCCGGGGCGGGCTTCGTCGCTTTCGATGCGGTAGGTCGAGACAGATGCGTGAATATTGTGACCGTAGTCGTAGCCGGCCTGTATGACTTTTGCATTGGCTTCGAAAACAGCGGGCTTTTTGGCGAATTTGTTCTGCAGCATGCGGACAGCTGCGTCAAGCGGACGGTCGAAGAGCCAGCAGACGAGTCCGAGCGCGAATATATTTCGGCATTTGAGTATCGACTTGTTGTCCATGCCGGAGTCGGCAAGCGCGGCCTTAGTCATTGAAGTGACCGGCACTTCGACAATCTGCGCCGATATGCCGAGTTCCTTATATGGGTCGTCGGTGGTGAAAAGTGCTTTGTCGAGAGCTTCTTTTCTGAAAGAGTCGATATCGACGATGATGACACCGCCGGGTTTGAGAAACTTCACATTCTGTTTTAGGGCGGCCGGATTCATGGCAATGAGCACATCGCAGGCGTCGCCGGGAGTGTGCACGCCTGAGCCAACGCTGACCTGAAAGCCGGACACACCGCTCAGAGAACCTTGCGGAGCGCGGATTTCGGCGGGATAATCGGGAAAAGTCGAGACAGAGTTGCCCAATCCTGCCGATACATTGGTGAAGATATTGCCGGCGAGCTGCATTCCGTCGCCGGAGTCACCCGAGAAGCGTACCACCACTTTGTCGAGTGTTTTCACTTTTGGATTTTCCATTTGCAAGATATTAACAATTTTTATATGCGCAAAGGTAGTATTTAAAAAGTTAAATAAAAAAATAAGACATCAATATTTTAGTATAAGGCAGCAATTATTGTCGATTTATAAGTCGGGCATGGTGTATTATTGCATAAATATTTACAAAAAAGTGATGGCCGGAGATGTTGATGCATAACCAAGTGTCAAAAAAACTATACATATAAGAACCGGAGTCAAAAAAACCGTGATTGTCTCTTAATAAGTTTGCATTGAGGTTACTGCAAGTTAAAGGATATTTGAAATTTGGAAATCAGCCAAATAGTTCATAACTTTGCACCTGTCGGAGATTGGATTTACTCGGCTTCGTGGCAAGAAGTAAGATCAGAAAAATCCGGTCGACCGAACCGACAGCGACATTTCCACATTATATATGTCGGTGCCGTCAGTCAGCATAATGCAGCATTATAATCGGCTGTATAGCCGCAGGTTTTTCTTAATATTGACATATAATGTTGATTTGCACACATTTAAATTAATAAATTTATTACCGAGGAAAGCATATACAGAGGTTCTGACAGGAAGCGGCCTGAAATCGGCGTCGTTGATTAACTGCTGAACATTTTGTTTATACTCCGCCAACAAACTGAATATATTCTGTGACAGAAACTGCGTCGAATAATACAGAAAAAATGCCCGTATCGGATACCAATTATTCAAGAATAGCGAAAAACACAGTTTTCCTGTTCTTCAGAATGATTTTGACGATGGGTATCGGTCTTTACACTTCGAGAGTCTTGCTCAACGCACTTGGAGTGGAAGACTACGGCATATACAATATTGTCGGGGGATTTGTCGCAATGTTTGCCATCGTGTCGGGAGCACTGACAAGCGCAATCAGCCGCTTCATAACCTTCGAGCTTGGAAGGGGCGACAGCGAAGCCATACACAAGACTTTTCAATGCTCTGTCACGGTAATGGTCGGCATAAGCGCCATAGTCATAATAATAGGCGAGACGGTAGGGTTATGGCTTCTTTACAACAAGCTTGTAATCCCGGAAGCGAGGCTTGACGCGGCATTCTGGGTGTTTCAGTTTGCGATTGCCACCTTTGTGCTCAATCTGCTGAGCACACCTTACAATGCCTGCATCATCTCACATGAAAAGATGCAAGCTTTCGCATATATATCGATATTCGAGGCTGTCAGCAAACTTCTGATATGCTTCGCCATAATACATTCGCCGTTTGACAGGCTTGTGTTTTATGCGGTGCTTCTGTGTCTTGTCGGCGTCATAATCAGAGTGATATACGTGATTTACAGCAAGAAGAATTTCACAGAATGCCGTGGTCACATGATTTTTGACAAGAAGATAGTCAAAAGCATATTTCATTTCGCCGGATGGAGTTTCATAGGCTCTTCGGGGTGGATAATAAGAGGTCAGGGAGGCACAATACTTCTCAATCTGTTCGGCGGCCCTGTAGTCAACGCCGCAAATGCCATCGCAGTAAATCTCAGCGGCACAGTCTCCGGATTTGTCAACTGTTTCACCACGGCCGTCAATCCGCAGATAACCAAAAATTATGCCAACGGCAGCTTTCACGAGCTTAACAAACTGCTGATTTACGGGCCGAAGATTTCGTTCTATCTGCTTTTCATAATAGTGTTGCCTGTGTTGCTCAACACAAAATTCATATTGTCGATATGGCTTGGCACAGTTCCCGAGCATACGGTTGAATTCGTAAGGCTCGTGCTTATAGTGTCGCTGATCGATGTCATCTCCATACCGCTGATGACGGCAAAAAATGCCACGGGAAGGATACGCAACTATCAGCTCATTGTTGGAGGAATACAGCTGCTGGCAGTGCCCCTGGCCTACGTTTTCCTTAAACTCGGAGCCAGAGTGGAGATGTTGTATGTCGCCTATATTATAGTTTCGGCAGGCTGCCTGCTGACCCGCATATATATGCTTAACGGAGAGTTTCCCCACTGGTCATCGACTGCATTTCTTGTCAAAGTTTGTCTCAGCATCATCATAGTGTCGGCGATAGCCTCTGTGTTGCCCGCTCTGATAGCTTCGAAGATGCATGAAGGATGGATATGTCTTGGCGTGACTACAGCGGCATCAATCGTGTCGTGCGCAGCGACAATCTATTTTCTGGGTCTGGATAAAAACGAACGCAAAACCCTGACCTCAAAAATTCTTTTCTACGTAAAGAAATTCAAAAAATGACAAAAAACAACATATCAAAGCTGTCAGACTGTTACGGCTGCGGCGTATGTTCCGCAGTCTGTCCGGTCAATATCATAGATATCAAAGAGAGCAAAGACGGATTTTACACCCCGGTGATAAATGATAACGACCGGTGCATCAACTGCGGGCTATGTCTTAAAAGCTGCTCGTTTGACCGTGACATCCGCTATGACGGATCTGTCAAGGAGGCATTTGCTTCATGGAGCGACAATCAGCAGGTGCGTTATGAGGCATCGTCGGGAGGAGCGGCGTTTGAGCTGGCAAAGGCGGCATTGAATGAGGGATATAAATTCTGCGGAGTCAGATATGACGCCGGGAAACAGCGCGCAGAGCATTATATATGCTCAACGGAAGATGAGTTAAAAGCCTCTTTAGGCTCGAAATATATCCCGAGTTTTACCGAATATGCCTTCAAGGAGTTATTGTCGCCGGCAGCCAAAAATGAGAAATATATGGTGGTGGGCACCCCGTGTCAGATCGCCTCGCTCCGGCTGGCTGTAAAACGATTGAAACGAGAGGATAATTTCATACTTGTCGACTTTTTCTGTCACGGCGTCCCGTCACTCAAGGTGTGGGACAGATATCTTGCCGAAACCCCTTCGATACAGCATCTTGACTTCAGATGGAGAGACAAGAAAAACGGCTGGCATGATTCCTGGTATGTAATAGGCAATGACAATTCAGGAAAAGAACTTTACCGCTCGCCCGGCATGTCAAAGGATCTGTTTTACGCATTTTTCCTGCGCCATTATGCTTTGAGCCCGTGTTGTCTCAAATCATGCAAATTCAAAATAGCCAACTCATCGGCCGACATACGTATTGGCGACCTGTGGGGAGATAAATACAAGGACTGCAACGACGGCGTGAGCGGCATATTGTGCCTGACCGACAAAGGCCTGTCATTAGTCAGACAGACACCCCATCTGACCCTTACGGAAGAGACTCCCGGAATTGTCGCCCAGGGACAGATGTCGAAAAATGCCCGCAAGCCGGCATCATATCTGCTTGCACGTCAGTTGCTCAGACACACAAAGCTGAAACTGAAACATATCAAGATACTTATCGAGAAATATGATTTTGCCGCAAATCTTCCAGGCAAGATCATTTCTAAAATAAAACTGAACAAGAGATGAAAATAGGCATTATAACTATGCATCGCGTGGCACATTTCGGCAGCGTGCTACAGGCGTATGCGCTACAGAAATTTTTATTTGACAACGGTCTTGACAATGAAATAATCGACTACGTCTACCCTAACAGGCAACACCTCAAGCCTCTGCGAAAAAGACTGCGCAGCATATTGGCTAAAAAATATCATGCCATTATCAATTTCCTGACCAACAGCAGCAAGGACAGCAAGTCGGAGACCATAGGATTTATACGCAACGAGCTCGTCAAAAGCAAAAAGAAATATAAATCGGCGGAGAAACTTGTAGCCGACTGTCCACGTTATGATATCTATCTGACCGGAAGCGACCAGGTGTGGAATACAGATTATCTCAATGGCGACACTTCGTTTTTCTGCAGCTTTGTCAACAACGGAGCTCCGAAATTATCGTATGCGGCCAGCTTCGGCCGGTTTACTTTCGAGGGTGATGACGCCAAGCGGTGGCTGAGCAATCTTTCATCATATAAAGCGCTATCTGTCAGGGAAAAGAATGCAAAAGAAATCATAAAGAAACATACCGGACTTGATGCCGAGCTCGTGGTCGACCCTACTTTGCTTCTATCGAAAAAAAGCTGGGGCGAATTTGCAGGCGAAAAGCCTATGGTCGAGGGCAAATATATACTCGTGTATATTCTGTCCTACGCCTGGAATCCATTCCCTTACGCTCTCGATACGGTAAGTCATTTCGAGAAACTGACAGGATGGAAGGTTGTGGTGATAGAACCGATATTCCGCCGCAGCGATTATCCGCAATGGCAATATACCGACAACCTTAGCCCGCACCAGTTTGTCAATCTCATAAACAACGCCGGGCTTGTTGTGACCAATTCATTTCACGGCACGTCATTCTCCATCAATCTCGAAACACCGTTCATATCGATCATCAACCGCAACAAGGTCAATGATGACCGCATCAAGTCGCTGTGCGAGACAGTCGGATGTGACGACTCACTGCTGATGGCAGAGTCGCCGATGCCTGAGTTTCCATGCCATGATTTCTCGAAAAGCACCCGCAATCTGGAGGAAATCAGAAAAAAATCAGCCGACTTCCTACTGTCAGCCATATCAGCCAACCGACCGGACAAGAATTGATGCCGGTAAATGCAAATTAACAATATCTTACGGTATATGATGATATTTTTGCGTATATTTGTGGCTTAAAACCAAGGATTATCAAGGTGAGAACCAGTCTCCGATTATATATAATACTGATATTCACAATGTTGTGTCTCACGGGCATTGTCGGTGAAATCAAAGCCGACCAACAGCCCGGGCGTGACAGCCAGCAGTCTGCAGTAACGACATTGGCGACTGCCAGCAGAGACAGCATATCATCTTCAGCCATAGAGTTGTCAGACACGACAGCGGCCGACAGCATCAGCTTAAGGCCGACAGCGACAGCATCAACCCCGGCTGAAAACGCAAAGCCGTCGCGCATACGCCGCGAAAAGGTTGATCTTGACAATCAGGTGGTGTTTTCGTCGGCAGACTCGATGGTGCTTGTCGGTCGCTCCAGCATGTATATGTATGGCGACGGGCAGGTTGATTACGGCGACCTTAAACTTGATGCCGCACGGATAGAGCTTGACCTCGACAAAAGCGAGGTATATGCCGTGGGACAGACCGACTCTATCGGCGAAGTGACCGGAAGCCCGGTTTTCGAGGAGGGCGGTTCAAGCTACGAGACCAAGACGATGCGGTATAACTTCAAGTCGAAACGCGGATTTATCACCGACGTAATCACCGAACAGGGAGAAGGTTATCTGACCGGAGGCACGACCAAAAAGACCGAAGATGACTATTATTATCTGCAGAACGGACGCTACACGACGTGTGACGACCATGAGCATCCCCACTTCTATTTTCAGCTTACACGTGCGAAGGTAAAACCCAAAAGCAATATCGTGACCGGTCCGGCATATATGGTGCTCGCCGGACTTCCGTTGCCTCTCGCTGTGCCTTTCGGTTATTTCCCATTTACCGACAAATATGCGTCGGGCATAATAGTGCCGTCGTTCGGCGACGACTATAACCGCGGATTTTACCTGCGTGACGGCGGCTATTATTTCGCCATCAACGACAACATAGACCTGGCTCTGACAGGAGAAATATATACCCGCGGCTCGTGGGGACTGTCGGCACGCTCCACCTACGCCAAACGCTACAAGTATTCAGGCAATTTCAGCCTTAGCTATCTGAAATCGATCTATGGCGACAAGGGTCAGCCCGACTATTCGAAGCAGACCAACTTCCAGATTGTGTGGAGCCACTCTCAGGATGCGAAGTCAAACCCCAACATGAATCTTTCGGCGTCGGTCAATTTCACCACTTCGGGCTATACGCGCAATGACCTCAATTCATATTATTCGTCGGCATTCACGGAGAACACGAAGAGTTCGACCGTCAACATGACATATCGATTCCCGCAGTCGAAATGGTCGCTGTCGACAACGCTCAATGTGTCGCAACGCACTCAGGACTCGACGCTTTCGGTGTCGTTTCCCAATGTTACTCTGACGATGTCGCAGATCTACCCTTTCAAGCGTAAACGCTCGGTAGGCGATGAAAAGTGGTATGAAAAAATACGCATGTCGTATTCGGGTCAGCTGCAGAACTCGCTGACCGCCAAGCAGGATCAGTTCTTTCAAAAGAGTCTTGTAAAGGACTGGCGCAACGGCATGAAGCACAGCATACCTGTTTCCGCTACATTCAACCTGTTAAAATACTTCAATCTGACTCCGTCGGTGAGCCTCCGCGACCGTATGTACACATCGAAGGTGCGTCGCCAGTGGGATCCGAACGCCGCTGTCGAGGTGTGTGACACGACCTACAGTTTCTACAATGTGTGGGACTTCGACGCATCGCTGTCGCTTGATACGAAAATCTATGGATTTTTCCAACCACTCCCCTTTCTCGGCGACAAGGTGAAGATGATACGCCACGTGCTCACTCCTACAGTGTCGCTGAATGCTTCGCCTGACTTCTCGTCACCGTTTTTCGGATATTACGGCACCTACGATTATGTGAATGCCCAGGGAGAGCAGGTGCAGCGGAAGTATTCGATGTTTCCAAACTCGCTGTTCGGAGTTCCCGGACAGGGAAAATCGGGAACGGTGTCGGTTTCTCTGGCCAACAACCTGGAGATGAAAGTGAAATCAGACAATGATTCCATCGGCGAGAAAAAGATATCGCTCATAGAGAATTTCTCGGTGTCGCAGAGCTATAATTTCGCGGCCGACTCGCTCAACTGGAGCAATATCAACACGTCGATACTGCTCAGGCTTGTAAAGAATTTCAATCTCAATCTGTCGGCAGTGTGGGATGTATATACCTATCAGCTCAATTCAGCGGGCAACCCGGTGAGGGTCAATATACCACGCTGGAAGGCAGGCAAAGGGATAGGCCGATTGTCAAGCACCG
The DNA here is from genome assembly GCA_947174275.1 of uncultured Muribaculaceae bacterium. Taxonomy (GTDB): domain Bacteria; phylum Bacteroidota; class Bacteroidia; order Bacteroidales; family Muribaculaceae; genus JAGBWK01. The sequence goes on from CAMWIJ010000007.1 coordinate 9,882, forward strand.
GAACATCGTTTTCCTATACTTTCAACAACAACACCTTCAAACGCAAGAAGGACAAGAAAGATACGAAAAACGGCAATGATGAAGATGATGACGAAACGCAGGGCACCCGCCGCCCGTCGGCACGTCGCAATCAGGACAATGACGAAAGCGATGTGACGGTAAGCGATGACGGATATATGAACTGGGAGGTGCCGTGGAGTCTTACATTCAATTACTCGATAGGCTACAGCTACGGGGCGTTTAACAAACAAAAGATGGAGTATGACAGCAAGATAACGCAAAATCTTTCGTTTTCAGGAAATATACGTCCGACGGCCAACTGGAATTTCTCGCTGTCGGCATCATATAACTTCGACACCCACAAGATCGCTTATATGAACTGTAACATATCGCGTGACCTGCACTGCTTCACGATGAGCGCGAGCTTCATACCTGTGGGGCCTTACAAAAGCTTCAATTTCCACATCTCGGCGAAATCGTCGATGCTCAGCGACCTGAAATATGACAAGCGGTCATCGCGCCAGAACGGTGTCACCTGGTATTGATATCGGTAAAAACTTATATCGCAGTCAGATTGTTAACAATAAATCTGACAAAAGTCATAAAATTTATTAACTTTGTGAAATCAGCCGTTGATGCTGACAACTCGGACCAATGGAAAGGAACGGCCTGAAGGTCTTTCCAATCATGAATATAGATATTATTAACGAAAACTAAATATCAAGGAACGATGGGAAAATTCTTATCTGATTTCAAAGAGTTTGCCATGAAGGGCAACATTATCGACATGGCAGTCGGTGTAATCATCGGCGGAGCATTCGGCAAAATAGTATCTTCGCTTGTCAACGACATTATAATGCCTGTAATATCGGTTATAACCGGTGGTGAGGGGTATAAGAATCTCAAGTCTATTGTTCAAGAAGCAGTTAAAGATGACAATGGCAATGTGATAACTGAGGAGGTAGCTGTAAATTATGGAATATTTATCCAGAATATAGTTGACTTTATCATCATTGCACTGAGTATCTTCATTGCTCTGCGTGTGATAATGAAATTCAAGAAAAAAGAGGAAGCGGCACCTGCGGCTCCCCCTGCCCCATCGGCTGAGGAGACATTGCTGACTGAAATCCGCGATCTCCTGAAAAAGGATATAGACAGCAAGAAATAATGTCGCCGCTATTTCTCATAGGATATATGGGCTCGGGCAAGACTACGCTTGGACGCGGAGTCGAAGCCCGCGCCCATATACGGTTTATAGACCTTGATGAATATATCGAGGAGCGACAGGGGAAGTCGGTAAGCGAAATTTTCCGCGAATATGGAGAAGATGAATTCCGCCGCATCGAACGTGAGAGTATCCGCGAGCTCGCAGCTAAAGATGACATACTTGTGGCATGCGGAGGAGGCACCCCCTGCTTTTTCGACAATATGGAGGTCATGAACAGCCGCGGCACTACAGTGTGGCTTGACGCATCGGTCGACACGCTGCACGCACGCCTTAAGGAAGGCAGGAGCCAACGGCCACTTATTGCCTCACTCGATGATGACGGGCTGCGCAGGTTTATCATCAGCTCGCTGGAGAAAAGAAATCCGTATTACAGCCGGGCGAAGCGCCGTTTCGCAGCCGATGAACTTGACACTGCAGCACAACTCGACTCGTCGATTGAAAAGTTTATCAACGAGTATCTGTAGCGGGTAGCCAAAAAACAATCAAACCGTCACATATCATGGACAGCAACTTATCATCAAACATAACTCCGGAGGAGCAACCGGTTGCGACCGCGACGTCGCGCAAGCGCATATCAATAGGACTACCGCGCAACACAGACGCATCGGAACGACGGTTTCCCCTTACTCCCGAGGGTGTAAGCCGGCTTATAGAAAAGGGGTATGCCGTGAAGATAGAGCACGAGGCAGCGTCTCCGATACATTACAGCGACAATGCGTATTCGCGTCAGGGAGCAGAGCTTTCCGACCGCCATGCGGCATTGTCGTGTGACATTGTCATCAATCTGTCGACACTGCAGCCTGCTGACATCAGGAAGATGAGACGCGGGGCTATGTTGCTGACCCTGCTGTGTCCTGACAAACTGCATGCAGAGACAGTCAGGGAGATGCAACGTATGGCTATAGTAGGGGTTGCTGTCAACAATATAGCCGACGAGCGGGGGAATATGCCGTTTGCCGATATTCTTTCCGAAATCGACGGACGGGCGGCGATAGCGACGGCATCATCGCTTCTTGCCGACGCCAGTGCCGGCAAAGGAATATTGCTCGGAGGCATCGCCGGACTAAATCCATGTGAAGTGACTGTGATAGGCTCCGGTATAGCCGCAATCGCAGCGTCGCGTTCGGCACTTGGTCTGGGCGCTATAGTGAGGATGTTTGATGACGATGTGTATTCACTACGTGCGGCAGTGCGCGATCTCGGTCCGGGCGTGATAGCGTCGTCGCTTCATGAGAGAGTGCTTACATCGGCTCTGCGTACGGCAGATGTCGTGGTAGCGACTCCGGTGCAGACGAAACTGACTGTCAGCGCTGATGATGTTGAAATAATGAAGAAGGGTGTCGTGATATTCGATCTTGACCAGGTGCACGGCCGAGTGTTTCCTTCGCTGCCAACAGTCGACCTTGCCGTCGCTATAGATGCTCCCGGCAAGGCCGAGGGCAAAAGAGTGTGTCATGTAAACGCCGGAAGCGCGGTGCCGCGCACGGCCGCGATGGCACTTAGCAATACATTCATAACGATGCTCGACTCCATCATCACCTGCGAAGGGCTTACCAATGCTCTCAAACTAACACCCGGACTGCGCCGCGGTGTGTTCACTTTCTTAGGAAAAATAACCAATCCGCAGGTGGCAAGAACAGCCGGCTGCCGATTTACCGACATCAACATATTTCTACAACTTTCATGAGCAGGAAATTTTACGTGGTTTGGAAAGGGTACAGTCCCGGCATCTATGATTCGTGGGAGGAGTGCAAACTGCAGGTTGAAGGTTTTGCCGGGGCGGAATACAAATCATTCGGTTCGCAGGAAGCCGCGACCAAAGCTTATCGCGGCGATTATGAAGAGCAGGCCGGCCTCATACGTGCTATAGCGCGTCACCGCGGTGAAAGTGTCAACTATGAAGCCATACCCGAGATTATCAAAGACAGCATAGCTGTTGACGGGGCATGCTCAAAAAATCCGGGTCCGATGGAATATCGAGGGGTGGATGTCATGACAGGCGCGGAGATATTTCATGTAGGACCGCTTGACGACGGCACCAACAATGTGGCGGAGTATCTTGCGCTGATACATGCACTGGCTTTTCTCAAAAATACGGGCAACGAGACTACCGTGGTCTATTCCGACTCCCGCACAGCCCAGTCATGGCTCCGCAACCGCGGACATAAGTCGAAGCTGGCACGTACGGCCAAAAACGGAAAGATATTCGAGATGCTCGAACGAGCCGACCGATGGATACAGTCAAACCCTTATTATAACCGGGTGCTCAAATGGGACACGGAAAAATGGGGAGAGATACCGGCCGACTTCGACCGGAAATAAACGAATAAAACAAGGATTGTTTATGACACGAATGTGGTATTGAAAGATTACAAAACGACATGGCGAAGCTAATAGTAAAAGATACTGAGGTTAATATCCTAAAAGTCAACGGAGAGGATTATATCTGCCTTACCGATATGTTACGGGCTAAAGATGGAGATTTCTTCATTACTGATTGGCTTCGTAATCGTAATACCTTGGAGTTTATCGGAATCTGGGAGAAGGTGTATAATCCCAATTTTAATTATGGCGAATTCGCCATAATTAGAAATCAGTCGGGACTTAATAGTTTCAAGATAAGCGTAAAAGAATTCGTTGCCCGAACTAATGCCATATCCGTTCAGGCAAAAGCCGGACGCTATGGAGGCACATACGCCCATAAAGACATTGCATTTGAGTTTGCGATGTGGATAAGCCCCGAGTTCAAGGTTTATATTGTAAAGGAGTTCCAACGCTTAAAGGAAGAGGAACAGAAGCAACTCGGCTGGTCTGCGAAACGTGAGTTGTCCAAAATAAATTATCGAATCCACACCGATGCCATCAAGCATAATCTCATACCTGCCGAGATTACAAAGGCTCAGGCAAGTATCATATATGCCAATGAAGCCGATGTGCTGAATGTGGCTATGTTCGGCATGACAGCGAAACAGTGGCGTGATGCCAATCCCGACCTCAAAGGCAATATCCGGGATTATGCCTCTATCAATGAACTTATATGCCTCTCCAATATGGAGAATCTCAATGCGGTGTTTATTGAACAGGGGATGCCACAGCAGGAACGTCTGATCAAGCTCAATCAAATCGCCATCCATCAGATGAGCGTACTTGAAAGCGGTGACAACGATAGAAAATTGCTTAAATAGCCCTTCAAAATCAGTTCCATAACGCATATTCGCCCTCGGAGGCTCAAAAAATTTGGATATTTCCGAGGTACAAATCAAACAAGACCCGACCGATGACAACAACTACCGTCTTCATCTCGGCGGCAAGAGAGTCTTCCAATGGTTCAAAGAAAAGTGGCAATCACTGAAACAGACTTTCAAGAACAGTTTCAGAATAAGATGACAGAAAGGGAGCCACAGGCTGATCACTTGTGGCTCCCTTTCTGTATTTTAGAAAAACTTTTTTTCAGTGGTTCCATCTGAATATCTAATGATATTTAGACCCTTTATGGGTTCTTTATGTAGTAATCCATTGATATCAAAGATTTCTATAGGATATTTTAGAGTAGGAACATTGATGGGAGTAATTGATGATGAAAAGTCAAAACCTGCTATATTCCAAAAATTATCCCAAATTGGGGCAGATTTGTATATATCGAGGTAATCATTAGGTACTTTTAATGCAGAATGTAGATATGTGTTCTTTGTGAATTCTTGCTTAGTACACATAGGGGGAATAGTTGACTTTACAGTTATGTTTGATATATTATCATTTTTATCTAGATTCAGATAACTGATATCAGTAACATTTTCGCCAATTTCAAAATAGTCTAGGTCTGTGCAATGGTCGAAATAAGTGTTAACGCTATGGAAATTAACATAATCATATATGTATTTTGCTTCTAAATCCCTTCCAAGTATGAGTGTGTTAAGATTAATCAGCCTAAATGGACTTCCTGAAACAACACCATAATCAATGTCTTCAAATATACAGAATAGAGGATCATTTGATGGAAGGATTGTAAGTTTTAATATATTTTTTATTCCACCCAACAAACCAGAACCACTAATGAAACTCCCATTGAAATAACTTTTAGTTATTAGGTTTACTTTTGGTCCTATGGTAACAGAATCAATGTCTTGTTGGTCAAATATAGCATAATAGCCCTTTATTGCATTTGTAGTTTTAGGCTGAACTAATTGCCTACCAATATAAACTATTTTAAGCTTGCTATCCCTAAAATCTCCTGCTATAAAATCAGTTGCTATGGGATTATAACGGTCTCCTCTTATTCCCCCATTAAATTTAAGTTCTTGATCTCCATCTGCAATGTATAATTCAGACAGGCTTATACATTTCGTAAATGCTTGATTTGGTATTTCAGTAAGTCCCTGCCCGATACTCAATTTATATAGATTTGCACAATTCCAAAAAGAATAGCGTCCGATAGATTGAATATTATTAGTAAGATCAACCTCTGTAAGATATGTATATCCAACAAAGGCACCTGGATTTATTTTCGATATGGATTCATCAAAATGTAAACTTGAAATCAACTCTCCATTTAAGAGTAGTTTTGCTTTCATGTTTGACAAAGGATTTGAGGTATATGTATCATTTAGATTATAACACCAACCAGCCTCAAAAGATATAGCACACCAAGCTTCTAAATCGCAAATATTCACGGAGTCAAGGTTCTCGCAATCTGAAAAGGCATATTCACCTATTTCAATTATAGATTTAGGAAGTGAAATTTCTTTCAGACCGCTACAGAACCCAAATGCGTGACGGCCTATTTTTGTTACACCTTGTGGTATATTAATAGCCAAGAGCTTTGAGCATCTCCAGAAGGCACTCTGCCCTACTAAAACACACGTGCTTGGCAAACTAATATTCTCTATTAAAGACTCTGCAAATGCAGAGTCTAGTATTTCAGTTACCGTTAATTCCTTACCTGCAAAAGAAATCTGTGCCGGTATTACGACATTGCCAGTGATATCTTTATCAATCAATCCGCTAACACCACAAGTTAGAGAAGCTGGATCTATGACATCATAACATATGCCATTGACTTCGAAATCATAAGCATATGTATTGATGGACCCCAAAACCGAGACCATCAGAATTACAAGTTTGGTGATAAGTTGTTTCATATATTGGATTGTTTCATTTGGTCAATAGATACACGAAGGAGGCAAGTATCGCCGTGGACATCTGTTACGAAGAAAGCGACACCACAGAATATTACCTTGACATCATTACTTATCTTAGACGAAGGGTCCTGTTGGTGCACACGAGCATTCCCGTTGAATTGTACGGATCCATCTGGCAAGATGTTTATGGATTTGATCGGGATATCAATATCATAAATCCCGTTTATTTCAAATGCATATCCATCTATGGATATTGTCTTTCTGTTATTCCCGTTCTTATTTAGGAAAGATGCGATAATTTGAACTAACTCTACCGAATTGTCAATCATATGTAAAGTATGCCTCGGTCATCCTCTCGTTGGCGTTTGTTGTTGTACGAAAAAAGCGCAGGAATCTGTATCTGTTGCCATCCTACTTTCCGAGGCTTCTCGCATTGCCCTTTAGATGTCGGACGGCAACGCAGAAGCCCACGCTTGTATATGCAATCTTTGCGTCCGGCTATATTTCTCCCGAAATATCGTACCGAAAGCAAGATAATTACATATCCACGGGCATCTACCGTTGCACAATCCTTGACATCTAAATGAATTTTGCGAGAATTCCGGAAAGTCAAGAATCAGCGCGGATAAACGCTTTTCATTATGTCTGCATCCCGCCGCTCGAACCCCGACCGGGCTTCTGCATAGCGGTCTACGAATGCAAAGTTAAGCATTTTTTCTCAATTCCTTGCTATTCAAAATCTCAAATTTGGAGTGGTATTGCGAAAAAGAATCGAATTAAATATAACTAACGCCCCTTAAAAATCCGAAAATCGAGGATTCCATTTTCGATTTATCCAACTAATTAGTATACCATCAGTACACCATCAGTACACCATCTAATTTATAACATCCTCACTGTACAGTTATCTCTTACAACAGAAGATAAGGTATGTTTTCAATTACGACACAGCCTCTTCTTTTATATGATGAGACAGGATATTTACAGTTATTGACAGTGTTGAAAACAGTGTTGAAAGTTGTAGATAATTATAAAAGAGTTTTTGATAAATAAATTTGGATATTAAACATGAGGAGATTAATATATGATATATGCTTTCTCTCCAAATCAGTTATCAAAAAGATATTGGAGCATTTTTCAATGTTTATTTGTAACTTTTTGAACACTTTTTTCTCAAAAAGTTATTAACTTTGCACTTTATAAACAGTGTGTAGATAACATATATAAGTGCTTTTATTTCATAGCTTAAGAGTGTTGATAAGATGAAAGTAACGCAAGCTATGCAATCAATAACTTAAAAAGCAAGAAAATCAGGGAAAAGTTATTGCCGTTATCAACATCTGTTATTATTATTCTTTAGAAAAGAAAATTTTAAAAAAATTTCAAAATATAAAAATAAAATGACTGTTGACAACAATGTAGCCGTTAGCAATGGCGACCCGCATGTAGAGGATCTGAAAAGAGAAATAAACAGACTCAAGAAGGAGAAGGGTGCGGTCATTCTCGCGCATTATTATCAGAAAGGCGAGATACAGGATGTGGCTGATTATATCGGCGACTCACTGGCGCTGGCTCAGATCGCAGAAAAGATAGAGGAGCCGGTGATAGTGTTGTGCGGAGTCCATTTCATGGGAGAGACGGCCAAGATATTGTGTCCGGACAAAACGGTGCTTGTGCCAGACGAGAATGCGGGTTGCTCGCTTGCCGACAGTTGTGATGCCGAAGAGTTCGGTAAGTTTGTTTCGGCGCATCCCGACCACACGGTGATATCATACGTCAACACATCGGCGGCGGTGAAGGCTCTGACGGATGTGGTGGTGACATCATCGAACGCACGCGATATAGTTGAGACATTTGACAAAGATGCCAAAATCATATTCGGGCCGGACAGAAATCTGGGGGGATATATCAACAGTATTACCGGACGGAGCATGCTTCTGTGGGACGGAGCATGTCATGTGCATGAACAGTTCTCGCTCGAGAAGATAGTAGAGCTCAAGAAAGAGTATCCGGAGGCAAAGCTGCTTGTGCACCCGGAGTGCAAGAAGGTGATCGTGATGCTTGCCGACAAGGTTGGATCGACGGCAGCTCTTCTCAATTATGCAAAGAGCAGCGATGCCAAGCAGTTTATTGTGGCAACGGAAAGCGGCATATTGCATCAGATGCGCAAGGAGTGTCCGGATAAAGAATTCATAGCCGCTCCGCCTGTTGACTCGACCTGCGGTTGCAATGACTGCAATTTCATGAAGCTAAACACGCTTGAGAAGTTGCGTGACTGTCTGCGAGACGGCAAGCCTGAGATATATGTTGACGCAGAGGTTGCCATGCGTGCCCGCAAGCCTATAGAGCGTATGCTTGAACTAAGCAAGAAATAGAACACATACTTATAATAAAAGAAACAACAGATTACGATATGCAATATAATCACAAAGAAATAGAGCCGAAGTGGCAGCAGTATTGGAAAGATAACAACGTATATAAATGCGATATCAACAAGGATAAACCGAAATATTATGTGCTTGACATGTTTCCTTATCCTTCGGGAGCGGGACTGCATGTGGGTCATCCGTTAGGATATATCGCATCTGACATATATTCGCGCTACAAGCGTCTGAAGGGTTTCAATGTGCTTCATCCGATGGGTTATGACGCATACGGACTTCCGGCGGAGCAGTATGCGATACAGACCGGTCAGCATCCGGAGATAACGACTCGCCAGAATATCGACCGTTATCGCTCGCAGCTTGACAAAATCGGTTTTTCATACGACTGGAGCCGTCAGATCAGGACTTGCGATCCGGAATATTATAAATGGACCCAGTGGGCGTTCATAAAGATGTTTAATTCATATTATGACACAGCAGCCGACAAGGCAATGCCTGTGGCCGACCTGATAGCGCGCTTTGAGAAAGAGGGAAGCAAGGGGCTGAAGGCAGCGTGCACGAAGGAACTTGACTTCAGCGCCGAGGAATGGAACGGCATGAGCGATAAGGAAAAGAGCGACACGCTGATGAACTATCGTCTGGCTTATCTGGGCAACACGATGGTTAACTGGTGCCCGAAGCTGGGCACTGTGCTTGCCAATGACGAGGTGAGCGAGGGTGTGTCGTTGCGCGGCGGATATCCTGTTGAGCAGAAGCTGATGTATCAGTGGTGTCTGCGAGTGTCGGCCTACGCCCAGCGTCTGCTTGACGGACTTCAGAATATAGACTGGACGGACTCACTCAAAGAGACACAGCGCAACTGGATAGGACGTTCGGAGGGCGCGGAGATGCATTTCGGTATTGACGGCAGCGATGTGGATCTGGAGATATTCACGACGAGAGCCGATACGGTGTTCGGTGTCACATTCATGGTGCTTGCCCCTGAAAGCAAGTATGTCGATATTGTGACTACGGCAGAGCAGCGTAAGGCAGTTGACGAGTATCTGGCTTCAATCAAGCACAAGACCGAGCGCGAGCGCATGATTGACAAGAAGGTGAGCGGAGTTTTTACCGGCGCATACGCAATCAATCCGTTAAGCGGAAAGAAGATACCTGTGTGGGTAAGCGACTATGTGCTTGCCGGCTACGGAACCGGAGCCATCATGGCTGTTCCGGCGCATGATTCACGTGACTATGCTTTTGCCCGTCATTTCGATCTTCCGATAGTGCCGCTTATCGAGGGTGCTGATGTAAGCGAGGAGAGTTTTGACGCGAAAGAGGGTATAATCATCAACTCCGAGGGTGATGGTCTTAATCTGAACGGCATGCAGGTGGCTGATGCTATAGCCGCCACCAAGAAATATATAGAAGAGAAGGGTATAGGCAAGGTGAAGGTTAATTATCGTCTCCGTGACGCCATTTTCTCCCGTCAGCGCTACTGGGGAGAGCCGTTCCCTGTATATTACAAGGATGGAATACCGTATATGCTTGATGTGGAGAAGCTGCCTCTGGAGCTTCCGGAGGTTGACAAGTATCTGCCGACAGAGAGTGGCGAGCCCCCGCTGGGACGTGCCAAAAACTGGTGTACGGAAGAGGGCTGGGAGTTTGAGAAATGTACGATGCCGGGTTTTGCCGGTTCGTCGGCCTACTATCTCCGCTATATGGATCCGCATAACGGGGATGCACTCGTAGGACGTGAGGCAAACGATTACTGGCGAGATGTCGACCTTTATATAGGCGGTACGGAGCATGCTACCGGACATTTGATCTACAGCCGGTTCTGGAACAAGTTTCTGTATGACCTCGGCGAGGTGTGCAGTGATGAGCCGTTCCGCAAACTTATCAACCAGGGTATGATACAGGGCCGAAGTAATTTCGTATACCGCATAAAGGATACGAATACTTTTGTGTCGGCCGGTCTGAAGGGTCAGTATGATGTGACCCCGATACATGTTGATGTGAATATTGTGAGCAACGATGTGCTCGACACTGAGCGTTTCAAGGCATGGCGTCCGGAATTCAATACGGCCGAGTTTATACTTGAGGATGGAAAGTATGTGTGCGGATATGCTGTAGAGAAGATGTCGAAATCGATGTTCAATGTGGTAAATCCCGATGATATAGTTGAAAGTTACGGGGCTGACACGTTGCGACTGTATGAGATGTTCCTCGGACCGATTGAGCAGAGCAAACCGTGGGATACGAACGGTATAGACGGTGTTAGCCGTTTTATAAAGAAGCTGTGGAACCTGTTTTACCGCGACGGCAAGTTTATAGTCACAGACAGCGAGCCGTCGAAAGAAGCGCTCAAATCGATCCATAAGCTTATCAAGAAGGTGACTTCCGATATAGAAAATTTCTCATATAATACATCGATAAGCGCATTCATGATCTGTGTTAATGAACTTACATCGATGAAGTGCAGTTCACGCGAGGTGCTTTCAGATCTTATTGTTCTGCTTGCTCCGTTTGCTCCGCATGTGTCGGAGGAGCTGTGGCATGCGCTCGGCAATGAGTCGACTGTATGCGATGCCATCTGGCCTGTATGCAATGAGGAATATATCAAGGAGGACAATGTGACGTATGCAGTGTCGTTTAACGGTAAGGCGAGATTTAATATGACAGTTGCTGCCGGCACTGACTCAAAGGAGGTTGAACAACTTGCGATATCGTCGGAAAACTCTGCAAAATGGCTTGAAGGGAAGAATATTGTCAAGGTGATAGTGGTTCCTAACAAGATAGTCAATATTGTGGTAAAATAAATAAGCAGACAGGTGGAGTGAGTCGGTAATTGCGTCGGTTATCGCACCACCTGTTATATAATATTTTGATATATCTTACGTTATAGATACATGACAGAAAAACTTAAAAAGCTTGTATTCGTAACAAACAATCCTCATAAACTTGAGGAAATCCGCAGCATAGCCGGAGATAAATTCAATATATGCTCGCTTAAGGATATCGGTTGTTTCGAGGAGATACCCGAGACAGCCAATACGATACGCGACAATGCGTTGATGAAAGCCCGTTATGTTGCCGAGAAGTATGGTGTAGACTGTTTTGCGGATGATACGGGGCTTGAAGTCAAAGCTTTGGGAGGAGCTCCTGGAGTGCATACCGCCCGTTATGCTTCGGCGAGCGGTCATGATACGCGCGGCAATATGGAGCTTCTGCTGCATAATCTCGAGAATGCAACAGACCGTTCGGCCAGATTTGTTACCTGGATCGCGCTTTTTATGAATGGAGAGACGATGACATTTGAGGGTGTATGCAACGGAACTATCCTTGACAGCCAGTATGGCGACGGTGGTTTCGGTTATGACCCGGTGTTTCGTCCCGACGGTTTTGATGTCACTTTCGCACAGATGACCGGCGAAGAGAAGAACGAGGTCTCGCACCGAGGAAAAGCGACGCGTAAACTGCTTGATTATCTTAATAATATATAAATCTCAATCCGAAAAAAACATATTGCAATGATAAAAAGATTTTTCATACTATTAGTGGCATTATTGCCTTTATGCGTGAAGGCACAGCGTGCGGTAGGCAGCTGGGAGGTATATGCCAATTTTCTTGCACCCGAGCAGATGCTTGAGACTCCGGACAAGGTTTTCTTCCTGTCATCGGGTTCGCTGTTTTCTTTTGACAAGGACAGTGAGGAGTTGTATCAATATGGTATCCACAATGTGCTGAGCGAGCCTACCATATCGAAAATATTCTATAATGGAAAGAAAGATTATATTGCTCTTGCATATAATTCCGGAAATATCGATATCATAAAGAATGACGGAAAGGTTGTCAATCTGCCTGATATCAGGGATGCCGTGCTGCAGTCAGACCGTACAATCAATGATATAAGTTTCGGCAACGGACGTATCTATGTCGCTACCAATTTCGGTATCGTGATCTATGACGACAGCCGATGGGAGGTTGTTGAGAGCGGTATATATGACAAACCTGTCAAGTATGTTGCCGCGACAGAAGATTATATAGGAGCATATTTTACAAATGAGCAGAAGATAGGTTTCATACCGACGGGCAAGACCATACGGTATTATGATAATTTTATATTGGCCAGCAGTATGAGCAGTACGAGCGGTAAGTATGATTGCACAGGTCTGCGTGGCCTTAAAGGTAATACATTCCTGGGTTCGGATTCGAAAACAGCTTTCAGTCCGAAACTTGTGGTGTTTAATCCGGAGACGAATAAAGTCAATTTTGACAAATATGTTGCCGACGGCAACTATACAGGTCCGTTTGAGAGCAAAAACGGCTATTATATATACAATACAGTGGCATCAGGAAGCAATATCGCCTGTATCAAGGAGTTTGACGAGGATTATAATGTGACTGTGACTAATCTTCCGTCGGATTTTTCAGGTAAGTTGCTGTCGATGTGGGATAATCCTAACAAACTGTTTGTTTCGGACAGCAACGGATTGAGCGAATATTCATTTTCGGCAGACGGAACGCTCACGCTTCTACGCGACAGTTTCAAACCGGAAGCCATTACGTCGAAAGGTGTCGGCTATCTTACAGCTTCGAATTCAGGCAAGGTGTATGTATCGGCAAGAGGTAATAATGCATATTTTTCGGCAGATTGGCCGGCGTACGGCATATCGTATATAAATGTCATTGAAAACAACAGAATAAAGGATATAACCCCGTCAGGGCTTACATTTGCGGGAATATGGCAACAAAATGAGGAGGGTATCAAGGACGGAACATACCGTCTGTCAGACACCTATAATATAGTTGAGGATCCGGATGATCCGGATGCATATTTTGTGAGCACATTGTTTAACGGTGTATTCAAGATAAAGGATGGCAAAGAGGTGAATTACTATAATCACAAGAATGCTCCTTTTGTAACAGCCTGGGTATACTTTTTTACGCAGTCACTTGATATTGACGGTAAGGGAAATTTATGGACGGGCGGCAATCAACGAATGTATATGCTTCCGTCGGACAAGCGCAAACTTAATACAGAGCCTCAAATATCGGACTGGGAGACAGATTTCCCGATGGCTACTAGCGGAGGACAGCAGTGTCCGGTAATTCTTGCCTGCAAGAAGAGCAATATGGTGCTTTATTCTTTCCGTGGAGGTCATGAGCTTATTTGTGTTGATACAAACGGTACGGCTTCCACTACAGATGATGTATCATACAGATGGAAAACATTTCTTGATCAGGATGGCAAGGAGTGGGCGTTGCCTCCTTCTTCTTACATCTACTGCATGATCGAGGATAATAACGGCCAGGTGTGGGTAGGCACTGACAAGGGTGTTTTCATAATACCCAATCCGAGCAAGCTTACTGATCCAAATATGCGTATACAGCGAATAAAGGTGCCTCGCAATGACGGAACCAATTTTGCCGACTATCTTCTTGACGGTGAGCCTATCTTATCACTTGCAGTTGACGGTGTGAACAGAAAATGGATCGGTACGTCGAACTCCGGAGCTTATCTGGTGAGCGAGAACGGAAGCCAGATAATAGAGCAGTTCAATACCGAAAATTCGTATCTTCCGCTGAATAAGGTATATGCCATAGCATGCGATAAATTTTCAAATGCGGTGTATTTCGGAACCAAAGCCGGTCTCGTGAAGTATAATTCAGATGCGTCCCCTGCTTCAGATGATTACAGCAATGTTTATGCTTATCCCAATCCTGTGCGTCCGGAATATAACGGTTATATCACAGTTACCGGTCTTATGGATAATTCGCTTGTCAAGATTGCTGACGCGGCAGGCAATGTGTTCTTCCAGGGAACGTCGCAGGGAGGCATGATAACATGGGATGGCTGTGATGGTTCAGGCAACAGGGTCAAGACCGGGGTATATTATGTGTTTGCCTCGCAAAACGGCAGCGGTGCGTCATCAGGTGCCGTAACCAAGATACTTGTCGTGAAGTAAGCTATAATTGAAAGAAGAATAGTTTTACAGATGAATTCAGCAGAGTGTTTGAAATATAAGGATGAAGGAGACCGAAGTTACGGTGTAGCCGGAATGGCATTGTCGGCCTTCATCCTTGATTATGAAAAATATATATCATCGGTATCGGTTGAACGTCGAGGACTTGACAGTGTGGAGTTTACTCCGGAATTTTTTGTGACATCGGGAGAAGGAATATCGGCCAAGGCCTCATGGTCACATATTTTGGAGCAGTATCAGGTCATTGCCTCGATGCTTATATCAAATGTGATGTGCCGCAGAATGGTAAAAGACCGTACGGAGCCGGATATGTCGTTGCGTAGTGCGATGCTTGACGCTTTGTCAGATTATGCCGTGGAATGTCAGCTGGAATCAGACGAGGCTGCGGAATTGTTTGACAAGCATTATCTGTATTTTGACCGGGCTTATCGAAACAGCCGTCTGCACGCAGCTGCGAAGCGTCTGGCTGACGAATTGTCATCAAGGCATACGCTTAGTCATTCAGAGTTGTGCGAGCTGTTAGGCGGCTTCTGAGAGGCATGAGACTAAAGTATTTTATACTGACTGTTGTTATTGCGGCTCTATATGCCGGTGTAGTTGCATTGATAAATCAGTTTCTCAGGAAAAACGGTTATGTTTCAGTGTATACGACATCTGCTCTTGTTGCTAGCATGATATATGTATATTATAAGTTGTTCAGATGGTTTTACCGTAAGCTTGAACTTTAAAGATTATCATTATCAGGAAAGTTATTGACTATAAAAAGGCTCAAGCCGAAATAACTATATATGGCAATATAATAATTCAAAGCCCGGAATTGTTATATTGCCATACATTGTTATTTCGTTTTGTGATGTAAACCGGCGTCCTGCGGAAGCCTTTGTTTTATGCACTGTTGACCCCGGAAGCTTCGCTGCGCTTGGCGTCCGGGGTTAAGCATAATCGGCGTCCTGCGGAAGCCGGGGTGTGGGCCGGGTGAGCGGATAGTGGAGGTGATGTCACCGCGGGCGGTAGCCGGGACGGGGGCGTCTCGCCCCCGTGGTTATCTCTTCTGTTGGTTAATATCATATAATCAGTGGCATGCCACGCTCCCCGATGACATTCCGGGGGCGAGACGCCCCCGCCCCTGCTACCGCCCGCAGAGATACCCTCCCCACAGAGAGCCGTAGGCTCGGTGTTGTGATTAACCGGGGTTCGCAGATCGCGGAGTGAGCGTAGACCCCGGCCACCCTTAGCCACTACGACATAAGCCCTGCGTGGTATATGACAAAGCCGTTAGAATAAAGGTGTTGCGACCTCGAGGTGATGCCGCCAAAACGTAGGGACGCACGAGCCGTGCGTCCGAATGTTTCGCCTGATAATCAATGTGTTGGCGGACGCACGAGCCGTGCGTCCCTACGTTTTGAGGCAATCTTTTGAGTTCTGCAACACGCTTGCAGCAATACTAAACTTAGACTGTAAAATGCACTGCAATTTAGGATTTAACAAATAAAAAAACAGCGGAAAATTTTTCCGCTGTTTTTTATTGTCTGTTTTTCAGAAATCAGAGCTGGGGACCAGCAGCAACGAGTGCTTTACCGGCTTCGTTGTTCTCGAATTTCTTGAAGTTAGCGATAAACATTTCAGCAAGTTTGGTTGCTTTGGTGTTCCACTCTTCGGCGTTAGCGTAGGTGTCGCGGGGATCGAGGATTTTGGGATCAACACCGGGAAGTTCGGTAGGAACGGTGAAGTCGAAGATAGGAATTTGTTTTGTGGGAGCTTTGAGGATAGCACCGTCAAGGATCGCGTCGATGATGCCGCGGGTATCTTTGATAGAGATACGTTTGCCGGTACCGTTCCAGCCGGTGTTGACGAGGTAAGCCTTAGCACCGCTCTTTTCCATTTTCTTAACGAGTTCTTCAGCATATTTTGTGGGGTGAAGCGAAAGGAACGCAGCACCGAAGCAAGCTGAGAAGGTGGGAGTGGGCTCAGTGATGCCGCGCTCTGTACCTGCGAGTTTCGAAGTAAATCCTGAGAGGAAGTAGTATTTTGTCTGCTCGGGAGTCAGGATAGAAACGGGAGGAAGCACGCCGAATGCGTCAGCTGAAAGGAAGATAACGTTCTTAGCAGCGGGACCGTGGCTTCCGGGGGCGATTTTCTCGATGTGGTTGATAGGATAAGAAACGCGGGTGTTTTCAGTCACGCTCTTGTCGGCGAAGTCGATTTTGCCGTCTTTGTCAACAGTAACGTTTTCGAGAAGAGCATCGCGGCGTATAGCTTTGTAGATGTCGGGCTCAGAGTCTTTGTCGAGGTTGATAACCTTAGCGTAGCAACCGCCTTCGAAGTTGAACACACCGTTGTCGTCCCAGCCGTGTTCGTCGTCACCGATGAGGAGACGTTTGGGGTCGGTAGAAAGGGTGGTTTTACCTGTGCCTGAAAGACCGAAGAAGATAGCGGTGTTTTCGCCGTTCATATCGGTGTTGGCAGAGCAATGCATTGAAGCCATGCCTTTGAGGGGGAGGTAGTAGTTCATGATAGAGAACATACCTTTCTTCATTTCGCCGCCATACCAGGTGTTGATGATGATCTGCATCTTTTCGGTGAGGTTGAATGCAACGCAAGTCTCAGAGTTGATGCCGAGTTCTTTCCAGTTTTCAACCTTAGCCTTAGAAGCGTTGAGCACTACGAAGTCGGGTTCGAAGTTTTCAAGTTCTTCTTTGGTGGGACGGATGAACATGTTGGTAACAAAGTGAGCCTGCCAAGCAACTTCAACGATGAAGCGAACAGCGAGACGGGTGTCGGGGTTTGTGCCGCAGAAAGCGTCAACAACATAGAGTTTTTTGTTAGAAAGCTCTTTGTCGGCGATTTCCTTGAGTGCTTTCCAAGCCTCGGGAGTGATGGGCTTGTTGTCGTTTTTATATTCGTCAGAAGTCCACCAGATAGTATCTTTAGAAACGCTGTCTTCAACAAAGAATTTGTCTTTGGGTGAACGGCCGGTGTAGATACCTGTCATTACGTTAACAGCGCCGAGTTCGGTGTCCTGTCCTTTTTCATAACCTTCGAGAGAAGGATTAACTTCGTCAATGAAGAGTTGATCCCAAGAGGGATTGTGGATAATCTCCGGAGTGCCGGTGATACCATAGCGGGTTAAATCAATCTTGCTCATTTTTTTTGATTTAATAAAAATATAGTGTTATTTGTAAAATTCTGAAAAGTCCTATTCTGTCGGGAGGTCATTGATTATTGCAGACCTGCCAATTAAGCGGAAACACACTAAAAACGTTCTAATGGCTTAATTTGATTGCAAATATATATAGAATTTTTGAGATATTTATTGAAAATTAAAGAAATTTTTCCGTATTAATAAATTTTAAGCTACTGACATGTCAAAAATAACATCATATTGGAAAATGCGGCGAATAATTATTAATTTTGAATTATAATTGGAAAAAGTGATACACATTTATGAGTAGATATTTTTATATTGACAGCGTTGTCATACAATCCGTTTATTGTGTTGTCGTTTCCTTATTTTGCAGCTGTGGTGTGGGGATATATGAAGCGTGTGAGGTGGAGTGGTGTGATGCGTCGTTATGCGCATCACAGGATTGCCATGACGGGTTATGTGGTTATATTCTGCGTGTGGTGGGTTGTGAGAAACTTGTAGCCGGGAACGGACACAGAGAAGGGATAAAAAGTAAAAAATAGCTCAGTCAGTTGACATTATCGGTGATAATTGCTATCTTTGCAGTTACTTGAATAGGTGCGTCGTCGTCGGTGCCGAAAGATTGCGACAATTGTCGCAAGATGAGGCAGGTTGCTACGATGTGACAGTTTATTTTTTGAAATAATAAAGAATTACAGATATGAATCCGCAAGAACTTAGCGAACAAGAAATAGTGCGCCGCGGCTCGATGGAAGAGATGCGCCGGCTTGGTATCGAACCTTATCCTGCAGCAGAGTATGTGGTGACGGGTCATGCCGATGAGATAATGTCGACATTTGAGGATGACGCGCCACAGCGCGAGGTTACAGTTGCTGGTCGTGTGATGAGCCGCCGTATCATGGGCAAGGCTTCGTTTATGGAGCTTCAGGATGCCACAGGCCGTGTGCAGGTTTATGTCAACCGTGACGAGATATGCCCGGGAGAGGACAAGACTCTGTATAATTCGGTATTCAAGAAACTTCTTGATATCGGTGACTTTGTAGGTGTGAAGGGTTATGTGTTCCGCACACAGACGGGTCAGGTTTCGGTGCATGCGAAGGAGCTTACGGTGCTCAGCAAGTCGTTACGTCCGTTGCCTATCGTAAAGATGAAAGACGGCGTGGTTTATGATGCCTTCGATGATCCGGAGATGCGTTATCGCCGCCGTTATGTCGACCTTGTAGTGAATGACGGTGTAAAGGATATATTTGTAAAGCGCACGAAAGTGTTTAATTCGATGCGTCAGTATTTCAACAACCACGGATATATGGAGGTTGAGACCCCGATACTCCAGTCGATACCTGGCGGTGCGGCAGCACGTCCGTTTATCACGCATCACAACGCACTCGACATACCTCTGTATCTTCGTATCGCCGACGAGCTTTATCTGAAGCGTCTGATTGTAGGCGGTTTCGAGGGAGTGTATGAGTTCTCCAAGAATTTCCGCAACGAGGGCATGGACCGCACGCACAATCCGGAGTTCACCTGCATGGAGATATACGTTTCATATAAGGACTACAAGTGGATGATGGAGTTTACCGAACGTCTGCTTGAGAAGATATGTCTTGATGTGAACGGCACGACTGAAGTCAAGGTAGGCGATAATGTTATATCGTTCAAGGCACCGTTCCGTCGTGTGACGATGATTGACGCAATCAAGGATTTCACCGGAATAGATATCACCGGCATGGGTGAAGAGGAGTTGCGTGACGTATGCCGCCGTCTTGACATCGAGGTTGATGCTTCGATGGGCAAAGGCAAACTTATCGACGAGATATTCGGAGAGAAGTGTGAAGGCAATTACATACAGCCGACTTTCATAATTGACTATCCTATAGAGATGTCGCCTCTGACAAAACGTCACCGCGACAATCCCGAACTTACGGAGCGTTTCGAACTTATGGTCAACGGCAAGGAGCTTGCCAACGCTTATTCGGAGCTCAATGACCCCATCGACCAGTATGAGCGCTTTGTCGAGCAGATGCGTCTGAGCGAGAAGGGTGATGACGAGGCCATGATTATCGATGCCGACTTTATCCGCGCTCTTGAATATGGCATGCCTCCGACATCAGGCATGGGTATCGGCATGGACCGTCTCGTGATGCTCATGACAGGCCAGACCACTATCCAGGAGGTGCTTCTTTTCCCGCAGATGCGACCGGAGAAACGCCGTGTGAAGGATAGCGGGGAAGAGACTGAGGAAGCAGAAGCATAGGATATTAAGTAAGTCATAACAGTTACCATGGAATTTCCAGGAAACATTGCTGTGATGGGTGGTGGCAGCTGGGCTACCGCTCTGGCAAGTGTCTTGCTTAAGAATTGCGAGACAATCAACTGGTATATGCGCCGTGACGACCGTATAGAGGAGTTCAAGCGCATACGCCATAATCCCGCATATCTTACAGATATACAGTTTGAAACCGAACGTATCATATTTTCAAGCGACATCAACGAGGTGGTGGAGCAGAGTGATACGCTGCTTTTCGCTATGCCGTCGCCATATTTCAAAGACCATCTGTCGAAACTGACGGCAGATATATCAGGAAAGGCTATCGTCACCGCTATAAAAGGTATAGTGCCCGGAGAGAATATGCTGATTACAGACTATATGTCAGAGCGTTACGGCGTGGCTCCGTCAAGGGCACTGATAGTGTCGGGTCCGTGTCATGCAGAAGAGGTGGCGCTTGACCGACCTTCGTATCTTACAGTCGGAGGTCATGATATCAATATCGCCTCTCAGTTTGCCTCGGTGCTTGACTCGAAAAACGTGCATGCGATAGTATCGTCGGATGTGACGGGCATAGGCTATGCCGGAGTCCTCAAAAATGTATATGCGATAGCAGCGGGAATTGTGCACGGAATGAAGAAGGGTGATAACTTCCTTGCCATGCTGGTTTCGAATGCGATAAGAGAGATGGAGAGATTTCTTGACGGTGTGGATTCTCGTCCGCGCCAGATATGTGACTCCGTCTATCTCGGCGACCTTCTTGTGACGGCCTATTCGCGGTTCTCGCGCAACCATAACTTCGGAGCCATGATAGGGCGCGGATATTCGGTCAAAGCGGCCAAAATGGAGATGGAGCAGGTGGCGGAAGGCTATTTCGGTGTGAAGTGCGTGCATGAAATCAACGAGGAATACCAGATGGCCATGCCTATACTTGAAGGTGTCTACGATATACTTTACCGCAGAGTATCGCCCGAATATGCCATATCGACAATGGCGAAATCGTTTATATGATACGTGCTGTAGACATACACAAGAGTTTCGACAACCTTGAGGTGCTCAAGGGTATAGATGTTACAGTCGACGATGGCGAGATAGTGGCTATAGTCGGACCGAGCGGTGCCGGCAAGACCACTCTGCTGCAGTTGCTCGGCACGCTTGACTCTCCCGACAGGGGAAATGTGTATTACGGCGACACCGACGTGTATACTCTGCGCGGCAAAGAGTTGGCCGCTTTCCGTGGAAAAAATATCGGTTTTGTATTTCAGTTTCATCAGCTTCTGCCAGAATTCAATGTGCTTGAAAACGTGGCTATGCCGGCTCTGATAGCCGGCGACCGCCGTGCCGATGCCTTTGAACGTGCCCGCAAACTGATTGACTATATGGGGCTCGGGCAGAGAAGCAGCCATCGACCCAACCAGCTTTCAGGCGGTGAACGGCAGCGTGCGGCTGTTGCGCGTGCTTTGGTCAACAATCCGTCGGTAGTGCTTGCCGACGAGCCGTCAGGGAGCCTTGATTCGGTCAACCGACGGGAGCTTCACAGGCTTTTCTTTGATCTCAGGCGCGATATGGGCACGACTTTTGTGATTGTGACTCATGACAATACGCTTGCGTCAGAGGCTGACAGGGTGATAACGTTAAAAGATGGTGTGATAGCCGGATAAGAAATATGAAAGAGGCATTACGCATATTATTTCTGATGTCGCTTATAACGGCTGTCATGACGGTTGTCACCGGCTGTTCGGATGGTGACGAGCCTTCGGAAGAAGCGATACTCTATGATATCGTATGTCTGGAAAAAGACTCCGGTGAGGGGTCGGTGTTCAGTGTGTGCAAGCCCGGCAATGACGAAAATATAATTCTGACAACGCCGCAACGCGTCGATACGCGTATAGTGGCCGTAGGGGAACGCCTGTTGCTCATGTATGTGCCCCAAAGCGGTGTCGCATATCAGTCGGGGGCTGTGAGCGTCAGAGGCTACGGAAGGATTGTAAACGGAGAGCTTGCCGTGACTGAAGGGGAGGAAACAGCAGGCTGGGACCGTGATCCGGTGTATCTGCTGAGCGCATGGAGGGCCGGCAGATATCTCAATATACATGCACGTCTACCATACGACGAAAATCCACGGGCGTTCATGCTGGCAATGCCTGAGACTCAGGCTGACAGCCGATATCCTGACATATATCTTGTGCATGCGCTTGAGGCGGATGTGACAACTTTTTCAAGAGCGTATTATGCTTCTTTTGATATATCGCAGATTATTGACGACCCTGATACAGAGGGTTTCACTCTGCATCTCAACAATTCAAATCTGCGTCTTGACGAAATCAGATTTGAAAAGTAGGAGTTATTTGACGGCATTCGTAATTGTTGCAGGCGATAAGTAACCGGTTGCAATTGTTTTGTAAGTTATTTTTCCTGTCTTGAACCTAACACCATAAAATACAGATATGAACAAACCTAAATTTTATCGTCCCGTAGTTATTGCGGCAGTGGCTGCAATGGTATTTTCGGGAGTAAACGCGACAGCCGGACCGTTATCTTCATCCGGGGGGTCATCGGAATTTTCGGCAGAGAGCAGAGAGTATGTGTGCCGCCGACCGGCCGTGTCTGACCGTCTCTTCGTGTCAAAAGCTGTAGAAGATGAAATAGCCCGCGTTAAGTCGCTTCTTACCAATAAAGAGCTGGCGTGGATGTTTGAGAACTGCTTTCCCAACACGCTTGACACGACAGTGCATTTCCGAATGCTTGACGGGAAGCCCGATACTTTTGTTTATACAGGTGACATTCACGCCATGTGGCTTCGTGACAGCGGCGCGCAGGTGTGGCCTTACGTGCGTCTTGCCAACAGCGACGAGCAGTTGCGGCAGATGCTCGAGGGGGTGATACGCCGTCAGCTGATGTGTATCAATCTTGACCCGTATGCCAATGCTTTCAACGACGGCCCTACAGGCAGTTACTGGGAGTCTGACAATACCGACATGAAGCCGGAGCTGCATGAACGCAAGTGGGAAATCGACTCTCTGTGCTATGTGATACGTCTGGCATACCAATACTGGAAAGTCACGGGAGATGCCTCCGTATTTGATGACGCATGGCTGAAGGCGGTCGACAATATATTGACCACATTTGTCGAGCAGCAGCGCAAGGAGGGAACCGGACCGTATCGTTTTTCGAGAAAGACCGACCGCGCCACCGACACTCTCAACAACAACGGACTGGGAGCGCCGGTCAATCCCGTAGGGCTCATCGTGTCGAGTTTCCGGCCGAGCGACGACGCCACGACTCTCCAGTTTCTCATACCTTCAAATCTCTTTGCCGTGACATCTCTGCGTAAGGCCGCAGAGATACTTTCGGAGGTCAACAGCGACAGAGATCGTGCAGCACGGTGCACAGCGCTTGCCGACGAGGTGGAGGCTGCCGTGAAGAGTCACGGAGTCGTGGATCATCCGGAATACGGTCGGATATATGCGTTTGAGGTCGACGGCTTCGGAGGCAGAATGCTTATGGACGACGCCAACGTGCCGAGTCTGCTGGCTCTTCCGTATCTCGGTGATGTGGATGCATCTGATCCGGTCTACCGCAATACACGCCAATTCGTGTGGAGCGATTCCAACCCCTATTTCTTCAAAGGAACTGCAGGGGAGGGTATAGGCGGCCCGCACATAGGATATAACATGATATGGCCCATGAGCATAATGATGAGGGCTTTTACAAGCGATGACGATGCTGAAATCAAGCAGTGTGTAGAGATGCTTATGTCGACGCATGCAGGCACAGGTTTCATGCATGAATCATTTCACAAAGACAATCCTTCGGATTATACGCGCGACTGGTTTGCATGGCAGAATACACTCTTCGGTGAGCTTATACTGAAACTTGTCGATGATGGCAAAGTGGCGCTGCTCAACAGCATAGATATCTGACCGTGACAGACTGTAATAGTAATAACGCGCATGGCGACGCAATAAAACGCGGCCGTGCGCGTTTCCTTAATATGGAGTTCGCCGCACCGAAAAATATTCAGCAACCCAATAATTTCAATGCATTGCGCCTTATTCTGGCGTTATATGTGTTTTTGTGCCATTTTGTCGACCTGTCGGCGATTGACACCCCGTTGCTGTTTCTTGACGGGCCTGATGCCGTGCGCGGCTTTTTCGTTATTTCCGGTTTTCTTATTTATTCGAGCTACTGCCGGTCATCGTCGCTGAAGTCTTATTTCATAAAGCGCGGTCGACGTATTTTTCCGAGCTATTTTTTTATCGTGATATTCTTTTCAGTGGCGCTGTTTTTTGTGTCGTCGCTGACTCTGTCGGAATATTTCGGTAAAGACTGGCTGAGGTATCTGCTGTCGAATATGGCGTTTTCAAACTTCATGCAACCGACGCTTCCGGGCGTTTTCGAAGGTAATCATATCGATGTGGTCAACGGTTCGCTGTGGACTATCAAGATAGAGCTGATGTGCTATATAGCGCTGCCGCTGCTGCTGTTTATGTGCAGGAAGAGCCGATTAAATCCGTTTCTTTTTTTCGGCGGAGTTATAGTGCTTTCAATTGTGTATTCATTTGCATGCGATATGTTGCTGAGGTCGACCGGCGATATCCGTTATGCGGTTTATGCCCGTCAGATAGCAGGACAGCTTGCATATTTTGTGATGGGCATGATGCTTTATGAGTTGCTGCATCTCGTGATAATGCACAGGTATAAGCTTCTGGTGGCTGGAGTCGCACTTCTTGCCCTGGCTTATATGTTGCCTGCTGCGGGGAGCGCGATAAAGCCGTTTGCGATATCGTTTATCGTGCTGCCTGCGGCTTTTATCGGGAGATGGGGCTTCTGGCTGGGTTCTACAGATATATCTTACGATTTCTATCTGCTGCATTTTCCGGTGCTGCAGCTGTTTGTGCATTTCAAGGTTGCGGAGAGCACCGGAGTGGTGCCGGCTTTGTTTATCGCATTGGCTACAGTCACAGTGCTGTCACTCGCAAGCTGGCATCTGGTGGGGAAGCGTTTTCTTGTGCGCCGTCGTCAGGCTGAGGTCGGTAATGCCGTAAGGTAACAGGCGTTTATTTCCGTTCGTTTTTAATTTCATCAACAATGATTGCAGCGGCATTGGCAGCAGCGTCGGCATCGGTGAGTTTTTCCCTTATTTCCTTGTAGCCTTGCTGTTGCAGATCGTGAGCGGAGCCTCCGGGAAGCACTTCTGCAAGCCGGGCATCGACAGCGTCGGGGTTGCATAGGTGCACGAGCTGCTCGGCCACCACGGCCTTTCCGGCTATAAGATTGGGTAGCGAAACGAACGGTATTTTCAGTATCCGCTTGAATATGTTGTAGGAAATGCGGCTTCCGTTGGCCCGGTAGCACACCACCTGCGGCACTCCGATAAGTGCCGCCTCAAGAGTGGCTGTTCCGGAGGTGACGAGAGCAGCGTCGGCGTGAGCCATAAGGCTGAAAGTATCGTTTTCGACCACCGGGAAATCGCAGTATTTACGGTAAATCTCAGTATCGACGGCCGGGGCGCCTGCCACTACCGGCAACATCGATGGGTGACGTCGCGCCACTTCGGACATCACAGGGAGGTTGTTGCGGATCTCACCGATGCGGCTGCCGGGCACAAGGGCAAGGATGGGACGTCGGGGTTCAAGCCTGTGCCTGCGACGGAATGCGTCGTCATCGTCAAGCGATGCAAGGCGTTGGTCGACTTCGCGGACTGTGGGGTTTCCGACATAATCGATGTCATATCCGTGGCGGTCGCGGTAATATTCCTTTTCAAACGGCAATATCGACAGCATTCGTCTGACATACCGGCGTATTTTCTTCACGCGACCCTCTTTCCATGCCCATACCTTGGGTGATATGTAGTAGAATACCGGAATTTGGTGCTTTACGGCCTCTTTGGCGAGCTTCAGGTTGAATGACGGGTAGTCGACCAGTATGAGTGCATCGGGGCGCTCAGAGGCCACCGCACGCTTTGCTGTGCGCAGATTGTGGAGTACCTTGTCGAGATGTCTTATCACTTCGCAAAACCCCATGAATGCCATGTCGCGGTAATGTATCAGAGGCGAAGAGCCCGAGGCCGCCGCCATAAGGTCGCCCCCGAGAAATGTAAAGCGCGCGTCAGTGTCAGTGATGCGCAGCTGTCTGATAAGCTCTGCGGCGTGAATGTCGCCGGAAGCTTCGCCTGCCGATATGAAATAATGCATCTGAGAGTCTGTTTTTTCAAAAAATATATGCAAATATACATATAATGTTGAAATTTTTCCTTAACTTCGTTGGCAATGACAATATTATTTGTCCTTGCCATGGAATTATTAACTCCCATTACTATATTCTATGTTTAAAAACCAACCAAAAGGATTGTATGTGCTTGCGCTTGCCAACACGGGCGAGCGTTTCGGCTACTACACTATGCTTGCGATATTGCTGCTGTTCCTGCAGGCTAAATTCGCGCTCCCGACCGCAACGGCGGGTACTATCTATTCGGTGTTTCTCGCTCTTGTCTATTTCATGCCGATGATCGGCGGTATAATCGCCGACAAATGGAATTTCCAGAAAACGGTTACGCTGGGTATAATTGTCATGTTCCTCGGATATTTCGTCATGGCTATACCGATGACGAAAGGGGAGGGGTCGGCATTCTCGTCGCCCGCATTCTATGTCATGATACTCGCGTTGTTGCTGATATCATGCGGAACGGGTCTTTTCAAGGGTAACCTCCAGGTTATGGTGGGCGACCTTTACAACAACCCCAAGTATGAGTCGAAGCGTGATGTCGCTTTCTCGCTTTTCTACATGGCGATAAATATAGGCGCCATGTTCGCACCGTCAGTGACCGAGGCGCTTTGCTCGATGGCATTGAGCGCCAATGACCTGACCTACAATGCGGAAATTCCGGGAATATGCAACCAGCTCATAGCCGGTGATGCTGTCAAGCCCGAGAATATGGCTATTCTGACCTCATTCTCCGGTCTCGCAGAGGGCTCTCAGCAGCTTCTCGAGTGGTGCAAGACCTACGTAAGCTCTATTTCCACAGGTTATTCCTACGCTTTTGCCGTTGCATGTTTCTCGATGGTGATATCATTCCTGATCTACAAGCTCGGTCGCAAGACTTATCAGGGCACATCCGACTCAAAGGCGAAGAAAGGTCAGAATGTGGCGTCAAACGAGCCCGAGCTCACCAAAGAGCAGACAAAATCGCGTATTGTGGCGCTTCTGCTTGTGTTTACCGTGGTTATTTTCTTCTGGATGGTATTCCATCAGAACGGACTGACGCTTACCAAATTCGCGCAGGAATTCACATCGCCCGAGGCCGGCGGCTTTACCCGCATCGGCTTTAACGTATGGGCATTGGCGCTGATTGTGGTGGTTGTGTATTCGGTGTTCAATCTTTTCCAGAGCAAATCGTCGAAAGCGCGCGGCATATCAGCAGTGCTGCTTGTGGCTTCACTTGTCGGCATCTATCTGATTTACTCAAATACCCCCAATCCTGTGTCAGGCATCCAGCCGCAGATCTATCAGCAGTTCAACCCGTTCTATGTTGTGGCTCTGACACCGTTCTCGGTAGCCATATTCTCATGGCTCGCCAAGAAGAAGAAAGAGCCGTCGGCACCTCGCAAAATCGGCTACGGCATGCTTGTGGCCGGTGTAGGCTTCGCAATCATGGCTATCGGATCTATCGGTCTTGGCGCGGTTGCACAGAGCCAGAGTGTCACTCCCAATCTTCTTATCAGCACATATCTGGTGCTTACGTTTGCCGAGCTTCTGCTTTCGCCGATGGGCATCTCGTTTGTGTCGAAAGTGGCACCTCCCAAGTATAAGGGCATGATGATGGGCTGCTGGTTTGGCGCTACAGCCATCGGTAACCTTCTCACGGCTATTCCTGCGCTTCTCTGGGGCAAGCTCGATGTCGCGGTGATATGGATTATACTCGTTGTGCTTTGCGTGCTCTCAGCGCTGTTTATTTTCTCTATGATGAAGAAACTCGAGGCTGCTACATCCGATACCCCCGCACCCGTAAAAGACCAGCTCGAAACTGTAGAAGACGACGCCATCTGACAATTGACTGACAGTCATAACTGACTTTGACAATAAACCCCGCCTGCATTGATTTCGGATGCAGGCGGGGTTGTATATTCTGTAGCTGTCAGCCGGGAGAGATGTCACTGTTACCAAATTAGGATAAAAGCTAAATAATAATCTAAAATGACTTTTTAGGGTCGTTTCAGGGTGAAAAATGTGTCAAAAATGGCATTTTAACATTTTAAATTGACTTTTCCGGGTAGTTTCAGCCATTTTTTTGATTTTCCTTGATCGGTATACTTTATGAATATAAACAACAATATTGGGAGTTGGTGCTGCGGGGGTATTATTTGCGGGGTATAGCAGGAGGGTGTATCAAAATTTTGATACACCCTCCTGTATATATGAGTGTTTTACTTTATAGTGCAACACTCTTCTGATATAATTGTGAGATCAGTTTCTGTCGCCGAAGAAGCGGAGCAGGTAGAGGAAGAGGTTGATGAAGTCGAGGTAGAGCGAGAGGGCACCGATTGTGGCGAGTTTGCCGAGGCTGTCGTCGGGAGCAGCTGATGCCATCTGCTTGATTTTCTGGGTGTCCCATGCTGTCAGACCGAGGAATATCAGTACGCCGGCGAATGATATGATCCAGCCGAGAATGTCGCTGTCAGCGAAGTAGTTAACCACAGAGGCTATAATGAGGCCGATGAGCGCGAAGAAAAGGAAAGTGCCGATTTTCGTGAGGTCACGGTTGGTGAAGTAGCCGTAGACACTCATGGCGCCGAATGTGCCGGCCGTGATGAAGAATGTCTTGGTTATCGATCCGGGAGAATAGACGAAAAATATTATCGACAGCGTGAAGCCGTTGACGATGGCAAACAGGAAGAAGAGAAGTGTGGCTGTCGATGAGCTAATTTTGTTGATGGCTGCTGTAATGGCTATTACGAGGCCGATTTCGACAATCGCGAGAATCCAGTATATCGATTTTGATGTCAGAAGCTGGTAGGCGATTGAGGGGCTGGATACCCACAGGGCTGTGAGCGCGGTCACCAGAAGCGCCAGGAACATTTTGAAGTAGACACGTTTCATCACTTGTGATACCCTGACGTCAAGCGCACCGGTATACTGTGTGTCGGAATAGTTGGAGAAATTCATATCTGATAAATTATTATAGATTAATCTTTTATTATTTAATTCTGCAGGCGGCTGTGTAATAATTTGCCGCCTGTAGATTAGACTATATGTCAGGCCGATGGTTTAACCTCTTACATGCGTTCGGGCACCTTTATGCCGAGAAGAGACATTCCGGAAGCGATTACGCGTGCCGACATTTCGCTCAGGGCGAGACGCAGGGCGCGCACTCCGGCGTTTTCCTCGCGCATGATGGGGCAGTCGTGGTAGAACTGATTGTACTGTTTTACAAGTTCGTAGACGTAGTTGGCAATCACCGAGGGAGAGAATTTCTTGCCGGCATCGGCTACGGTGGCGGGGAAGTCGGCAAGGGTCTGGATGAGAGCTATTTCCTTGTCGTTGGGTGTCACGCCGGTGTAGTCGAAGTCGGTGATGCCCTGTTCGGCGGCTTTGCGGAGCACCGAGCGGATGCGGGCGTAGGTGTACTGTATGAACGGACCTGTGTTGCCGTTGAAGTCGATTGACTCTTTTGGATTGAAAGTCATGTTCTTGCGCGGGTCGACTTTGAGGAGGAAGTATTTAAGTGCGCCCAGTCCCACTGTCTCGGCTATATCTTCGGCCTCGGCTTCGGTGAGTCCGTCGAGTTTGCCGAGTTCGCGTGACACTTCGCGGGCGGTGCCTACCATTTCGTCCATAAGGTCGTCGGCGTCAACGACAGTGCCTTCGCGGCTCTTCATCTTGCCTTCGGGGAGCTCGACCATGCCGTAGGAGAAATGCACGAGGTCTTTGCCCCATTTGAAGCCGAGCTTGTCGAGCAGGAGCGACAGCACCTGGAAGTGATAGTTTTGCTCGTTGCCTACGACATATACCATCTTGTCGATGGGATAGTCGTCGTAACGCAGTTTGGCGGTTCCGATATCCTGTGTCATGTAGACCGAAGTGCCGTCGGCGCGCAGAAGCAGTTTGTGGTCGAGTCCGTCGGCAGTAAGGTCGGCCCATACGGAGCCGTCGTCCTTGCGGTACATGATGCCTTTTTCAAGCCCTTCGAGCACTTTTTCCTTTCCTTCGAGGTAGGTGCTGCTCTCGTAGTAGATTTTATCGAAATCTACGCCCATGCGTTTGTAGGTCTCGTCAAAACCGGCGTAAACCCAAGAGTTCATCATTTCCCAAAGTGCGCGTATCTCGGGGTCTTTCTGTTCCCAGCGCACGAGCATCTCACGGGCTTCGTTCATGAGAGGAGAGGCCGCTTTGGCTTCATCCTCGGTCATGCCTTTGTCCATGAGAGCATTGACTTCGGCCTTGAAATGCTTGTCGAAAAGCACGTAGAAGTCGCCGATGAGGTGGTCGCCTTTCTTGCCTGCCGATTCGGGAGTTGCGCCCTCGCCCCATTTTTTCCATGCGAGCATCGATTTGCAGATGTGTATGCCGCGGTCGTTGACGATGTTGGTCTTTACGACTCTGTTGCCGCAAGCTTTGAGTATCTCCGAGAGGCTGTAGCCAAGGAGGTTGTTGCGCACGTGGCCAAGATGGAGGGGTTTGTTGGTGTTGGGCGAGGAGTATTCGACCATATATAGGGGAGAGTCAGCAGTGGCTTCAGTGAAGCCGTAGTGAGGCGTTTCCTCGATGTGGCGGAGTACGGAGCACCAGAAGCCGGGCTCGATGACGATGTTGAGGAAGCCGTTGATTACATTGTAGCGGCTCACTGCGGGCTCGTTTTCAACCAGCCAGTCACCAATCTCCTTGCCGACCACGGCGGGAGCCTTGCGGGCTGTCTTTACCCACGGAAATACGATTACGGTGAGATTGCCTTCAAACTCTTTCTTTGTGGTTTCGGGCACGATACCGGCTGCGTCGACATCAATGTTGTAGAGCTCTTTGAGAGCGTGCGCCACAGCCTGCGCTATAATCCTATCTATTGACATTTTCTGTTTTGTATTTTGATAATTAACAGTTTAAAGTTGTGTTATAATAACTATTCATCATCATTATGACAACACACCCGGTGAAATTGGACAGAAAAATAATCCGCAGGTCATATTGTCAAAATAAATTTGAGCAGTCACTTTATTTTTATCAGTAAATTATTGTAAAGCACAAAGATACAAAAAATAAACAATATGCACTGCAACACCGCCATATTTTAATTATCTGTTTACTTATCCCGCCGGCATATTTGTCAGCATATTTGACCGTAAATCATAAAAATCACTCGCTGATAATATGAAAATAATTTCTACGACTGTAACTTTTTTGTTATTTTTGCGTCTAATAATCAACAGTATGTTATTAGAGAGCGGAAAATTAGTTTTGTAAATCACATAAAGTAGAATTTTTTAAGATTATGAAGAAGATTTTAATGCTTATGATTGTGGCGCTGGCTACAATCTCAGTCAAGGCTATCAATGTAGACGAGGCTTACACCAAGCTCGCTGAAATTCCAGGCGCCGCTTTGTCGGATGTTCCCGAATATGACTGCACTAAAGAGGGTA
The DNA here is from genome assembly GCA_947174275.1 of uncultured Muribaculaceae bacterium. Taxonomy (GTDB): domain Bacteria; phylum Bacteroidota; class Bacteroidia; order Bacteroidales; family Muribaculaceae; genus JAGBWK01. Next base: position 41,642 of record CAMWIJ010000007.1, read on the forward strand.
TGGACTGGGGTAAGGTAGTGATGTTTATCGGAGCTTCACCCGCAACTATAGCCGAGGTTGAGAAGGTTCTTGCAGAAATCACCGACCCCGTCGTGGTTGATGAGAAGGCTCAAGGCAACAACCACGTTGTCGGTTATGCCGCCAAGCAGGCCGATGGCCGCACTCGCGCTCTGGTTAGTGTCAATATGCCCGGCGCAGGTCTTGTAGTGGTATATGCCCAGGGTGGCGACGATGTTGTCTCAGGCATGAATATCAACTGATAAGACAGATAGTAAAAAACAAAAGAGTCATCATTTCCGAGCGGAAATGATGACTCTTTTGTTTTTTACTATCTAAATCAGTATTGTTCGTTTGCATTGGGGAAGTCGCCCTCTTTGACGTCGTTGATATAGCCTTTGACAGCCGAGTCAATGACGGTGGCGAGGTCGGCGTAGCGGCGCAGGAATTTAGGAGAGAATCCTTTGTTGATGCCGAGCATGTCGTGCATTACGAGCACCTGTCCGTCGCAGCCGTTGCCTGCTCCGATGCCTATTGTGGGTATTGTGAGTTCGGCAGAGACTTTTGCGGCGAGTGTTGCGGGAATTTTCTCGAGCACGATGGCGAAGCAGCCGATTTCCTCAAGCATCTTTGCGTCGCTGATAAGTCGTTGGGCTTCAGCTTCCTCTTTTGCGCGCACTGCGTATGTGCCGAATTTGTTGATTGACTGCGGAGTCAGGCCGAGGTGTCCCATGACGGGAATGCCGGCGCAGAGTATGCGCTCGATAGATTCGCGTATTTCCGCTCCGCCCTCCATCTTCACGGCTTCGGCATGTGATTCTTTCATGATGCGGATTGCAGAGGCGAGAGCTTCCTTTGAGTTGCCCTGATATGTGCCGAACGGGAGGTCAACGACCACAAGCGCGCGGTTTACACCCTTGACTACGCTTTTCGCATGATATATCATCTGGTCGAGGGTCATCGGGAGCGTTGTTACGTTGCCCGCCATTACGTTTGAAGCAGAGTCGCCGACGAGTATCACGTCCATTCCGGCTTCGTCGATGAGACGCGCCATGGAGTAGTCGTAGGCTGTGAGCATTGCTATCTTTTCGTTGCGGTGCTTCATTTCGGTAAGCCGCAGTGTGGTGACTTTACGCTGGTTGTCAGTAGTGTTTGTTGACATGATAATGTTTAATTTGACGGTTTATTGTAAAACGTGAATAAAACCTGTATATCGGGCACAAAGGTAATGCTTTTTAACAGATGAAAATTAAAAATCTGAAAAAATATGCGCGTAATCTACGATTACAGAGATAAAACCGCTATCTTTGGGGGAAACAACCCTTAAAACTGATTTACTCGTATGAAAATAATAAATTTTGACAAAGGAAATTCACTTATCAGCCAGTATATGTCGGAACTCCGCGATGTCACGATACAGAATGACCGTCTCCGCTTCCGTCGCAATCTGGAGCGTATAGGTCAGATCATGGCGTTTGAGATCTCGCGTACGCTGGAATACAGGGAGGTGGATGTCACCACTCCTCTTGGTGTGTCGAAGTGTCACCGCATAGACGACCCGGTGGTGCTTGCCACTATTTTTCGTGCGGGAGTGCCTTTCCATCAGGGATTTCTGGAATATTTCGACTATGCGGAGAATGCTTTCGTATCGGCCTACCGCAAATATAAGGAGAAGGAAAATTTCGACATCTGCATCGAGTATCTCGCTTCGCCCAATCTTGAGGACAAGATTGTGGTGATAGCCGACCCGATGCTCGCCACCGGAGCTTCCATGGAATTGAGCTACAGGGCGTTGCTTACGAAAGGCAATCCGCGTCACATACATGTGGCTTCTGTCATAGCCTCGCAACGCGCAATCGACTATATCGCCGAAACTTTCCCAAAGGAAAAGACCACAATATGGGTGGGCGCTGTCGACGAGCATATCAATGACCATTCCTATATAGTGCCGGGCCTCGGTGATGCCGGCGACCTTGCCTACGGGGTGAAGGAATAATCTGGATTTTCCCGAGTTCTGCAGCACCCGCATTCTGTTTGAATTTTTTCAGCGGGCGTTGCGGGGATGGTGCTGCAGGATTTCGTTGCGCAAGAATGTGCGGTCGATGTGCAGATAGACTTCTGTTGTGGATATTGATTCGTGGCCGAGCATCTGCTGTATGGCGCGCAGATTGGCGCCTCCTTCAAGCAGGTGTGTGGCAAAGGAGTGGCGCATGGTGTGCGGCGATATTTCCTTGTTTACGCCGGCAGCTTCTGCCAGTCCGCTTACTATGTAATATACCATCATGCGGGTCAGACGCCGTCCGCGTCGGCTGACGAAAAGTATGTTGTCCTCGCCCGGTTTGATTGTGACGTCGCCGCGCATCTCCATATAGTCTTTTATGGCGTCAAGTGTGGTCTGTGCCATGGGCACAAGCCGCTCCTTGTCGCCTTTGCCATGAACTATGATATATTGTTCGGCGGCATATATGCGTGAAATCTCGAGATTTACAAGTTCTGACACGCGCAGTCCGCAGCCATAGAGAGTCTCCATTATTGCCCGGTTGCGCACGCCTTCGAATTTCGTCATGTCGATGGCATCGATCATGGCGTCGATTTCCTCTATCGATAGCACTTCGGGTAGTTTGCGTCCCACGCGTGGCCCTTCGAGAAGCTGTGTAGGGTCGGCATCGATATAATCTTCATGGATGAGCCAGTGGAAAAATGACTTTATGCCCGATATTATGCGTGCGAGGGTGCGTACGGCAATGCCGAGGTCATAACAAGCGGCGGCAAACTGCTGAAGGTCGGTCAATACGATACGGTCGACAGTCAGGCCTTCACTGCCGCAGTATATGAGCAGTTTCCTGACATCCTCGCGGTAGGCTTCAATGGTGTTGGCTGACATGCCGCGTTCGAGCGACAGATGCATGGTGTATCTGTCGAGCAGAATATCTCCGGATGGTAGTATGCGGCCCAATTGGGTTAATTTGTTGGTTGTTACTTGAATGCGATTTTAAACGACTGACGGGGGAGATGGCTGAAGCGGCATATTATGCCGGTGCGGCGGTCGGAGAAATCCATGCCGCGGGAGCAGCCTGACGTGAGCCGTTTCCATAGGTCTTTTGCCGGTGCACGGTCGATATTGCGTATGATATACACCGGAGCACCGTTATCGTGCGTGGGGGCGGCCTCCGGTGTGCGTACTATTGCCATGTCCGGTGTGATTGTGCTGTTGCCCGATATTATTTCGGCGTCAGGGGCTGTGAGGCCGACTATTTTTGTCAGTATCTCGTCGCCTGCGGGATATATGGCAATTTTTCCGGGACGGAAGTGGCTTATGCAACGGCATATAAGCGCCATGTCGCCGAAGCCGTCGCCGGTTGCAGCGGCTCGGAGTTCTTCGTCAATGCCGCCGCAGCCTCTTCTTGCAAGCACCTCTGTCACAAATGAGAAGGCAAAGGGGGAGTGTATGCCGAAGCCCTTTGCCCGCCAGCGTCGACGGGGCCATGTCATGGTTCGTCGCAGCGATATCATTCCGTCTCCTTTCTGCATCCGGCAATGCCGCATGCGATAGCTGCAATCACCAAAATATATATGATTATGACGGCAACGGTAGCGACAGTGACGGTGCTGTGAACCGACGCGGGGTTGAAGGTCATCACAATCTCGTGGCTGCCGGCGGGCACAACCAGAGCGCGGAGCACGTAGTTGACTCGCGCTATCTCGGCAGGTTGGCCGTCGATGGTTGCTTCCCAGCCCCACGGGAAGTAAACTTCAGAGAATACGGCCACCCGTGGTGTAGAAGTGGTCGACTTATATGTCAGGCGGTCAGGAGCGTATGAAGTCTCCACGATGGTGTCGGCGCTGTCGCCGGCAGTGGCGTCACCGAGTATTTTTTGCATTGAGCGGTCGGCCACGGCTTCGTGGTCGGGAGAGAGGGTGCGGAGGGCGTTGAGCTCTTCGTTGGCGTTGTTGACGTAGTTTATGTTGTCGATAAACCATGCGTTGCCCAGAGCCAGATCATTGGTGTAGAGCTGACCTCCGGCCACGATATAGCGGGCGTTGAGCATGTTGAGCACCGGTTCTGATGATATCAGTCCGGAGTTGATAAGGTCGTTGTATCGGCCGAGTTTGGCTGCGTGATATCCGCCGATTGTCTTGTGGAAATATGACGGTACGGCTTCACCGAAGCGGTCGAAGTCGGCCACGCGGTAGTTGGGATCGGTGTCGGCAAGTATCTCGCGGTCTATTGCCGTAGGCTCGATAACTGCGTCGGAGGCGGTGAGCTCTGGCACGAAGAAACTGTCGTGGCTCAGATAGCGCTTGTTGACCGAGTAGAGGTCAATCAGCACGAGCAGGCCGATTGCGCCTACCGATACAATCTTGCTGCCCTTGCGGTTTTTAAGCAGGTTGAACCGCCATACGCCGACGGCTCCGGCGCCTAAGATAAGGAAAATGAGCGACCTTTGGCAGTCTTTTTTGACAAGCGAAAGGCGAAGTTCCTCCACAGCGCGTGACACATCTGGGTTGTCGATGCTCACCTGAGAGATAACTTCTTCGGGATAACCCTGGTGATGAAGCTGCTGCGCTATCATGTCGGAAGTGCGTGCCTCGCTCTCCATATTGTAGCCTGCCCCGAAAATTCCGGGGTTTAACACGCCGAGCAGGCAGATAAGTCCGACAATGCCGAAACCGAAAGCGATTGCGGTGTCACCTTTGGCTTTGAGGAATTTCACAGGCTGGGCTTCAGCGGTGCCTTTCGTCGGTACGTTTGGCTGCAACGCAGTGTTATTGTTGTTATAGAGCCTGTATAGGCCGAGCACGGCGATAAGAGGTATGATGAATTCAGCCACGACGAGAATGCTCTCTACGGTGCGGAATTTGCTGTACATCGGCACTATGTCGATAAACAGGTCGGTGAACCACTGGCAGTTTCTTCCCCATGAAAGCATCACGGTGATAATCAGCACGAACACCAGTCCCCATTTCACCGGACCGCGCACGATGATGCATCCCATCACGAACAGGGCGAAGATGATGACGCCGACATATACCGGTCCGTTTGTCATCTCCGGTTCTCCAAAATATTGTGTCGAGTAGTTGAGGTAGAAATCTACGTAAGGATTGTCGGAAAAGCGTTCGGCGCCGCTGACATCGGCGAGTGACATCGGTGCCAGTTGCCCGCCTTCGGGTCGCACGGATGCGCCACCCTTTACGTTGGGTATAAACAGGGTGAAAGTCTCGCCGCGGCCGTAGGAATATTGCGTAATATAGGCGCGTTTGATAGCGTCGGCCTGTTCGGGATTGTTGTTGTCGACCTCACTCTGTTCGCGCTGAGTCTCTTTCGCATATTTCGACGTGTGGTAGATTGACGGCAGATTTGCACAGACGGCGAGTCCGGCAGCCACGGCAAGCGAAGCCGTTGCGATGCCCCATCGTTTTACGTTTTTCTGACGGAGAGCCTGCACCAGGTAGGCTATAACCAGTATGGCTATGACGAAACAGAAGTAGTAGGTCATCTGTATGTGATTGGCGTTGAGCTGCATCATGGCGAAAAAGGCAGCCATTGCAGCGCCCGCGAGGTAACGCCCGCGATAGGCGAGCACGATGCCGGCGATTGTCGGCGGGATGTAGGCGAGGGTTACGAATTTCCATATATGCCCGGCGCCGATGATGATTATGAAATATGTCGAGAAGCCCCATGCGATAGCGCCTATCAGGCCGTACTCCCAGCGCACCCGCATTGTCATCATCAGTATCATGAATCCGACCATCATCATGAACAGCAGGTTGGAGGGGGAGGGCAGTCCGAGCCCGTAGACCTTGGTGAACCATGCGAACAGCGAATTTGACGGATAAGCCGGCGATATCTGGAATGTAGGCATGCCTGAGAAGAGAGCGTTGGTCCATCTGCTCTGCTGACCTGTGGCCTCTTCATAGAGTTTGGTCTCCTGTCCGTTGGCCATGCCCTGCACCATGTCATGCTGGCGAAGGTCGTTACCCTCGAAGTTGTCGGGATAGAAAAACGCAATGGATATGATGGCCATTATGACCACGGAAAACAGAAATCCGCGCGTCTGGCGGTCTTTTATAAATCTGACAAACCCGTCCTTGATTGCGGGCAACGACAATAACTGCATAATTAAAACTGTATATTGTATATATTATGTAGCAAAGTTACGAAAATTAGTTGACAGATAAATTCGTAAATGAAAAATAGTCGGTATTTTTTACCGGTCGCCGAAGATTGTCGGAAGTATATTTGTAACATGCCGTAGTGAAATCATGATGAAGGAGTGGGTATATGGCATTAAAGTCGGTTTTGGCGGGAAGGGTGTTGTTGTTATTAATTCACGGTAGGGTAGGGGAGTGGTGCCGGATGTTTGTGTGATGGCTTGTGAAAATTGTCGTGATAAAATCGTGGATTATGAATTGCAATTGTCGGGGAGTTTTTTTATATTTGTCATTTGTTTTTAGCGGGGATTGGTCTCCGCACAAATGGTCGTGTTATGACAATTGAGATATTGACGCAGAATGTTGAGAAGCCATTGCTTGACTGGGAGAAGGTGGAGCGGTGGATTGTTGAGGTGGCGCACCGGCTGGGGCGTCGCACCGGTGCTCTTACTTATATCTTTTGCGATGACGAGCGCATTCTGGAAGTCAACCGGCAGTATCTCCAACATGACTACTACACGGATATCATAACGTTTGACAATACGACCGGCAGGCTGATTCGCGGAGATATGTTCATCTCTCTCGACACTGTGGCCACGAATGCCGAGGCTGTAGGCGCTTCGTATGACGACGAGCTGTTGAGGGTGATAATTCACGGCGTGCTCCATCTCTGTGGCATCAACGACAAAGGCCCCGGCGAGCGCGAGATTATGGAGGCGCATGAGAATGATGCTCTCGCGCTTTGGCGAGCGGGTTGCTGAGTGAGATATTTCCCTACAAGTTATCACGAAAATGCAAATATCGCACGGAAATCGCCTTAAAATCGGCCTTATGATTGGGTAAATATTTGAATATCAAATATATATGGCGAAAATTTGCTGACAATATTTTTGCGAAATATAAATTACAGATGAAATACGAATTTGATGTCATAGTGGTTGGAGCCGGTCATGCCGGCTGTGAGGCGGCTCACGCTTCGGCATGTATAGGTGCTGACACGCTGCTTGTGACGCTCGACATGAATAAAATTGCGCAGATGAGCTGCAATCCTGCCGTAGGTGGTATAGCCAAAGGGCAGATAGTCAGAGAGGTCGATGCGCTTGGCGGTATGATGGGGGTTGTGACCGACAGTTCGGCCATACAGTTCCGCATGCTAAACCGCTCCAAAGGTCCGGCGATGTGGAGTCCGCGCTCACAGTGCGACCGAATGAAATTCTCAGCAATGTGGCGTCATATACTTGAGAATACGCCTGACCTGTCGATGTGGCAGGATGATGTTGTAGATGTCATCGTAGAGGATGGTGTTATCAAAGGTGTTGTGACGGCTATGGGTGTCAGGTTTTATGCAAAAAGCGTGGTGCTCACAAACGGCACATTTCTCAACGGGCTGATGCATATCGGCCGCACTCAGATAGAGGGCGGACGTGTAGCCGAGCCGGCATCGTGCGGTCTTACCGCCTCGCTGCGCAATCTCGGTTTTGTCACAGACAGAATGAAAACCGGTACGCCTGTGCGTATAGACGGCCGTTCGGTCGACTTCTCGCTTACAGTTCCGCAGGATGGCGACGACGCGCTTGTCGACGGCGGAGATTTCCATAAATTCTCTTACCTGCCGGGTGTGCATCGCACTCTCGAACAGCGCCTGTGTTTTGCTGTCTATACCTCTGAAGCCACCCATGAGGTGCTCCGCCGAGGGTTGCCTGACTCTCCGCTTTTCAATGGTCAGATACAAAGTATCGGTCCGCGCTATTGCCCTTCGATAGAGACAAAAATTGTGACCTTTGCCGACAAGACGGAGCATCAGCTTTTTCTTGAGCCCGAAGGTGAGGATACGCAGGAGTATTATCTCAACGGCTTCTCGTCATCGCTGCCTATTGACATTCAGGTTGAGGCTTTGCACACCATTCCGGCATTCCGCAATGTGCAGATCTATCGTCCGGGATATGCTATCGAATATGACTTTTTTGACCCTACCCAACTGCGCCACACTCTCGAGACAAAACTCGTGGGCGGTTTGTATTTCGCGGGGCAGATCAACGGCACCACTGGATATGAGGAGGCCGCCGGACAAGGTCTCGTGGCCGGAGCCAATGCGGCTCTTTCCGCACTCGGCCGTGAGCCGTTTACACTCGGCCGTGACGAAGCCTATATCGGGGTGCTGATTGATGACCTTGTCACCAAAGGTGTCGATGAGCCGTACCGCATGTTTACATCGCGGGCCGAATACCGCATACTCCTGCGTCAGGATGATGCCGATGAGCGTCTCACTCCGCGTGGCCGTGAAATCGGACTTGTGGATGATGTGCGCTATGAAGCTTACTCTGACAAGATGCGCCGCAAGGAAAGTCTGATTGACTTCATAAACGGTTTCTCTGTCAAGCCCGCTCTTATCAATGATTATCTTGTTTCGATAGGGGAGACGCCCATGCAGCAGGGCTGCAAACTGTCGCAGCTGCTTTTGCGTCCTGCGCTCGATCTGCGTAAGCTTGCGGCAGGAATAAAACCGCTTGAAGATTTCATAGCATCGCTCGGTGACGACCGCATCGACGAGATAATAGAGGCGGTGGAAATCATGATAAAATATCGCGGATATCTCGACCGTGAAAAGCAGCTCGCCGACAAGGCGCGCCGTCTTGAAGGGCTCGTGCTTGGCGATAAATTCGACTACTCGTCGCTCACATCGCTGTCGACCGAGGCCCGTCAGAAACTCGATAAAATACGACCTCTTACCGTGGGGCAGGCGTCACGTATCCCCGGAGTTTCGCCGTCCGATATCAACATCCTTCTCCTGTTGCTCGGAAGATAGAAAATCAATGTTTCACGTGAAACATTTTTGCGCTAAACAATACTTTTACAATAACATAAACTTAAAAAACGAATCATGGAATACATCAAACGACACATTCGCGACGTTCAGGATTTTCCTCAGAAAGGTGTCCTCTTCAAGGACCTCACCACAGCGTTTAAAGACCCGCGTGCTCTTCATATCATCGGCTGGGATCTTGCGCAGCTTTACCGCGACAAAGGTGTCACAAAGGTTGTCGGCATTGAGTCGCGCGGATTTATCGGCGGGTCAATCCTCGCCTTTGAAATCGGTGCGGGCTTTGTGCCCGTGCGCAAGCCCGGCAAACTTCCTGCCGACACGCTTCAGGCCTCCTACGACAAGGAGTATGGCAAAGATGTGATAGAGATACACCGCGATGCAATCACGCCTGATGATATCGTGGTGCTCCACGACGATGTCCTCGCCACAGGGGGCACCATGCGCGCTGCCTACGACCTCGTGAAAAGCATGAACCCGAAAAAGGTCTATGTCAATTTCATTATCGAACTGACTGCACTCGGCGGCCGTGCGAAACTTCCCGCCGACGCCGAAGTGACCTCCCTCATTCAGTATTGATAAATATAACTCGGGGAGGGTGTCAAAGGCGCGTCAAGGCGTTGCCGGCGGCACCCTCCCTGCATTTGTATAGGATATTATTGTTATGGCAAAGCACGACAAAAGCGAAGCTCTCAAAGAGAAAATCTCGATACTTCCATCCACCCCCGGCGTATATACTTATTATGACGCCGAGGGTACGGTCATATATGTAGGCAAGGCAAAAAATCTCAAACGGCGCGTGTCGTCATATTTCAACCGCACGCACGACTCCGTGCGCACAAATCTCCTTGTCCGTGCAATCGCCGATATGTCGTATATCGTGGTGCCGACCGAGCAGGACGCGCTTAATCTGGAAAACTCCATGATTAAGGAATACAAGCCACGCTATAATGTGCTGCTCAAAGACGATAAATCCTATCCCTGGATATGCGTGACAAAAGAGCATTATCCTCGGGTGTTTCTTACACGACACCGCATCAAGGACGGCTCGAAATATTATGGTCCCTACACCGAAGCGGGGGCTGCAAAGGCTGTGCTTTCGCTCATCGGGCAGCTCTATCCGCTGCGCACTTGCAGGCATCAGATAACACCGGAATATATCGCCCGCGGAAAGGGGAGCCTCTGCCTCGAATACCATCTGAAAAGGTGTCAGGGTTGCTGCAAAGGAATGGTGTCGGAGCAGGAATATGCGCGATATATCGAAAGCGTGAAACAGATACTCAACGGCGAGACACGCGAATTGATGGATTACCTGAAAAGCGAGATGAACGCGCGTGCCGAGGAGTTGAAATTCGAAGAGGCGCAACAGCTCAAGGAGCAGTATCAGCTTGTCGAGCGCTATCGTGCCAAAAGCGTCATTATATCGCAGGTGCTCGACGATATCGATGTGTTCGGTGTCGACGACGATGACCGGTGCGTCTATGTAAACTATATGCATCTGCGTCGGGGGGCAGTAGTCAGAAGTGTCACGCTTCGTTATACGCGGCGCCTTGAAGAGACCGTTCCTGAAATTCTGGCTTACGCTCTCAATGAGGTCAGCCGGCGTTTCGGCGCGGTGTATGACGAGGTGGTAGTGCCTGAAATACCCGATGTGGAGTTTGACGGCGTTACATTCACTATCCCCCAGCGCGGTGACCGTGCGAAGCTGCTCGACGTATCAGTCCGCAATGCGCGCCAGGCCAAAATTGATTATCTGAAGCATCTCGAAAAGGTCGATCCGGAGCAGCGCACCGAGCGTCTGCTCGAGCGTATGAAAGCCGATTTCCGCCTTAAGGAGCTGCCCCGGCACATCGAATGTTTTGACAACTCCAACATACAGGGCACAAATCCTGTCGCCTCGTGTGTGGTGTTTAAAAACGGCAAGCCGTCAAAAAGAGACTACCGCCATTTCAATATAAAAACTGTCGAAGGACCTGACGATTTCGCTTCAATGAAAGAGGTGCTGACACGCCGCTACACTCGCCTGATGAACGAGGGCGAACCGTTGCCTCAGCTCATCGTGGTCGATGGCGGCAAAGGTCAGCTTTCGTCGGCTGTGGAGGCTCTGGAGGAGATCGGGCTGAGGGGTGTGATAGCGGTGGTCGGCATCGCCAAGAGGCTTGAGGAAATTTATTTCCCGGGTGACTCTGTGCCCTTGTATATCGACAAGAATTCAGAGTCGCTGCGGGTGGTGCAGCATCTTCGTGACGAGGCTCACCGCTTCGGCATCACGCATCATCGCAACCGCCGCTCGAAGTCGCAGACGGTAAGTGTGCTCGACTCAATACCCGGAGTGGGAGAAGCCACGCGCACGACATTGATGAAGCATTTCCGCAGCGTAAAGAAAATATCGGAAGCTACCGAAGATGCTCTTGCCGAAGTGGTGGGCAAGGCAAAAGCCCGCGTGATACGCCAGTTTTTCGTCGACCGCGAGGCGCAGGCATGACAATCGGGTTCAGGCTGAGATTGGGACGGTCTCGATATCGATTGTGAGCACGAAGCCGATCACGGTGCCGGAGAATATTATTTTCTCCGTTTCGGATATGGCCGCCTCTCCGCTGAATGCTATCCCTTTTCCGTCGGCTGTCTCGCTCAATTCTATTCCTGCGACGGTGACTGTGCCGTAGCCGGGTATTATATTTTTGATTTCAAATTTTCCGATTTTATTGTCGGGAGTCTCGAAAACCACCTCTCCGTCCTTTTCTGTAATTCTCACACCGTCGAGGGTGACGACAAGATTTTTGTCTCCGCCGATGCTGTAAGTTCCCGATTGCGGGTGTATGATCAATACCGGTTCATCCTCTTTGCAGCCGCAGAGCAATAAAATCATGACAAATGTGAAGATGTAGCTGAAACGTTTCATAATTCATTTTTTAGATTAATTCTTACGGAATTGCTGTGAAATATATAACTGCATTGAGACTCAAATAGTTCACTGTTTTATATTAACGTTTATTAACTCCGAGGCTCGAAAATTCATTTTTTCACGGCAATCCGTTCGTTAAAAATCGATTCTCTGCCATATCTTTCAGCATCCGTGATGCCGTTCCGCCGATGACATGACTTCAGAGCCGCTATTGGGGGCTTGTTTAAATTTAACGTTTATTGTTAAACCATTTTTCGGCTTATCTGTCATAATTATGTAATTTTGTAAAATCGACAAAGAAATACATATATGTTAAAGAAACCGCTGATAGGTCTTACTCTCGAGCAGCTCCGTGACATTACCGACAGTGTAGGCTTGCGTCCGTTCGCCGCGAAGCAGATTGCATCATGGCTTTATGTCAAGCGAGCGAAATCAATATCCATGATGACCGACCTCCCCAAAGAGGCGCGCCAGCGTCTGAGTGATGAATATTGCATCGGGCTTGCCGAACCAAAGGATGCCGCGGTGTCGGCCGACGGCACGGTCAAATATCTTTTTGAAGGAGTCGGCGGCCGTGACATTGAGGCAGTGTATATTCCCGACGGCGAGCGTGCCACACTGTGCGTGTCGTCGCAGGCCGGCTGCAAGATGAACTGCCGTTTCTGCATGACCGGCCGAAATGGCTACAACGGAAATCTTACCGCCAACGCCATCATCAACCAGGTGCTCTCGATCCCGCAGTCGCGTTCGCTGACAAACATCGTGTTCATGGGCATGGGCGAGCCTCTCGACAATCTCCAGCCCGTGCTCAATGCAATTGAAATTCTGACAGCACAATGGGGGCTGGGATGGAGCCCGAAGCGCATCACGGTGAGTTCAATCGGAAAGCTCAAGGAACTGCGCACGTTGCTTGACACCACAAAGGTGCACATCGCTATCTCGCTGCACAATCCCTTCCCGGCCGAACGTGCCGACATTATGCCGGTCGAAAAGGCCTATCCGTTGCGCGACGTGATATCTCTGCTTTCAAACTATGATTTCAGCCATCAGCGACGTCTGTCGTTTGAATATATCATGTGGCGCGATGTCAACGACTCGCTCCGCTATGCCGAAGCGCTTGTGCGACTGATCGGGCGCCTTGACTGCCGCGTAAATCTCATCCGCTTCCATGCCATTCCCGGAAGCAGTCTGCTGCCGTCGACAACCGCAGCTATGGAACGTTTCCGCGACTGTCTCAACGACCACGGCATAACAGCCACCATACGCGCCTCACGCGGCGAAGACATAATGGCTGCCTGCGGCATGCTCGCAGGCAAATCGTCGCAGCCGGAGCCGGCTTACTGATTTGCATCATGAAAAAGACGCCCGAAGCGCCATTTGTAATATTAAAATTAAACAGACAATGAAGAAACTTACGATATTCCTTACGATGCTTGTCATGGCTGTCGTTTCCGTATCTGCTCACGACAAGACTCCGTCGGTCAGTTTCGAGGAGACTTCCCACGACTTCGGCACTATAGCCGAGGAGGCCGGCCCCGTCACATGCACATTCTCTTTTGTCAACGAAGGAGAGGCTCCGCTGGTCATAATCTCGGCCACGGCGCAATGCGGCTGCACACGTCCGTCATTCCCGCAAAAACCAATAGCTCCGGGCAAGAAGGGCGAGATAAAAGTCACCTACAATCCGCAGGGACGTCCCGGCGAGTTTGTAAAAGAGGTGAAGGTAAAAACCAACGACAAGAAACACCGCACCACCAAACTCAAAATCTCCGGCGTAGTGCTCCCTTATCGCCGCTGACCTGAGAGTGTGTCTCAAAAAGTAGTTACGACATGAAATTCAGAACGACAATATCAGGCGTGTTTCTCGCCGTTGCGGCCGCGGCTACTGCCGCACCGCGCATTCAATGGATTAATCCCGACTTCGATTTCGGAGCCATAGCCGAAGCCGACGGTGTGGCTCGCGGCGAGTTCCGCTTTGTCAATACGGGTGACGCACCGGTCAGTGTGACCGGCGTACACACCTCATGCGGTTGCACCACCGCGCAGGTTCCCCGCGATGAAATCGCACCGGGCGACACGGCTGTCATCGCCGTGCAGTATGATCCGACCGGTCGTCCCGGAAAGTTTGAGAAAAAAGTCTCCGTCAACTTCTCCGACGATATTCCGCGCGCATCTCTGCGCGTACACGGCGTAGTGATAGGCACGACAAAGACGTTGCAGACTCGCTATCCTGTCGATGCCGGTGTCATGCGTATCCACTCCTCTGTAATACCGTTCGGCGAGGTCAAGAAGAGCGGTGCCAAGAGCGATTTCCTCGAGGTCTACAACGCCTCGCGCGACACTATAGTGCCCGTGTGGAGCAATCTGCCGTCATATCTCAGCGTCGCCCCCGAAGAAAACCATATCGCCCCCGGGCAGCAGGCAGTCTACAATCTGATGTTCTCAGGTTACCGGTGTCCGCTCTACGGTCTTGTCACCGACAGCATCTACATTGCATCCGGAGCCGGAGCAGAACCGGTGAAAATCGACATCGTGGGCATCGTCAACGAGGATTTCTCGCGCATGTCGGCCGACGACCGTGCCAAGGCTCCTGTAATATCAGTCAGCACCGACCGCCTTGATTTCGGCTCATTCGATCCGTCAGCTCCCGTCACTGCGCAATTCACGATAACCAACAAAGGGAAAAACACGTTGCTGCTGCGACGTGTCTATACTGCCGACAAGGGCATCTCCCTGTCGGTCGACAAAGATAAAATCAAAAAAGGGAAACAGGCCACAGTCACGGTTACTGTCACCCCTGAAGCTCTTGCCTCCGGTATTCTCAACGGCCGGATATCCGTTATTTCCAACGACCCCGACAACCCCTCGCTGACAGTGCGTGCCGTAGGGCTTCCCCAAGGTTTCTGACCCGAATTAACTTTTAAATCCTCCTAAAATACCTGTATATGGACCATCCTGAAAACGACGAAAAATATATCGGTCTGACCGTCAACTCCGGCGTGGCTCAGCCTCCGTCGGTCAATCCCTATCTCAAGCGTCACCGCCGTAAACCGCTCCCTACTGTCGCCGAGATGGTCGACGGCATTGTCAAGGGCGATGTCACAATGCTGTCGCGCGCGGTCACTCTTGTGGAGAGCATACAGCCTGACCATTATGCCCTGGCGCAGGAGGTCATAGAGAAATGTCTGCCCCATTCGGGCAATTCACGCCGCATAGGCATCACCGGTGTGCCCGGAGCAGGAAAAAGCACCTCTATAGATGTGTTCGGGCTTCATGTGCTGCGCGACGGCGGCAAGCTGGCAGTGCTTGCCATCGACCCTTCGAGCGAGCGCACACGCGGCTCTATCCTCGGCGACAAAACCCGCATGGAGAAACTGTCGCAACACCCCGGTGCATTCATACGTCCCTCCCCGTCGGCCGGGTCGCTCGGCGGTGTGGCCCGCAAGACGCGCGAGACTATCGTGCTGTGTGAGGCCGCCGGCTACAACAACATATTTGTCGAGACTGTAGGCGTGGGGCAGAGCGAGACTGCCGTTCATTCGATGGTCGACTTCTTCCTGCTTATACAGCTTGCCGGCACAGGCGATGAGCTGCAGGGCATAAAGCGCGGCATCATGGAGATGGCTGACGGCATCGTCATAAACAAAGCCGATGGCGACAACATCGGTCCGGCTCAGCTGGCTCAGGCTCAGTTCAAGTCGGCGTTGCATCTCTTCCCGCCGACAGAATCGGGCTGGTCGCCCGAGGTGCTGACATATTCGGGCTATTACGAACTCGGCATCGCCGAAGTGTGGGATATGATTGACCGCTACTTTGCATTTGTCAAAGAGAACGGTTATTTCGAGCGCAAACGCATGCAGCAGGCTCGCTACTGGATGTATGAGACAATCGACAGCCGTCTGCGTTCCAACTTCTACAACGACCCCGACATTGCGGCAATGCTTGCCGACCGCGAGCAGCTTGTGCTCTCCAACCGGCAGAGCTCATTCATCGCGGCCCGCGACATCCTCGACTATTACTTCAACAAAAAGTAAGCGGAAGAGGTCTTTTTATGGCAAAACCGGATTATAATATTGTCGTGATTGGCAAAAATTTACTATATTTGCAATTCTGACAGTCTATTTGTAAGTAAAAAACAGAAATACTATGCGTAATTTCACAACAGTCGCCGATATCGGTGACCTTAAAGGTGCGGTGAAGGAGGCTCTTGAAGTAAAGGCCGACCGTTTCGCCTGGCAACATCTCGGACGCAACAAGACTCTGATGATGATATTCTTCAACTCTTCGCTGCGCACACGTCTGTCGACACAGAAAGCAGCCATGAACCTGGGCATGAACACCATTGTGCTCGATGTGAACCAGGGCGCGTGGAAGCTCGAGACCGAACGCGGTGTGATCATGGACGGCGACAAGCCGGAGCACCTTCTTGAGGCAATTCCCGTGATGGGCTGTTACTGCGATGTGATCGGAGTGCGTTCGTTTGCCCGTTTCGAGTCAAAGGCTGATGATTATAACGAATTGATATTAAATCAGTTTATAAAATATTCCGGACGTCCGGTGTTCTCTATGGAGGCCGCCACACGTCATCCGCTCCAGTCGTTTGCCGACCTTATCACCATCGAGGAGTACAAGACGAAGGAGCGTCCGAAGGTGGTGCTCACGTGGGCGCCTCACCCCAAGGCGCTTCCGCAGGCTGTGCCCAACTCGTTTGCCGAATGGATGCGTGAGGCTGATGTCGACTTCGTGATTGCCAATCCTGAAGGCTACGATCTTGCCCCTGAGTTTGTCGGCGACACCAAGGTATATCACAATCAGGATGAAGCTCTCCGCGGCGCCGATTTTGTCTATGCCAAAAACTGGAGCGCCTACGACGACCCCAATTACGGCAAGGTGCTGTCGACCGACAGGTCATGGACCGTGACCGCCGACAAGATGGCGCTCACCGACAACGCTTATTTCATGCACTGTCTGCCCGTGAGACGCAACATGATCGTGAGCGACGACGTCATCGAGTCGCCCCGTTCGCTTGTAATCCCCGAAGCGGCCAACCGCGAGATATCGGCCGAAGTAGTGCTCAAACGCATACTTGAGTCACTATGAAAGTTGCTGTAATCGGGGCCGGAAACATGGGCGGCGCCATTGCCCGCGCGCTTGCCGCCACCGGCCAATATGAAATAACTGTAGCCAACCCTACGGCTGCGAAACTTGAGGCTATCAAAGCCGAATATCCCTCAGTTGCCATCACATCCGACAATGTAGAGGCTGTGGTCGACGCCGATGTCATCATTCTTGCCGTCAAGCCCTGGCTTCTGGCCGGCGTGCTGTCGCAGGTGATGCCGCGTCTCGTCTATCGCCGCAACATCATAGTCTCGCTTTCCGGTGGCGTGCCTCTCGACGCTATCGACAAGATGCTTCTGCGTGGCGACGAGCTGCCGGCTGTGTGCCGCGTAATTCCCGACACTGCTCTGTCGGTGGGCAAGTCGATGACCTTCATTTCCGGTCGCCGTGCCTCTGACGGGGTAATGGCCGGAATTGAAAAAATGTTCCGCCACATGGGCGAGGTCGCGGTCATCGAGGAGCGCCTGATGGACGCTGCCACCGCTCTAAGTTCATGCGGCATAGCCTACGTGTATAAATTCATGCAGGCATGCGTGCAGGCCGGTGTTGAGATGGGCTTCCGTCCGTCTGATGCCCTGCGCTATGTCTGTGCCACTGTCGACGGAGCCGCCGCCATGTTGTCAGCTCCCGGCGCATCTCCGCAACTTGAGATTGACAAGGTCACAACTCCCGGCGGCATGACAATCAAAGGTATAAACGCACTGGAACACAGCGGTTTCACTTCGGCTGTGATAAATGCAATATTAACTCCTGTCAGGAAATGAGACAATACCGCAGAGTTACCATAAAAATCGGCAGCAATGTGCTGACCCGGGCCGACGGCACTCTCGATGTCACCCGCGTGTCGGCGCTTGTCGACCAGATATGTCAGCTTCGTGCGCAAGGCATTGAGACTGTGCTGATATCATCGGGCGCTGTGGCCTGCGGTCGCTCCGAACTGCGAGGCATGGCGCTTCCGCAGCTCGACAATGTCGATGCCCGTCAGCTTTTCTCCGCCGTGGGGCAGGTGAAGCTTATCAACAGGTATTACGATCTGTTTCGTGACCGCGGCATCAACGTAGGCCAGGTGCTGACCATGAAGGAGAGTTTCGCCACACGCCGCCACTATCTCAACCAGCGCAACTGCATGATGGTGATGCTGCGCAACGGCATTATACCGATTGTGAACGAGAACGATACGGTCAGCGTCACCGAACTGATGTTTACCGACAACGACGAGCTTTCCGGCCTTGTGGCCGCCATGCTCGACTGCGATGCTCTCATTATCCTGAGCAATATCGACGGCATATACAACGGCAATCCCAAAACTCCCGGCGCCGAGGTCATACGACGTGTCGACCCCGATCTCGACCTCACTGACTACATCATGACCGAGCGCTCCGGTTTCGGCCGCGGAGGCATGGTGACAAAATACCGCATCGCGCGCAAGGTCGCCGACGAGGGCATCGCCGTAATCATAGCCAACGGAAAGCGTGACAACATACTGACCGATATTATTTTAGGCAATGGCGACACGCTCTGCACAGAGTTTGCTCCCGCCGCCGTACCCGCCTCGAGCCTCAAGCGCTGGATTGCCCACAGCGAGGGGTTTGCGAAAGGGGCGATTATGATAGATGACCGCGCTGTCGAAGCTGTCAACTCCGACCATGCTGCGTCTGTCCTCCCCATCGGCGTTACTTCGGTAACCGGCGATTTCGAGAAAGACGACCTTATAAAAGTGCTTGACAGCGGCGGCAACCTCGTTGCCATCGGCCGTTCATCTTACAGCGCCTCCGAAGCCCGCGAGGCTGCCGGAAAGCATCGCCGCCGCCCTGTTATACATTATGACTACCTCTATGTCGAATAATTATATGATTGAACAGCAACTTATTGACGCACGCACTGCCTCCCGCCGGCTGCTGGGTCTGACTGATGACGAGACCAACGCTATCCTTGTCGAAACCGCCGACGCTCTTGTCGCCGCAACTGACGATATCATTGCCGCCAACGCTCTCGACCTGAGCCGGATGGACCCTGCCAATCCCAAGTATGACCGGCTCAAGCTTACCCCTGACCGCATTGCCGGCATTGCCGCCGACATGCGCAACGTGGCCTCATTGCCCTCGCCGCGCGTAGAGCTCGACCGGCGTGTGCGTCCCAACGGACTTGTCATTTCGAGGGTTGCTGTGCCTTTCGGTGTCATCGGGGTGATATATGAGGCGCGTCCCAACGTGACAGCCGACGTTTTCTCGCTCTGCTTCAAAAGCGGAAACGTTGCCGTTTTGAAAGGGGGGCACGACGCCGACGACTCGTCCCGGGCTATTGTCGCTGTCATACATTCAGTGCTCCGCCGTCACGGCATCGATCCCGCCGTGGCGACACTGCTCCCCGCCACCCGCGAAGCCACCGACATATTGCTTTCCGCGCGCGGTCTCGTTGACCTTATCATACCCCGCGGCAGCAGCAGTCTAATCAACAGCGTCAGGGAAAAATCGCGTGTGCCGGTCATCGAGACCGGTGCCGGAGTGTGTCACTGCTACGTCGACGCATCGGCTGACCTCGCGATGGCGCGTGACATCATCAATAACGCCAAGACACGCCGCGTAAGCGTTTGCAACGCTCTCGACTGCGCTATTGTCAACAGCTCGCTTCTGAGCGCTCTGCCGGCCCTCTGTGCGCCTCTGGAGGCTTCTGAGGTTGTTATCCATGCCGACGCTCGCGCCTTCGCGGCTCTCGACGGTCATTATCCCTCCCGTCTGCTTCGCAAAGCCTCTGACGATGATTTCGGCACGGAGTTCCTATCCTATGCAATGGCAATAAAGACGGTCGACTCTCTTGACGAAGCCATTGCGCATATCTCGCGCTACGGTTCGGGGCACAGCGAGTCGATTGTGACAGCCGACGACGAAGCAAAACGCCGTTTCGGCATGGAAGTCGACGCTGCCTGCGTCTACACCAACGCGCCGACATCATGGACCGACGGCGCTCAGTTCGGTCTCGGAGCTGAAATCGGCATCTCCACACAAAAAATGCATGCCCGCGGCCCTATGGCTCTCGAAGGACTCATGACCTACAAGTGGCTCATTTCCGGCAACGGCCAGATAAGAAACTGAAATTACGGCTCAAGCCGGTTATATCACCGCGGGCGGAAGCCGGGACGGGGGCGTCTCGCCCCCGTGGTTATCTCTTCTGTTGGTAAATATCATATAATCAGCGGCAAGCCACACTCCCCGGTGACATCCCGGGGCGGGGGCGTCTCGCCCCCGTGGTTATCTCTTCTGAGGGAAAATGTCATACAATCAGCGGCAAGCCACATTCCCCGATGACATCCCGGGGCGGGGGCGTCTCGCCCCCGTGGTTATCTCTTCTGTTAGTAAATATCATACAATCACCGGCAAGCCACACTCCCCGGTGACATCCCGGGGGCGAGACGCCCCCGCCCCGGCTACTACCGCCCGCAGAGATACCATCCACACCCACCGGAGCCCTTATCCCCCCACACCTACCGTCCTCCCCGTCCGACCTGTCAGACCCGTCTGACTGGTCCGACTGATACCCATCACCCCCCGGCTTCCGTAGGACGCCGATTATGCGTAACCCCGGACGCCGTAGCGCAGCGAGGCTTCCGGGGGTTAACCCGCAAATACAGCAAAGGCTTTCGCAATAAATTCATAGTAAGTTGACAAATTTTTGCCAAAAATTCCGTCAAAAAATTTGTCAACTTAAAAATAATGTATAACTTAGCGACCTAAAATAGTGTGAGTAACCTTAATAAACCTTGATGACCGATAGATTTTCTACAGTTTTCTACTTTTTTTGATTTCTCATACCATACTTACATAATAACTCTTTCACTATATTGCAGGCACAATACATACCATGACATCAAAGTGTTTTGTTTATTGAATGCCGCACGTCCGGATTTCTCTGTGAAGCCGGTCGATAGTTTGGGCGAGTAACGTTTTACAGGAACAGACGATAATAAACCATATTTATATATTTAACCTTAATTATTAACAATTTAACCAATTCATTCATGAAAAAATTCTACTTTTTTCTTGTAGCTCTCGTGCTTGGCGTAGTTTCGGCAAGTGCAGCTGACTATTATCTCATCGGTGGCTTCAACGGCTGGAAATTAAAAGATGCCAGCGCTAAATTCACAGCTTCAGGCAACGGTGAATATGTGCTTGACTTTAAGGGTGAACTTACTTCAGGCTTCAAATTAAACGACGGTACCTGGGGTAACGATAATATCAACTTCGGTTCAAACGGCACCAATCTCAAACTTGGCGAGGCTTATTCTTATGGCGTTGGCGGTTCTACCGGAAACATTAACCTTGCAGAGGGTGCGGTAAGCAATCCCCACATCGTTCTCAATCCCACTGCCGGAACTCTCACTATCACAGGTGAAGAAGCTGAAGTAAAAGTTACTTACGTACTCTGGGGCAACTTCCCCGACGGTGCTATCGATTGGTCAGCTATTGACCTCGAAGACAAAGACAACGGTCTTTGGGTAGCTGAAAATGTAGTTCTTACCGGAGCTTGTGAGTTCGGTATCAAGGAAAACACCAACGGTGCTCAATCTGACTGGTACGCTGCCTCAGGCAACTCTGCCATCACCGCAGCCGGTGTGTTCCCCTGCACTAATGCCGGTGGCTCTAACTTCTCTATCGCAGCAGGAACCTGGAACTTCTCCTTCAATACAAAATCATTGGAACTCGTTGTTACCGGCGGAGGCTCAGGTCCCGTTTCTAGCGCACCCGCCGCTCTCTACGTAATCGGTGACTTCCCCGGCGATGAGACTACACACTGGAATCCCTCTTACGGTATCGCTCTCGAAAAAGAAGGTGATGTATTCACCGGTGAGATCGAAATCGAAACTGCATTTGAGAACGATTACGGTTTCTTCAGCCTCTGCACCAAACTCGGTTCAAGCTCAGTTGACTGGAGCTTAGGCTCACGTTATGGCGCAACTACTCTTGATGCAGAAATTGTTTCGGGTGAGACTTACGATTTCGTTAAAGCTGCAGAGCCCAACGCTTGGAAAGTACTCCCCGGCACTTACGAAATCACTGTTGACTTCACCAACAACACCATCAAGCTCGTAGGTGAAACCAACGGTATAGCTGACGCTGAGATCGAAGATGCAAATGTCGCTCCCGTTTACTACAACCTCCAGGGTGTACGCGTAGCAGAGCCCGCCAATGGTCTCTACATCGTGGTTCGTGGCGAAAAAGTAACCAAAGAACTCGTAAAATAATCGTCCGTACACTGACATGACACACATGGCTGTCAGTTGTGACAGCCTGCCACAATAAAAAAGCGATGGAGACCCGCTCCATCGCTTTTTTATTGTTAAAGTTCATATTACAATCTCTCAGGTTCTATTGCCGTGAAGGCGTTGCGAACTCGGAGAAATGCCATCAAAATGTAGGGACGCACGGCTCGTGCGTCCGCCAACAATCTGATTATCAGGCATTACACGCGGACGCACGAGCCGTACGTCCCTACAAAACACCCTCAATGCAAGGCCCGGAATTATCATATTACCATACACTGCTACCCCGGAAGCCTCGCTGCGCTGTGGCGTCCGGGGTTAAGCATAATCGGCGTCCTGCGGAAGCCGGGGTGAGCGGATAGTGGAGGTAATGTCACCGCGGGCGGAAGCCGGGACGGGGGCGTCTCGCCCCCGTGGTTATCTCTTCCGTGGGAAAATATCATATAATCAGCGGCATGCACCCTCCCCAATGACATCCCGGGTTATCTCTTCCGTGGGAAAATATCATATAATCAGCGGCATGCACCCTCCCCAA
>CAMWIJ010000008.1 GCA_947174275.1 uncultured Muribaculaceae bacterium
AAAAAAAGAAAAGGCCACAAGATGGCTACTCACAAACGTAAAAAACGTCTGAGAAAGAATCGTCACAAGAAGAAATAATCTCATGACATAACGCTATACAGGACAAACTTATATGATATTCCGCCAGGCGGCTATTGTCAATAAGTTTGTTCTTGCGTTTTTATAATCTCTAACTGAGCTCCGGCTCTTTGCCGGAAGCAAAACAAAAACAACCAATGAAAAGCGAATTAATTGTAGACGTACAACCCAACGAGGTGTCGATTGCGCTTACCGAGGAAGGGCGGCTTGTGTCCCTTCAGAAAGAGTCGCGCAACCAGGCCTACGCTGTAGGTGACATCTACCTGGCTAAAGTTAAAAAACTGATGCCCGGACTGAATGCCGCCTTTGTCAATGTCGGCTACGAAAAAGACGCTTTCCTTCATTACCTTGATCTTGGCCCCCACTTCTCTTCCTATTCAAGTTTTGTAGACCAGCTGCTTGAAGATAAAAAAAAGGTGCCGCAGCTTTCAAAACTCAAGCTCGGCCCCGATATCGATAAACACGGCTCGATTGCCGACCTTCTTGCGTCA
Source organism: uncultured Muribaculaceae bacterium (assembly GCA_947174275.1). GTDB lineage: Bacteria > Bacteroidota > Bacteroidia > Bacteroidales > Muribaculaceae > JAGBWK01. Next base: position 570 of record CAMWIJ010000008.1, read on the forward strand.
GGACGCGAACTGCTTGTGCAGATTGTCAAAGAGCCGATTTCTTCAAAAGGCCCCCGTCTCACTACAGAAATCACATTCACAGGGCGTTACCTTGTGCTCATCCCTTTCAGCGACAAAATCTCGATTTCACAGAAAATAAAATCGACAGAGGAAAAACTGCGTCTCCGTCAGCTTGTCGAGAGTATTCGTCCAAAAAATTTCGGAGTCATCATACGCACTTCTGCCGAAGGCAAACGTGTCGCAGACCTGAACCATGAGCTCAAGACGCTTCTCGAATGCTGGGAAAGCACTCTCGCAAAAGCGCAGAAAGCCACCGCTCCGACTCTGATTTTTGAAGAGGAAAGCCGTATAGTAGGCGTGTTGCGCGATATTTTCTCACCGGAATTTGAAGCGGTACATGTAAACGATGCCGAAGCTACGGCTCAGATTCAGAAATATGTGAGTCTGATTGCCCCTGACCGCCGCGATATTGTGAAACTGTATGACAAGCCGGAACCTATTTTCGACAAGTTCAATATCACCAAACAGATAAAATCATCGTTCGGCAAGACAGTTTCGTTTAAATCAGGCGCGTATATCATCATAGAGCATACAGAGGCGCTTCATGTTATCGATGTCAATTCAGGCAACCGCACCAAAGCGTCTGCCGACCAGGAAAGCAATGCCCTCGAAGTAAACATGCGGGCGGCTGATGAAATAGCCCGTCAGCTCAGACTCCGTGACATGGGTGGTATTATTGTCATCGACTTTATCGATATGAACAAGAGCGAGCACCGCCAGCGGCTATACGAGCACATGAAAGAAGTCATGGCAAATGACCGGGCGCGACACAATATATTGCCGCTCAGCAAGTTCGGTCTGATGCAGATTACCCGTCAGCGTGTGCGTCCCGCTCTCGACATAACCACGACCGAGAAGTGCCCCTCATGTTTCGGAAAAGGAGAAGTGCAGCCGTCGCTACTGTTTACCGATACGCTTAAAGAAAAACTTGAATATCTCGTCAACACTCTTAAGGTCAAGAAATTCACAATGTATGTCCACCCGTTTGTAGAGGCATATCTCAACAGAGGCATCTTCTCGATGGCCCGCAAATGGCGCCGTGAGATTGGCGGAAGTTTCCGTATCATGGCCGACCAGTCGCTCGCCTATCTGCAATATCGTGTGATTGACGACAATCGTCGTGAGATTGACCTTCAGGAGGAAAAAGATCTTGAGAGTTCATCGACCAAAACAAAAGAAAAAGCCAAGAAAAGAGTAAAAGAGGAATAGCCTCTTTCGTAAGAATTGTCACGTGCGGTTTCTGAGCGCGTGCAATAGCGATTGACGCCGGTTGTCATCCCGACACCGCGTCGGTCAGCCGGAAAAAAGGAGCGGCGCCGTTGATGCGGTGCCGCTCTTGTGTTAATGCAATCAAGCGTATATCAGATTGATATCGATAGGAAAATTTCAAAATTGGTGCCGGGCATCGGGTGTGCCATTATGGTCTGATAGTCGGCATTGAAAAGATTGTTGATGGCTATTTTGGCCGACAGTTCCACCGCATGAAGCGGTATGCGCCGTTCGAGCGACAGATTGCTCATGAAGTAGCGGGGCAGTGAGCCGGAAATGGTGTTTTCATTTGATGTCATGGTGTATCGACGTGAGTAGTAACACCATTTGTATTGCAGGTTCCACAGTCGCCAGACTACTGTGCCGGTGAGTGACGCCGACAGTTTGGGCACGTAAGGGAGCTGTTTGCCTGCCGACTTGTCGTCGGGCGAAACCGGCTCGCTGTCGTTGATTGAGGCTGTCCACGACACCCCGGCGTTTATGCCGATTTTCCAGTCGTCGCCCGGACGCGTGGATATTCCGGCGGCAGCCTCGATGCCGTAGGCATGCACGTTTCTCACATTTCTGGCCTGAAAAAAGCCCTTGTTGGTCGGAAGCCATAGTATCCAGTCGTTGATATACGAGTCATACCAGTTGACTGACGCCGATACGTTTGTGCGTGAGCCTACTGCTTTGTCGGCTGAAATGCCTATTTCGTAGCTCCAGCCGTGTTCAGCCTTGAGGTCGGGATTTCCGCCGGGCAGGAAATAGAGGTCGTTGAGCGACGCATAGTGGTGATTGCGGGCCACGGAGCCCTTCACTGTCAGATTGGCGTCACGATTTATTACATAGTCGGCAAACAGGGCAGGGGCGGGGGCGTCGGCATCATGACCTGCTATATCCTGTCTGACGACTGCTGACAGTCCGAGCCTCGAAGTTGCCTGCCAGCGGGCTGAAACCGATGCTCCAAGATCACAACGTCCCTTATCATAGCTTTTTACTCCGGCCAGAGCTGCATGGTCGACTGTGGCGACTCTGTCGTGTTTCACGGAAAGTGTCGCCGATAGAAACAGGTTGTTGCCCGGAGTCCATCCCCATTCGCCGTCACCGTAAAATGTGTCGGTTTTGGTGCGGGAGGTAATGGATGTATTCATTATCCCTTCGCTGCGCTCTACGGCATAGTCGTAGGCATTCCACTGGTGCACATATCCGGCGCGTGCCGACAGTGTCATGGCTCCGGTGCGGTGCTGCCATGACGCTATGGCGCGTATTATGTTGTCGCGTTGCTTCTTGATGAAATCGCGGGAATCGACATAGTCGACGGTGTTGAGCGGCACGTGGCGCACTGAACCGGTGTACCACACCTGAAGTCCGATGTCGTTGCGCCGCGGAGCTGAAAAATAAATCTGCTGCAACAGATGGAAGTCGCAATACCCGCCATTGCGGTTTCGGTCTTTGGGATAATAGGAATTTATAATGGTATGGTTGTCGTCATATACAAATTCCTTACGGTCTTTGTTGATGAATGTGAAATCGTTGTCGGAGGTTGAGAGAACTGCGCGCGTTGACAGGCGCCAGCGGTCATCGCCGTATGACAGTTTCAGAAATTCATCGAATGTGCTGAAGGAGCCGGCTCCCTGAATGTATTGCAAGTTGAAGCCGTCGCCTATTTCAGCCGGAGATGTCGACAGATCGACCATGCCGCCCATGCCGGCTGATGTGCGCGTCAGGGATGATGCTCCGTGAAGCAGCGACGCGCGGTCGATGAGATAAGAGGGAAGCATCGAGAAGTCGGTAAGCCCCATTGCGGGAGAGTTGACTGGAAGTCCGTTCCATGTCACTGCGGTGTGAGACGGTGCTGTTCCGCGGAACGATACTGTCGATAGTGTGGCCCGGCCTGCCGATTTGACGAATACGGAAGAATTGAAGCCCAGGACATCGGCCATCGAAAGTGAGATGTTGTCACGAAGCGCTGCTGAGTCGATTGATGTGTATTGGACACCGATGCGGCTTAGCGGTCGGCTTGCTGTAACGGTCACGTCACCGAGGCTGTGGCTTAAAGTGTTGTCGCGCGCTGCTGCCGCCCGCGGAAAAAGAAACAGAAAAAGCAGGGCCGTCACCAATAGATGTCGGGATGGCTCGGAGGAACTGAAATGTTCGCTATCGAAATGAAATTTGGCTCTATGAAAACAGTGCCGTCCTGACGATTGTGTGAAGTCCCTGCTTTGGGGGTGTCTCATATCCTGATTGATATAAAGATATGTGTCAAAATAAATTTGAATAGTTACTTATTTGCCGGTTTTCCAGCAGAAGCCTGCGGGAATGATGCCGGTGGTGAATGAGTCGGTCTTGTCGCCGGCGGCGTTGTAGCGTGTCACGGTGCCGTCCTGCATATAGTCAATTGCATCGCCGACGTAGATGTCGCCGTTCGCGGGATTGATATCGAGCGCATAAAGGCTGTAGCTTGTCGACGGGATGAAGGCGGCGGTGGGGGCTGCTGTAGCATCCGCACTCATGCGCTGCACGCCGTTTTCAAGCCAGAAGAGGTTGCCGTTGTAGTAGCGCAGGTGTGATGCCGAGCTGTATTCGGCGAGCTTGATTGTGCTGACAACCTTGAATGTGTTCAGGTCGATACGTGAGATCGAAGGAGCCTCGAAGCCCACAGGGTTTTCTGCCCAGCCTCCGCCGTCGCAGAGCACCCACAGAGAGTTCTTTCCGTCGGTAGCTATGCTCTGAGGCTGTATGCCTACCTCGATGCGGTCAACAACCTTGTCGTTGCGGGTGTCGATTTTCAGCACCTCTTTCTGGTAGCTCCAGCAGTTCACATATACGTAATCGCCGATTTTTATCATCTGCTCGGTAGAACCTGTCGATGCCTCCATGTCAGGGATGTCGATGTGGCCGGTTACGCTATATGTGGCCGGATTGACGATGGCGATGCGGTTGTCGTAGAGGGTGGTTATATACAACTTGCTGTCGCTTATGGCGAGAGCGTTGCGGGGTGATGTCACGTCGGTGACGTGGCCTTTGACTTTGTAGGTGTCAACGTCGATGGCATAGACCACGTTTGAGCCGTTTACACAGATCCAGCCGGTGTTTCCGTCAATGCTCATTGACTGGGCTGTGTCGCCGAGCTTCATGCCGTTGGCACGTTGGAAAACGTTGTTCTCCACGGTGTTGTCATCGGGATTGTAATATGACAACGAACCGTTGCCGGCGAGGTAATTGCCGTTGCACACCACGAAAAGACCTTCGACTGACGATTGCGCGGGCGGTGCCGGCGTGTTGTCGTCGTCAGAGCATGATGTGAATGAGAATGCTGCGGCAACAGCCGCAAGATAGATGATTTTTTTCATTTTTGCTATTGTTTTTGAGATTGTCAATTATCAACGTGACACAGGAGCGAAAATAACTTCAGCCTCCGTAAAATCTGCAAATCGGCTATTCCTTTGAACGGCCGATGGCAAAGCGTTTGTTTTCCGGCTTCTCTCGGTGCGACGCCTTCTCGGAGCCAACGCTCCAATGGCTTGTGTCACGATGAGGGTGTTGCAAAGCTTCATACAGTAGGGACGCACGGCTCGTGCGTCCGAAATTAACATCCGGCAATCAGAATGTTGACGGACGCACGAGCCGTGCGTCCCTACATTTTTCCGAATTCTGCAATACTCTCAAGAGTTACGGCAGCGTGCCTGCTCAGGATTTTCACCTGAATTCCTTAGATGATGATGCAATAGCGCCTTATATGCAATGTCATGTTATCTCATGTTGCAGCTACACAATATATTGCGTCACTGCGACTTGACGATAGTTTTGCGTGGTTTTGCGACACCATCAGCTCTTCGCCGGTGCAAAGATACACAAACTATTTATGAAAAAAGTAGGTTTTTACAATTATTTTACATAAATTTGGAACGGAATTTGGAGAAAACTGTGCTCCGCATCCAGTTATTACATTAATATTTAATTTGTTATGGAAATCCGCCAGACGGCAGACGAGCCTATTGACCTGACTGCCAATCCTATCGCCGAAAATTCTCAGCCTGAAACTGAGAATGAAGAAGTCAACACATCGGCCGTTGCCGCCGATGCAGCCACAGATGATACCAAAGCCGCAGAGGCCGCTTCTGCCATTGACGAGATGTCGGAAGCTGACGTTATCATCACTCTTACCGCCCTCGCGCAGGCCGAGGCCGATGAAATATCACGCGATGAAGTGTCGCGGCTCAAACAGCGTTACTACGCGCTTCGCAAGGCTACCGACGAGGAGGCTCGCCGCCAGTTTGTTGCCAACGGAAATGATCCGGAGGCTTTTATCCCCGAAGAAGATCCGGCCGACGAGGTGCTTCGTCAGCTGCTCGGCTCGATAAAGGAGAAAAAGGCGGCCCGTGCAGCCGAGGTTGAGGCTGAGCTTCAGCGCAATTTCGAACAAAAAGACTCTCTTATAGCTGAAATCACAGCTATGAGCAACGATACGGATAATGTAAACCGTCACTTCACACGTTTCCGTGAAATCCAGCAGGAATTCAAGAATGTGGGTGATGTGTCGCCTCAGCAGATGTCTGACCAGTGGAAGCGTTATCAGGATGCCGTCGAGCTTTTCTATGACCAGCTTAAAGTCAACAAAGACCTCCGCGATTATGATTTCAAGAAAAATCTTGAGGCAAAGCTCCAACTGTGTGCCGAAGCTGAGCAGCTTGATGCCGAAGCCGATGTGATTGCGGCGTTCAAGCGGCTGCAGGATCTGCATGTCACATGGCGCGAGACAGGCCCTGTGGCAAAGGAGCAGCGCGAGGAAATATGGGCACGCTTCAAAGAGGCATCAGCTGTTGTCAACAAAAAATATCAGGCATTTTTTGAGGAGCGCAAAGCTCGTGAGCAGGAAAACGAAGCCGCAAAAACCGCTATTTGCGAGCGTCTTGAAGCTCTTGACTTTGATTCGCTCAAATCATTCAACGCCTGGAACGACATGACCAGAACAATACTCCAGGCACAGGAAGATTGGCGCAAGCTCGGCTTTGCGTCAAAGAAAGCCAATAATGTCTTGTTTACCCGTTTCCGCGCTGTCTGTGACAAATTCTTTACGCAGAAAGCCGAATATTATAAATCGGTAAAAGAGGATATGGCGGCAAATCTGGAGAAAAAATTAGCTCTCTGCGAGCAGGCCGAAGCCCTCAAGGACAGCACGGACTGGAAGGCCACCGCTGAAAAACTTACCGAATTGCAGCGCCGCTGGAAAACTATCGGCTCTGTGCCCAAGAAGCGTTCCGACGAAGTGTGGAAGCGCTTTCAGGAAGCCTGTGACTACTTCTTCGAGCAGAAAAAACGCGATTTGTCACAGTCGCGCAAGTCGGAGCAGGAAAATCTCCGTGCGAAACGCGCGCTGACGGCTTCACTTAAAGAAATCGCCCCCGACGCTCCACGTCAGGAGGTGGTAGCTGCGATAAAAGACGCGCAGGCCCGTTGGAACGAAATCGGACATGTGCCCTTCCGCGAAAAAGACAAAGTGTATGAGGAATTCCGCTCCGTAATCAATGAGCTCTATAAAGTGCACGACCTCAAGGACACCCGTGCAAATTTCGCTCGCTTTGAAAACAGCATCAACGAGATGTCAGACAGCGGCAAGCTCATTCGTGAGCGTGAACGCCTCGCACGTGTTCTTGAGACAAAACGGTCGGAACTGACTACATATCAGAATAATCTTGGATTTTTCAACTTCAAATCGACTTCCGGCTCGTCGATGCTTCGTGATATCGAGCGCAAGACACAGCGCATACGCGATGATATCGCCGACCTCGAAAAGAAAATCGCCCTGATTGACGGTCGCCTGTAAGGGATTATAAAACACAATGCCCCGATGAATTGTTATTCCGGGGTATTGTGTATTTATTATATAATGACGGCAATGAAATTCGAGGCAAAAGATTATGCCCGAGATTTCACATGTTTCAATAAGTTGCTTTAATTCTGTATGCTGTCATGCAGAAAGTGCCTCACTCCGAAATTGAGTATGATGTTTAAGAATATACCTATAGGTAAATATGGAAAATATGTTCCATATATCCAGACGCTTCTTGATATAATTATCATAGCTGTAGTGTTTGTGTCGTTACTTTCATGTAATGACTACATCATTGTAGCTGGAGGAGGGCATCATGTTTGGCGCGTTATATTGGCTGTCGGTGTTGTTGCAGTAGTCGTGGGCAGAGGTTGTCTGTCAGTGCATCAGCGTCGCATGATGCGAGTTGAACGACTCGTAGGCATGGCGTTGCTTGCTTCGTTGTCATCGACAATCCTTTATGCGGCGATGATGATGTTTACAGGATATGCCGGAATTAAAATCGGATTTTTCAGTCTGTTGTTTTTCCTTCAGGCCGGATTGCTTTTGTCGGTATGGCTCGTGTCTCTGGCATTGTTGAAATGGATACGCCGGCATGGTCGCAACACCCGCAATGTCGTGATTATCGGTACCGGTCATGCTGCCGTGCGTCTCACGCAGCTGCTTGTCGGCGAACAAGGTTACGGCATGAAAGTGCTCGGATATTTTGACAACCGAATTCCATCTGATTTTTCCGGAAATTTTATCGGTACAATCGATCGCCTTGAAGGTTTCATTAAGGAGAATGACGTCCATGAGATTTTTTATGCAGCGTCAATAGATAATGATACGCTGATCAATAAGGTGATACATCTTGCCGACCAGCATTTCTGCAAATTGTATTTCACTCCGTTGATATCGCCCAAGCTCAAATATAGCTTCTATATGTTCAATCTCAACAGTACGATTCCGGTAATAGCCGTGCATCAGACTCCGTTGAGATCGGTAGCAAACAGAGCCATAAAGCGTATATTCGACATTTTCTTCTCAGGATTTGTATTGCTGCTCTCTCCTTTGGTATTGATTCCGATAGCGATAGCAATCAAGATTTCTTCTCCCGGACCGGTGTTTTTCAAACAGCTGCGCACCGGATATCTTGGAAAAGACTTCTACTGCTATAAATTCCGCACGATGAGGGTCAGCAAAGACGCCGATACTCGTCAGGCCACAAAAAATGATGACCGCAAGACTCGGCTTGGCAACTTTCTCCGTCATACATCGATTGACGAATTGCCTCAGTTCTGGAACGTGTTCAAAGGGGATATGTCGGTTGTAGGGCCCCGGCCCCACATGCTTGCGCATACCGAAGAATACCGCAAGCTTATTGACCAGTATATGGTGCGTCATCTTGTGAAACCCGGCATAACCGGCTGGGCGCAGATTCAGGGTTTCAGAGGCGCTACCGACGAATTGTGGCAGATGGAGCGCCGAGTCGACAACGACGTATGGTATATAGAGCACTGGAGTCTCTCACTCGACCTCAAAATCATAGTCCGCACCGTCACCAACGCCATCCACGGCGAAGAAAACGCCTATTAATTCATTTCGATTATCAACAAGAATAACTTGTTAACATTTTTTAACGGGGGGTAGAAATAGGTACTATTTACGTATATTTGTAACGTCAATTCATTTTATTCTCAAAATTATTTAGAGATGTTACAATTCATACTTTGTGGTTGGGGAACATACGTAGGTGCGCTTGGAAACGCGGAAAAAAATTATCCAGGAATTATTCCGTGGCTGTTGCTGTCGGCACTTGGTGCCGGGATTGTCGCAGCGATAGTTTTTGGAGTTGCTTATATGTTTAGCGATGCGGGGAAAGAAAAAGAAAATGCAAAAGCTGCTGGTGGGCTCGCGTTTGTAGCACTTATGATTATTTCTATTATAGTGTATATCAGTTGAAAAATATATTGATTCTCAGCTCAATTCATATATTTCTATCATTCTCTTTTATTGTTAATACGGTTTAATTTCAAACGTTCTTTTAGAGCAGTAACCGAATTGGCCGGCGCACAGAGTTGGCGTGAACGGCATGATGATATAGAATGAGGGCTTCACGAATCGCCGGTTTGCTAATAGCTTATTTACAGTAGACAAAGTTGACTGATTTAGTAAACAGCTGTGACTGAGTAAATCAGAGTCGTGCGGACGCCCTGCGCTATATGGCATATAAAAAAGTCACAACAGAAATGTTGTGACTTTTTTGTGTGATCCATACTGGATTCGAACCAGTGACCTCCTCCCTGTCAAGGAGGCGCTCTAAACCAACTGAGCTAATGAATCTTATCTCTTTGTGATCCGGATGCGACTCGAACGCATGACCGTCTGCTTAGAAGGCAGATGCTCTATCCAGCTGAGCTACCGGACCGACCTTGTTTTAAATTTTATGCAAAGGTACGCTTTTAATCGCTATTCTGCAAATATTTTTTTAAGATGCATGGTTATTTTATTGTTTATTGCAGTTTATTGCGGAAGTTTATTGCGGAAGGAAACGTTCCTGTCCGGGCAATTTGAGCGGGTGGCGTGACAGATAATCCTCGCGCTGGTCTGCTCCGATTTTGCCAAGTATGAAATAACGTGATTTCGGGTTGAGTATAATCAGTCCGGCTGTCGATGCAGGCGGATTGAGTGCGCCGCTTTCGGTCGGCCGCATATCCACTCTGCTGAAATCGACGATCTTGTCAAGAATGAACATCAGCGACTGGTCAGGAAGTGACGGGTAGCCGACAGCCGGGCGGATAGATGTCATTTCGTAGTCAAGATCGGTGAGGTTAACTTCATCTGATGAGTAATTCCAGTCGTGAAGGGCCTGGCGGTGGGTGGCTTCAGTGGCTGCTTCCGCAAGGCGGTCGGCGACTGTGCGGTAAACGAGTCCCTTGTATTCGTCGACGGCCGATATCTCGTCGACAAGATGTTGCAGGCTTGTTCCGGTCGATACTGCGAATACTCCAACATAGTCATCAGGCGTAGAGCCGTCGGGTGAAGATTTGACAAAATCTGACAGTGCGAGCCGCTCCCGGCCGTTGTCGTCCTGTTGCTGTCGCAATGTCGGTATGATGAACCTTCCCTTGTCGGTTGCGATTACGATTTCGTCGTCAGTCGTTGACAGAGCCGGATGGCAGTCGACAGTGGCTTTGATTTTTCCTGTTTCCGATGCAATGTGCCTCAGAGCTTCGTCAGCATCCAGCAGCAGTCGCTGCGCTTCCATAGCTTTGGCCTGTTTTTGCGACGATGGCAGGTGGGTATGTGCGTGGCAACTGCATGAGCGCCGGCTGTCGGGAGCAAGCGATGCAAACGATGCATCGAGTTTCCATGCCGCAAGAAACGCGCGCCAGTTGATGAGCGGGCGCAATGTGTCGATATCCCACTGGTAGGCGAGTGGCCCGGGAGTCAGTCGCTCCTTTATATCATCGTCAGGAGTGCATTGGGGGCGCAGGGCACGGGCTTCGGCAAGTGACAGCAGCCGTACCGGCGAGCCTGCCGAGTCGCGAAGATGCTGCTGCTCTGAGATTAGTCTGCTGCCGGCTTCAGCACTGGTGGCAGGGTCGATAAATTCCTTTACGCGTCCGGGCATCTGTGCGGCGTCGCGGGTATGGACTACGGGCGATGAGTAAAGCGGTGCTATCTTCAACGCAGTGTGAAGGTCAGATGTGGTGGCCCCTCCGATAAACAACGGCATTGTGAGGCCAGTCTGTGCCATCAGGCGCGCTACGTTGCACATCTCTTCGAGTGACGGGGTGATAAGCCCTGAGAGTCCCACAAGGTCGGCATTCTCCTGACGCGCACGTTCCACAATGGTTTCAGCCGGCACCATGACTCCGAGGTCGATTACCTCAAATCCGTTGCAACGCATTATCACTGAAACGATATTTTTGCCTATGTCGTGCACGTCACCCTTGACTGTTGCGATTACCATCTTCGGGCGTGTCGCGCCTGTCTGTGACGCGCCTGAGGCTTTTTCAGCTTCGATTACAGGTGTCAGGATATCTACGGCCGCTTTCATGGCCGAAGCGCTCTTTACCACCTGTGGCAAAAAAATCTTGCCTTCGCCGAAGCGCTGTCCCACGAGGTTCATGGCGTCCATCAGCGGGCCGTTGATAACACCTACGGCCGAGCCTGTCTGCTGCAGTGCCGCGTTGACCAGCGCCTCAAGACCGTTGGCCGAGCCGCGTGCCACTGCAGAGGTCAGAGCCTCTGACGGTGACATCGTTGATATATCAATTGCCGGAGCTGTGGCAATTCCCTCGCTTTTCTGTTGCAGCAGATGCTGGGCCTCTTCAACAAGACGGTCGGCGGCATCGGGGTCGGTGTCAAGTATCACATCCTCGACCAGACGGGTCAGTCGGGTGGGGATGTCGTCGGGTGAGGGCAGTGACGCCGCATTGACGATAGCCATGTCCATACCTGCGGGAATTGCATGCGAGAGAAATATGGCGTGCATTGCCTCGCGCACGGTGTTGTTGCCGCGGAAAGAGAATGACAGGTTTGACAGACCTCCGCTTACTTTGGCTTCCGGCAGATTGGCTTTGATCCAGCGTGTCGCCTCTATGAAGTCGACGGCATAATGATTGTGTTCGGGCATGCCGGTCGCTATCGAAAGTATATTCGGGTCAAAGATTATATCCTGGGGCGGTATGCCTGCCTTGCGTGTGAGCAGTTCGTAACTTCGTGCGCAGATCTCTATTTTTCTTTCAAACGAAGTCGCTTGCCCCTGCTCGTCGAATGCCATCACCACCATTGCGGCGCCAAACTGCCGTATGGTCTTTGCGTGCCTGATGAAAGCCTCTTCTCCATTTTTCAGCGATATCGAGTTGACTACAGGTTTGCCCTGAATGGTCTTTAATCCGGCGAGAATTACATCCCACTCCGACGAGTCGACCATTACGGGTGCCTTTGCGATGTCCGGGTCAATCTGTGTCATGCGTATGAAACGGCTCATGCATTGTGAGGCGTCAAGCAGAGCGTCATCCATGTTGACATCTACTATCTGTGCGCCTTTTTCAACCTGCGAACGGGCTATTTCAAGTGCTTCGTCGTAATTGTCCTCCTTTATCAGCCGCAGGAATTTTCGGCTTCCGGCCACATTGCAGCGTTCGCCGACATTGACGAAATTTGTTTCCGTAGAAATTGTCAGAGTATCGAGTCCGGCGAGTGTCAGCACATTGCCGGGCGCGCGGTAGGGGCGTGGCGAGTGCCGAGCGGCTTCATGCGCTATCGCCGCTATGTGTTCGGGCGTCGTGCCGCAGCATCCGCCCACTATATTGAGCTGATGCGACTCAAGCAGCGGTCTGAGCGCGTCGGCCATCATCTGCGGGGTCTCGTTGTATTTTCCGAGCTTGTCGGGCAGTCCGGCGTTGGCATAGACCGATACGCGCGGCACGAGTGTCTGCAGGGTTGCGATGTGCGGCACCATGCCTTCGATGCCGAAACCGCAGTTGAGTCCTACGGCAAACGGATTGGCATGGGCTATGGTGGCAGTGAATGCTTCGAGCGACTGCCCGGAGAGCGTGCGGCCGCTTTCGGTGAGAGTCACCGAAAGGATGACCGGCAGGGTAGTGCCGGTGGCAGCAAAAGCATTTTCGGCGGCATATATCGCAGCTTTCGCATTGAGCGTGTCGAAAATGGTCTCGATAATGAGGAGGTCGACTCCCCCTTCTATGAGCGCGGATATCTGTGTGGTGTAGGCTTCGGTCATGGTGTCCCAGTCGATAGGGTCGTTGAGCGCTACGGCCATTGTGAGCGATTTGTTGGTGGGACCGACGCTTCCTGCTACGTATGCTTGCCGGCCTGTGGCGTTGAGATATTCGTCGGCCTGCCCGCGTGCGATGCGCGCCGCGGCAAGGTTGATTTCTGCCGCGAGGTCTGACAGCGCATAGTCGGCCAGAGATATGGCGTTGGCGTTGAATGAGTTTATTTCTATGATGTCGGCTCCTGCCTCAAGATACCGGCGGTGAATGTCGGCGACGGCTTCCGGTTGTGTCAGACACAATATGTCATTGCAGCCGCGCAGATTTGTATTGTGGGAGGCAAAGCGTGTGCCGCGGAAATCTGTTTCCGAAAGATTAAGACTCTGCAACATGGTGCCGAACGCACCGTCAAGTATTATGACGCGCTTGTCGGCCATCGCGACAAGCTGTTGTGAACGTATAGGAAATTCTGTCATTATAGAATTCTGTTGATTTGTCGCAAATTTACAAAAAAATGTTGTAAAAATATGTTTTACGGTTATGATGAGTGGCGATTTATCTGTTATATACAACAATAGTATGATAACGATTGTTAATATTGCAGACTATTTATTATATGTGGAGAGATAAATAATTTGTTACATTATGAAAAAACTGACCAACCTGCTGGTAGCTCTTTTGGCGACAGTGAGCGTTGCCGCAGCTGACACTGACGGCATAATGACGAAGGGTGTTGTTGCCGGTCTTGACTCGCTGACCGCCGATGAAATCCGGACTGAGCGGCTCAAACAGAGTCACAAAATAATCTATGTCGGAGATGGCGAAAAAGCGTCTGACGATTCGATAGCGCGTACGGTGGCGTTGTTTTATGTCGACCAATACCGTCATTTCCAGGACCCTCTCGCACCATATTTCCTGTTTATGAGCAAGGATGCCAAACTGGCTATGGGCATCGGCGGCTGTATCCGTATGAGAGCATGGGGCGACTTTGACGGCTCTGTGCCTGTCAACGGTTTTATCCCGTATATGATACCTGTGCCGCGCGACCCCGATCAGATGAAACGTATCGGCGGGACGCCGGCCGGCTCGGCTCTGTTTTTCAAAATCATCGGACGAAGCGATATGTTCGGCGACATAATCGGATATATACAGTGTGATTTTTCCGGCCCTGATAATGTCGGTTTCAAACTGAAAAAGGCCTACGTCACAATTTCCGACTGGACTGTCGGCTATGCCGCCACCACGTTCAGCGATCCGGCGGCCGAGGCGCCTACAATCGACGGCGGCGGCCAGAACGGCAAGACCGCGCATACCGACCTGCTGCTGAGATGGCAGCATGAGTTCGCATCTCACTGGGAGGCTGCGGTGTCGCTGGAAATGCCGAAGTCGCAGGTCGATGCCGACGGTGTGCTTACCAAAAAACTTGACGACTATCTCCCAGATCTCGCGGCGTTCGGCCAGTATAATCTGCCGCACAACGGACATGTGCGTCTGTCGGGTATCCTGCGCACTATTCCGTATAGAAATCTGGTGACGGGAAGTCGCAAGACAGTGATGGGTTGGGGCGTGCAGGCATCTACGGTGTTCTATCCTGTCAACAGACTCGGGGTGTTCGGAATAGTGAACACCGGAAAAGGCTACGAAAGCTATCTTGCCGACATGTCGATTGGCGCATACGACCTTGTCGCCGACGGCAGCACTCCCGGCCGCTTGTACGCTCCGCTGACACTCGGTCTTAATTTCGGCCTTAAATACAATATAACACAGAGTGTGTATGCATGTGCCGCCTTAGGTCGTGTCGGTTATTATCCCGACTACAAGGTAGAGGGCACAGACTACCGTTACGGACTGTATGGAGCTTTCAATGTATTCTGGGATATGTCGCCGCGTCTGCAGGTCGGAGCGGAATATCTGATCGGCTCGCGCCACAACTTCAACGGCGAGCACAATCACGCCAACCGTGTCGACTTCCTGTTTCAGTTCTCGTTCTGAAAAAATATAATCGGTGGGGTGTTGCAGAACTTCATATTGTAGGGACACACGAGCCGTGTATCCGAAATTAATGCTGATAATCAGTATGTTGGCGGACGCCACGAGCCGTGCGTCCCTACTTTTTGAGGATTCCTCTGAGTTCTGCAGCATCCTTTCGGACGGATAAAAAGAAAACATAAAAAACGCCCGCACGATGTAATATCATGCGGGCGCTATTAGTTCGCTTTTATCGACATGAAGTCGAAAGCTTGGTAAAAGCTGATTATTCAGCGGCGGGAGCCTCAGCAGCCTCTTCAGTAGCGGCTTCGGCAGCTTCTGCCTCTGCTTTTGCTGCGGCTTCAGCTTCAGCCTTTGCAGCAGCGATTTCAGCTTTCTTCTTAGCTACGACCTCAGCTTTTGCTTTGTTCTTAGCCTGCTCTTCCTCAAGACGAGTTTTGGCGTCGAGAGCTTTCTTGTCGGCCATAGAAGTCTTAACTGCGTCAACGGCTGCCTGCTTTTTGCTTTTCCAGGCATCGAAGCGACGCTGAGCTTCTGCTTCGTCAAAAGCACCTTTCTTTACACCGCCCTGGAGATGTTTCATCAACAGAACGCCCTCGTTAGAGAGAATAGTACGTACGGTGTCGGTAGGTTGTGCGCCGACATTGACCCAATACAAAGCCCGTTCGAAATTCAAAGTTATTGTAGCAGGATTAGTGTTAGGATTATAAGAACCTATCCTTTCAATAAATTTACCATCTCGTGGTGCTCTGCTATCGGCGATTACAATGGGATAAAACGCGTAGTTCTTACGACCGTGGCGCTGTAATCTGATTTTAGTTGCCATTAATTAATTTGTTTAAATTGATTTGATTTGGTTTTGTATTGTTTTGAAGCGGCACAAAGATACGACTTTTTTTCCGCCCCGCAAAATATATCGCTCATAAAATTTCAGATAAAACCTTAATTAGTTTGTCATTAAATGCTATGACGTCTTAAGGTAAGAAACTGTTATTCTTTTGCCGGCGCTGTTGTTCTCCAATGTTATTGTGCATATTGGGAGATGCAATGTATGATTTTGGCGCATTTTAATTGGTGTCAGGTCTTAATTTTGTGGGCAAAAGAGGTCTTTGACATTTTGTTTTTTATGGGAGGTGTTGCAGAATTTCATATTGTAGGGACGAACGAGTCGTATGTTTGTCAATGCCTTGATTATCAGGTATAATATTCGGACGCACGAGCCGTGAGTCCCTACAATATGAAGTGTTGCAACACCCTTATTGGGGGCGTCATCATGGGGTTGTGGATTTGCTTAGTCAGGCCTTTGGTATTCGTCGGGGATATCGGCGAGCTGTTCGTTGACGTATTCGATGTCGATTGTCGCTTCGTCGAGCCATGCGGCGAATTGGTTGAAATTTTCGAAGTCGTAGGATTGGGCTATCTCTTTTTTCGCTTTTTTGTCAAGCGAGTCGGGTGCTGCCGCGATGTCGCGCAACCGGAGGTAGGAGTATACGCCGCCGCAGTCGTCGATTGGCTGGAAGTCGCATTTCCATTTGACGCATTCGGCAACTTCGCCAGTCCGATCCATCACTTCAAGCACGCTGACAGTGAAAATCCAGTCATCGCCAAAATCGTAGACATATTCGAGCTTGTCACCTTTTTTCGAGAGAAATCCCGAGACGGGAGTTGTGTCGGCATCATGTGTCCATTCATCAAGCCCGAATGAAAAGTCTCCGTCTGTCGGTATGCCTATCTGCAGGTCCGGGTTATACGCTTGGTGCTGGAACTGCCACAGGTGGCAGTCCGACAATCCTGTGGCGGCCTGGATTGCATAGTGGAGCTGTGAGAAATTGAAGTCGGCAGGAATGACAAGTTCACGCCACATAGGTGGCTTGGATACATCTTTCATCTGCACCTTGATTCTGAGTGATTTATTTTCGGCCTCGGGCATAGGGACGACCGAATCCGAGATAGGCCGTGGACGCAGGAACTCCCTGAGGTCGTTATCGTCATCTTCATCGTCATCTTCATCGAAGCCATTGCCGCCATGCTGTAAATGCATATCGAGCATCATGTCACGTATCTTAGCCTTGTCAATGCCGCTTTTGAGGAATGCGTCATATTCCTCTGCACTGATGCCCATTTCAGACATTGCTGTCATGATCATCAGTTTCATTGAGTTATACTCATTTACATCATTGTCGAGCGGAGTTGCATTTTCAATTGTTCGCTTTTTCTTTGACATTTTAATGTGATTTGTTTGTAAAATATATTTCCGGTAATTTGTCCTTGCTTGCTACAGTCGTGTCATGCGGGGGGCGAGGATGAAGTAGCCGAAAGAGATGCCTACTCCCCAACGGTTGCCCGGTGCTGTCTGATAGCTGCCGTAGGCTGTGAGGTTGCCGAACGGCAGTTTGAGCGAGGCCGAAATCTCGCTGTAGAGCGACGCGCGTGAGAACCAGCCTCCGTAGCATGCTGTGCCGTCGGCGTACTGATGTATGGGGCGCAGGGGGATGAAACCGTGCATCGAAAAGCGAGCCGTGAGCCGGTCGTTAAATCTGTATATAGGCACCAGTCCTGCCGTGATGAAGGAGTTGGCCCGCATCTGCGGATTAAACACATTATATGATGCCGCGGTCGGGTTGAACGATGCCGCATTGACAATAGCGGCGTTATAATCATCAAGCAGGTGTCGAGTCGACAGTATGATATCGCTTTCGAGTCCGAGCGACCATTTAGAGCCGAGGCCCATGTAGTCGAGATATTTCACTTCAAGCTGAAGCCATTTGTCATGACCTTTCTGCTGCGCATTGACAATGCGGCTCATAGGAGCTCCGGGCGTGAAGTCGTAGCGCTCCCACACGCCTTGTCCGAGTACCCCGATGTAACGGCCTTCAAGCGGAAGCGTCATGTCGTCGAGAGTGGAATATGTCCATCGCGCCGACACCTGCCCCATGTCGCGTATGGTCTTGTTGCGGTCGGTTTCGGAGTTGACTATTGTCTCGTCGTTGTTGTAGAAGCGGTCATCGGTATGGCCGTAGGCTATGCCTGCCGAGAAGATGCCTTGCAGACTTGTGGCTCTTGAATATTTCAGGCGCGCGAATGCCTCGAGGTCGGTGATGAATGCAGGGGCATCGTCCTGATAGAAGAGCTTGTCGCTTTCATAGAATTTCTGTCGCCACACCACGGCCTCCAGTCCGAGCGCCGATACATGCCGACGTCGCAGCATGAGCCGGGTGTCGAGCATTCCCGCCATGTAGCTTTGGCCTATCCATCCATTGACCGAGGCGTTTATCGCTTTATGGCTCAGAGAATTGTAGCCTAACGACAGGAAAAGCATGGAGTTGGCCGATGATGTGACGAAGCCGCCGATGCCTATATCGACCGGATTCTTGACCGAAGCGCGCAATTGCAGACTGAACCGTCCGGAATTTCTGTCGTAGACAGCCTCCGGCTCGAGGTCGTTGAGCCGGGAGGTCGACACGGCCATCGTGTATGATTCCAATGCCGACTGCAGTCCGAATGTGTCGGGATGCTCGGCAGTGAAAAGATAGCGGATATATTCATTCTGCATCGGCGTGCCGCCCGTCACTTTCACTGAATCGAAATAGGCGCGTGGAGTGGCCTCCTTGAATTGCTCGCGGCGTGCCGCCACTTGCGATGCCGGGCGGCGCGATGTCACTCTTTTCTTTATTGAGTCGACCATAGCGAGTCCGTGACGGTAGCCGATATCGTAAATTTCGTCGGCTTTCTCAAAGTCGAGCAGCGAATATTTGTTGAGGTTGATCCGGAGTTTTATGCCGTCGGCGGCAGCGAGGTCATAGCTCTGAGGGCGTATCACGAGCATATCCATCTGCTGCAGCACGTCGGGGAAATGCTTGATTGTGTCGGTGGAATGAATGTCGACCCCGATGATTATGTCAGGGTGGAAATCTTTTTTCATCACGTCGACGGGGAAATTGTTGAATATACCACCGTCGTAGAGGAGCGTGCCGTTGTAGGTGACAGGCTTGAATACCACGGGAAAACTCATCGACGACCTCACTGCATCGGTCAGCTGCCCGTTGCTCCACACTTTGGCGCACTTGTTGGTCATGTCGGAAGCGACAGTGCGCAGCGGCACAAACAGTTTGTCGAAATCACCGCCGCACTGCGCCGTGTAGCGGGCGAATATAGCCATGAACGAGAAATTCATCGGCATCGGCGAGATGAGGCTTGTCGGAAGAATGGGGCTGAAACTCAGCTTTTCAGGCGACATGTTGAGGTTGAGAAGCGCCGGTTTAGGCTCCGGTTTGAAAAACTGATATCTGTAACGCGGATCGATACTGCCTGTTGAGGCTTCCATAAACATTTTCGACTTTATCAGTTCCATCATCTCCGCCGGAGAGTAGCCGGCCGCATACAGACCGCCTACGATGGCACCAATCGATGTGCCGGTGATATAGTCGATGGGAATATTGTTTTCTTCCAGTGCCTGGATCACACCTATCTCAGCTATGCCGCGCGCGCCACCGCCGCTGAGCACAAGGCCTACGCGCTGCTGTCGGCCGGCCGCCGACACATGGCTCCCCAACGCAGGCACGATAAGCGCCAGCGCCAGAATGATTATAAGCCGATTTCCTTTCATGATGAATAAATAAACAGTTGAAGTTGCAGTGTCCGGTAATATCACGTTGTGATACTATAACGTCAGATATCGGCTTATTGTTGAACGGGGCAGCCGGTTGCTGTTCCGGTTTCAGTCACGGAACTTTATCTGCCCGTCGGCGTCGGCATCGATGATTGCGAGAGAAATAAGGTCATAGCCTTCGCGTCGAAGCTGGTCGCCGCCACCCTGAAATCCTTTCTCGATTATGAAACACATAGCCTCGAGGTTGGCTCCCGACATGGTGCACAAGTCGATTGCACCGCGGGCTGCGTTGCCGTAAGCAAGGAAGTCATCGACAAACACCACATTGTCTTCTGCCGACAGGTAGTCTTCCGATATGCATACCGTGTACCAGCGGTCTTTTGTAAAAGAATGGACTTCGGTGACATAGAAGTCGCTCATCGTTTTCGGCGTTTTCTTCTTGATGAATACCACCGGGAGCTGCATGACGTAGCCAAGAAGAATTGCCGGTGCGATGCCACTTGCCTCAATCGTGATGATTTTGTTGATATTGCGCCCTTCGAGGCGGCGTGCGAATTCCTTTGCCACTTCCATCATCAGATTGGGGTCAAGCTGATGGTTGAGGAAGCTGTCGACTTTGATGATACCACCCGGGAGTGCGCGGCCATCCTGGAGAATGCGTTGGCGTAAAATTTCCATAGTTTTACAAATATAGTGAATGACTGATTATTCGCGGTAATAGATGCGTTTGACACGCGGAGATATCGATGTGAGTATCTCGTAGGGGATTGTGGTCAGGGTGTCGGCGAGCATCTGCGGAGTGATTGTGTCGCCGAATATCTCCACACGGTCGCCTACTTCACACACGGCGTCGGTGACATCGATCATGCATATATCCATGCATATCGACCCAACGGTTGGGCAGAGGTGTCCGTTGACGGCAAACGATGCGTTGCCGTAGCCGAGATGACGGTCAATGCCGTCGGCATATCCTACAGGCACGGTGGCTATGACAGAGTCGCGGGTCAGACGTCCGCGACGGTTGTAGCCTACAGTGTCGCCGGCCTTCCAGTGCTTTATGGATATGACGGTGGAGGTGAGACGCGACACATTGCGCAGCTCTGACATCGAGCCGTCATACATCGTGGGAATGCCGTAGAGGCCTATTCCGAGGCGCACGAAATCATACTGATGCTCCGGAAAGCGCACGATGCCCGTTGAGTTGAGTATATGCCGTTTCACATGATAGGGGAGAGCTTTTGACAATATCTCATAGCAGCGGTCGAAAATGGCGAACTGGTTGAGAGTGTAGTCATCCTCCGACGGCTCGTCGGCACATGCGAGATGCGAGAATACGGTCTTGGCATATATATGTCGCGTTTCCGACAGCATTGCCGCCACACGCGGCATATCCTCCTCGAGAAATCCCAGGCGGCGCATGCCTGTGTCGATTTTGAGATGAACAGGGAAACGCACCTCCTCGCCATATTCCGCAAAATGGGCGCTTAGCTGTTCGAGCAGTTCGAAGCTGTAGACTTCAGGCTCGAGGTCATACAGGTAGAGCGTGCGGAAGTCATATACCCGCGGATTGAGCACGATAATCGGCATTGTGACACCGCACCGACGCAGCTCGATACCTTCGTCGACAACAGCTACGGCGATATATGCCGCGCCCTGTTCCTGAAGTGTGCGGGCCAGTTCAACCGATCCGGCTCCGTAGCCGTGAGCCTTGAGCATGCAAACAATTCCGGTAGAGGGTTTTACCTTTGACCGGAAGAAATTGAAATTATGCACCATCGCGTCGAGGTTTACCTCCATTAGCGTTTCGTGCTGTTTGTCCTCGAGTATTGCCACTACTTTATCCACACCGGTGTTGCCTGAGGTGTTGACAACGATGATTTCATCGTGAAAGTCATTCTTGACAATATTGTCGGGGCGGCCGAGGTCGGTTGTGTGGCACTTGCAGATGCCGTATCTCTCTGAAATCTGTTTCAGTTCGGCGCAATACCTGCCGGCGGTCTGCTCATCGACAATAACCGATACCGGAACATTGCCCCCGGCCTGACGTCCGGCAAAATCGAGAGCTCCGCAGAGTGACACCGGATCTTCGCTGAGACGGTTGGCGATAATGCGGCAGTTGTTGACACCGTCGATGACTTCAAGACGTGTGACAGGGCGCATCGGTGACTGCGGCACGCATATCTTCACTCCGGTTACCTCGGCGAGTTTTCTGACATAACAGAGGCAGTCGGTAAAATCACGTCCGGTTCCGGCATGGACGCCTATAAGCTGTTTGTCGGGATATCGTCGGTGAAGCAGTTGCTCCTGGTCGGGGTCATCGATGTTGTATATGATTGTGTGGCAGTTGGCGAACAGGGTGATTTTTTCCTCGATCTTATCGCGGCGGCTGTCAAATCCGTCATCATGTTCGTCGGTAATGACAGTCAGAACGCCAATGTCGGGACGTATCATTCCGGCCAACTTCTCCATCTCGTTCTTTCGTGAAATCCCGGCTTCCACGATAGCCACACCGGCAGTCGGGTCGAGCTGCCACAATGACAAAGGCACACCCACCTGAGAGTTGTATGACCGCGGACTGCGGGTGACAACGCCACTGCCGCTGCAGTTGAAGAAAAGTTCCTTTACTGTGGTTTTGCCGATGCTTCCGGTAATTGCCACGACAGGTGCGGTCAGTTGACTACGGCACAGTCCGCCCACCTTCTGAAGTGCGGCGAGCGTATCGTCAGTCTTTATGAAATTGACATCGCCGGATGCATTCCATTGAGGGTCTATGTGGTCGACTATGAAATTGCTTACGCCTTTGCCGATCAGTTCGGGTATGTATGTGTGGCCGTCGTTGTTGGCTGTGCGGAGCGCTACAAATAAAGTTTTCTCCGGATTGACGAGCAGACGGCTGTCGGTCAGCAACTCTTCAACCATGCACGGTTTCATGCATGAGTCTTGTCCGAAAAGAGATGCTATGTCTGCTATATTCATTTTCATTTTGTCAGTGATATAAATCGTTGAAACAGATTGTTGTCGCCGTCGGCCAGTTCTTCGGCCAACGCCGTTGTCGCCGAGCGGAAGGCGTCGGCGGCCTGTGGCGATGCGTGCCGGTGCTCCATGCGTCGCATTAGCTTGCCCCACCTCTCAGCCTTGTCTATTGTGTCAGGAGTCATGACCAACTTGCGGAATATATCGTACACATAATCTACAGCCATCGACGAGGGATGCACCAAGTCGTCGGCATACCACCGGTAGTCACGCAAATCGTCTACCACTATCTCGTATGAAGGGAAGTAGTGCGTCCGGTTGCCGAGCAGCTCGTTGACGGCGACAATAAGTGTGGATTTTGAGAGTCGGTCGCGTTGGAGTCCGTAGCCGATATGCCGCACCGGACTGACTGTGAAGATTACCTCAAGACGCGGGTTCATGCTGAACAGCCTGTCAAGCAGCCGGCACCATTCCGACACAATGCCGTCGACGCCGAGTCGTTCAACCGCAAAAAGCGATGACGGCTGTTTGTGACAGTTGGCTGCCACCGCTCCAGATGGAATGTGACGGTGCACCACTGCCGAACCGAATGTGACTATCAGCAGATCTGCCGAAAGCAGTCTGTCGCGTGTGGTGTCGAGACTGGAGTTCAGGAGTTCGAGCGTGGCGTCGCGGTCAGGGAGCGAGAAACGGGAGTGCCGGCGCAGCGTGCGCCATGTCCCGTCTGTCACGAAGAGCTCGCCGGCTTCGAAGCGTCTGCCGTCAAGAGCATCGGCAATGGCGTCGGCGATGCTGATTGGATTGAACAGTGTGCCGAGCGGGTTGACAGCGACATCGAAAAGCTGTCGCCGCATGCGTCCGCCGATTTCATCGGTGAAGCATGACCCCGCCATCACTACGGACGTGCCGTGGTCTATCTCCACGCCGAGTCGTGTCGCCGATATTTCTGTACGCCATTTCATAATCTTGTCAGCTGTGTCAATACATCTTATAGTCAATCGAAAGCACCTGAAACTCCGTGCGGCGGTTTATCTGGTCGGCGGCATCCTGGTCGGCCGGTGACAATGTCTCGATATATTCCTCGTTAAGGACTGTTCCCTCCGGAAACTGCGGATACTCCTTAGCAAGACGCTTGGTTATCGTCTTTGGCCGAGACTCGCCATAACCTACATGCTGCAGGCGGTCGGGCGCGATGCCCACAGATATCAGATAGTCGATGACCGATTTGGCGCGTCGTTCCGACAGAGCGAGGTTATACTCGTCAGTGCCTTTGCGGTCGGTGTGCGATGCCATCTCTATTGTGATATTCGGATTGTCACGCATCACCTGAGCCATCTCGTCAAGTGCCTCCTTTGATTCGGGGCGCAGAGTGGCTTTGTCGAAATCATAAAATATATTGTCGATTACCACAGGCTTGTTGATTGACGCCAGAATGAAGTCGACATTATATTCAGCATCTTCTTCGGCTGTGTCGGAAGTAAATTCCTGTTTTGCGTTGAGGTATCCTTTTGCTCCGGCGAGCATCACATAGCTGACGCCACGTGACAGAGGAAAACGGAACGACCCGTCGTTGCGTGCCACCTCTTTTTGGTTCGACCCGTCGTTGCCCACTATCCTGATTACAGCATCGGGCACCGGCTCATCGTCACGGTCGAGCACCCAGCCCGATATCCATATCTGGAGTTCCGGCAACTCGAATGAGAAAATATGGTCATATCCGCGGGCGTCATCGCGGTTAGATGACAGAAATCCACGTTCCGCTCCGGGCTCGAATGTGATGCCGAAATCATCGGCAGCCGAATTGACCGGACGTCCCATGTTCTCCACCTTCCAGCCTCCCGATTTGGTGAGCTCAGCGCGGAATATGTCGAGGCCTCCGTAGCCGGGATGACCGTCTGATGCGAAATACATCACGGAGTCGGTGCGCATGTAGGGGAACATCTCATCGCCCGGCGTATTGATCCATTCGCCGAGATTTTCAAGCGAGCCTACACGGTCTTTGAGATTGATGCGCCAGATATCGCGGCCTCCCTGACCTCCGGGCATGTCGGACGTGAAATAGAGATAATTGCCGTCGGGCGACACAGCCGGATGGGCATATACTGAAATCGTATCGGCGGTTATCTCGAGTTTCTGAGGTGCGCTCCACTTTGCGTCGGAGCGCGTGGAAGTGAATATTTCCACCGAAGTGGGTGCGTTGGGCTCGCGGCGCGCGCGTGTCAGATACATGGTCGAGCCGTCGGGTGAAAACGAGATTATGCCCTCGTCAAATTCTGTATTCAGTTCTCCCTCCACGGCTTCGGGTTTGAGCCATTCGCCGCGTTCGTTCTTGCGCGACATCCAGATGTCGCCCTTTTTCATTCCGGTGATTTCCGATTTTTTCGTGCCGTTTACATTTTCGTTGGTAGTGGTGAAATACAATATATCGGTCTCTCCGGGCGCGTACATAGGCGCGTAGTCCGAACGGCGCGAGTTAAACAGTTTGTGCTGACGGACCACGTAGCGAGTGCGTTCGCCCTTGGTGGCATTTGCCATCATGGCGCCGTCAAGTCCGTTTCTGGCAGTCTTTGATGCGGGTGCGATGGCGAGATATTCCTCGTAGGCCTTGATTGCCTGCGGATACTTCCCCTCGGCGTGCAGAGCCTCGGCAAGATACAGCTGCGCGAGAGAGTCGGGATACTTGTAACGTATGGCATTCTGAAAGGCTGCTGCGGCTCGTGCCGACTGGCTCAGTTCACGGTGGCACAGTCCCATTTTCCAAGCCACCTCGCCGCGCAGGGCGCGTTCGTCGGGCTTGGTGAGTTTGTTGTAGATTTTGCGGTAGGTCTTTGCCGCGTCGTTATATTCGCCGCGGGCATATTGCTCGTTGGCGGTAGAGAGTTTCGCTCCGCCGCAACTCCATAGCGTGCAACACGCCAGCGTCACACATATTATATATATCAGTCTTTTCATTCCTTTTAGCATATACCTTGATATATTAACGGCAAAGATAGTAAAATTATTTTTCCGTCTCGCATATTGTTACCACAGATTGAACCGGTAGCCTACCGATACCTCCACATTGATTACCGATGACATCAGCGTGCGCTTGTGGTCGCGCACCATGCCAAGGCGCACATTGCCTACCGCCCCGGCAAACCAGTGGTTGTTGTTCCACACTACTGACAGCTCACCGCGGCTCATTGCCATGAATGTGGCCTTTTTGTTGCTTGTATCCTCATAATAGCCGTCCGAAAGTCCGCCCATGACGGTGCCCGACATCCCCATGAGCCAGTGGCGGGCAAACACCCAGTTGTAGCCGTATCCTCCCGAAAGGATATAATTATGTGTGTTGACAACATAATGATTGTCGGGAATGCCCGGAGGCAGCGCCTCGCTTATATCTTCCGGCAGATTGTTGAAGTCAAAGTCATACTTGATGCGGTTGAATGAAAATCCGGCGAAAAACGACCCTCCCGTGCGATGTTGTATCCGTGAGAAGTTGAATGCCGCCGCATGCGAATAGCGCCGGTGGGTAAAGAAATAAGAGAGATCAAATCCCCAGTTGGTGTTGTTGATGCCCTTGTAGACTATGTCGGGGTGGGCGGCCTCCCCGCCGTAGGGTCTGAATGTGGATATGCGGGTGCCGACGTCGTTGCTTACAAAATACAGATTGGCGGAAAAAAGCATGCAGTTGAACCCGAAATTCCACCGTCGTCTGGCTTCTTCATGTCCGTTGAAATACTTCGACAGGTTCATGTCATATCCAACCGACAGCGCCATGTAAGTGAGGTATATACCGGCCGATGTCGACGGACGTGAAATCATTGACATCTCCGTTTCATTATCGAAATGGAGATTGTAATAGTCAGTCCATGATTCGGTGCGCAGTTTCACATTCCACTTGTATCCCGTCCCGGCCACGTATGCCGTGTCATACCCGTTGAAGAATTTGTCGCCCCATTTGTAGGTGTTGACGCAGAAACGCGGAAAACGCCCCATAGCCGCAATGGAGTCAAGATCAAAACTTATCGCATTGGCAGATATGGCGAATACCACCGCAGTTATTAATGTCAGAACCTTTGATTTCACTTTCCTTCCTGTTATATAGTTATGAGACATCTTCTTATTAAGTGGATGCTGTTTTTGCAAAATTACTTAAAAAATCAATTTTATCATTGTTATTCCCGGTGTATTCCTTCTGAAGCAGTAGCGTCTATATGATGCTGATTGCAGTCTTATGGTATAAAATTAATTGCATATCGGGTAAAAATGTGTGCAATTATTTGTTAATACGCGCTTTTTTGAATAATTTTGCCAAAATCTGATAAAAAATTATGTTTGGTAACATATTTTTGTGACAGAGACTGAACGATAGCCATGCATAATTTGTATTGAGATTATGTTATGATACTTTAACGGATTCTCTTGTATATTATTTTAAAATACGTAGACAATACTTCTCGTAACCGGTATCTGTGACTGTCATGTATAAGTAACTCATGAAACAAATGATACAGAAAAATACCGGCATAATAATGAGAATGTATGAAATAATTTTGGAAAAGTTACTTAAAACAACATCAATATGCCTACACCGTTAAGAAGCGCAACAAGCACATTCGGCCGACGCATGGCCGGCGCACGTGCCCTTTGGCGTGCCAATGGTATGAAAGAGGAGCAGATCGGCAAACCGATTATAGCTATCGTCAATTCATTCACACAATTCGTGCCCGGTCATACGCATCTGCATGAAATCGGACAGATCGTTAAAGCTGAAATAGAGAAACTCGGCTGTTTTGCCGCCGAATTCAATACCATCGCCATCGACGACGGTATTGCGATGGGTCATGACGGAATGCTCTATTCTCTTCCTTCGCGCGACCTTATCGCCGACTCTGTGGAATATATGGTAAACGCCCACAAAGCCGATGCGATGGTGTGCATCTCAAATTGCGACAAAGTGACCCCCGGCATGCTCATGGCAGCGATGAGACTCAATATTCCTGCCATATTTGTCAGCGGCGGGCCGATGGAGGCCGGACGTCTCGGCGACCGTTCGCTCGACCTGATTGACATAATGATTGATTCGGCCGACACGTCAGTCGACGATGAGACTGTCGCGGAGCTCGAACGTCGCGGATGTCCCACATGCGGTTCATGCTCCGGCATGTTCACCGCCAATTCAATGAACTCGCTCAACGAGGCAATCGGACTCGCGCTTCCCGGCAACGGCACTGTTGTAGCCACACATATCAACCGCAAGGAGCTTTTCCGTAAAGCAGCGAAAAAAATTGTAGAAAACACCTATGCTTTCTATGAGAAAGACGACACTTCAGTTCTGCCTCGTTCGATTGCGTCACGTCAGGCCATTCTCAATGCGATGACTCTCGATATAGCTATGGGTGGTTCGACCAACACGGTGCTTCATCTTCTTGCCGTAGCCAACGAGGCCGGTGCAGATTTCAAGATGGACGATATAGACGCATTGTCACGACGCACCCCGGTACTTTGCAAGGTAGCACCCAATTCAAGCTATCACATGCAGGATGTCAACCGCGCCGGAGGCATACTCTCAATAATGAAACAGCTCGCCGATGCCGGACTGCTTGATACCTCTGTAAAACGTGCCGACGGACTTACTCTGCAGCAGGCAATCGACCGTTACGCCATCGGAGGCAAAGACTATGATGACGCTGCCGACGAATTGTGGCGCTCGGCTCCCGGCGAGACTAAAAACCTTGTGCTCGGCTCGCAGATGTCATATTACTCGTCGCTCGATACCGACCGCGCCGCAGGTTGCATACGCGATGTTGACCATGCTTATGTGAGAGACGGCGGTCTTGCCGTGCTCAAAGGCAATATCGCTCTTGACGGCTGTGTCGTCAAGACTGCCGGCGTCGACGAAAGCATTTTCCGTTTCCGCGGACCCGTCAAGGTGTTCAGATCGCAGGATGAGGCCGTGGAAGGCATCCTCGGCGACAAGGTTGTCTCAGGCGATGTGGTGGTAATAACATACGAAGGCCCCAAAGGCGGCCCCGGCATGCAGGAAATGCTTTATCCCACAAGCTACATCAAGGCCAAACACCTCGGCAAGGAGTGCGCTCTCATTACCGACGGACGCTTTTCCGGCGGTACATCAGGTCTGTCGATAGGGCATATATCGCCCGAAGCCGCCGCAGGTGGAAACATCGGCCTGGTGCGCGACGGCGACATCATCGAGATTGACATACCGGCACGTACGATACGTGTCGATATCTCTGACGCCGAACTTGCCGCACGCCGTGCTGAAGAGGAGGCTTACGGCGATGAGGCCTTTACGCCGCGCGGCCGCGACCGTGTCGTGTCAAAGGCTCTGCGCAACTACGCCGCCGCCGTCACCTCTGCCGATAAGGGCGGAGTCAGAAACTGACCTATAAAATGATTTTGAAAAGTTACTTGATAAAATATGAGCAATAAGATTAACGGAGCCGAGGCGCTTATAAAGTCACTTATATGCGAGGGGGTGGATACTGTGTTCGGATATCCCGGCGGAGCTATCATCCCCGTCTACGACAAGCTCTACGACTACACTTCGCAGCTGAAGCATATTCTCGTTCGTCACGAGCAGGGCGCCACACACGCAGCTCAGGGATACGCCCGCGCCACAGGCAAGACCGGTGTCGTGATTGTCACTTCCGGTCCGGCAGCCACCAATGTGATTACCGGCCTTTCCGACGCTTTGATGGACTCTACCCCTCTTGTCGTAATCACCGGACAGGTGGCTTCTTCTCTTCTCGGCAGCGATGCCTTTCAGGAAACCGATGTGGTGGGTATCGTGCATCCGGTCACCAAATGGGCCGTGCAGATACGACGTGCCGAAGATATCCCCGCGGCCGTAGCGCGCGCATTCTATATAGCCAACAACGGCCGTCCCGGTCCCGTAGTGCTCGACATCGCCAAAGACGCGCAGGTGGGCATGGTGGAGTGGGCGCACCGCACATGCGACTATATCCGCTCCTATATACCTGTACCCGAAATCAACAACGCCGACATTTCCGAGGCCGCGCGCATGCTTAACCATGCCGAGCGTCCAATGATACTCTCAGGCCACGGTGTGATGATTTCAGGTGCTGAAAATGAACTCCGCATGCTTGCCGAAAAAGCGGATATCCCCGTAGCGGCGACTCTGCTCGGACTGTCCACGATGCCTTCCGACCATCCTCTCTACAAAGGTATGCTCGGCATGCACGGCAATATCGGCCCCAACTACAACACCAACCGCGCCGATGTCATTCTTGCTGTCGGAATGCGTTTTGACGACCGTGTGACCGGACGCCTCGACGCGTATGCCCCGCAGGCAAAAATCATACACATAGATATCGACTCTTCAGAGTTCAACAAGAATGTGAAAGCGGCTCTCACCATACATGCCGATGCACGTCAGGCGCTACAGGCTCTTCTGCCGGGAATTAACCAGACACGACGCACCGCGTGGCTCGACTCATTCATTCCATGTGAGAAGGCTGAAAATGAAAAAGTGATTGTTCCGGAGGTTCACCCGCAAGGCGGCATGATGAAAATGGGAGAGGTCGTCAACCTCGTCAGCCGTGCATTCGGCGACAAGGCTATCGGTGTAACCGATGTGGGGCAGAACCAGATGTTCGGTTCGCGCTACTTCCGCTTCACTGAGCCCCGCTCTATGCTCACATCGGGAGGTCTCGGAACAATGGGCTTCGGTCTGCCGGCCGCAATAGGCGCAAAGATGGGCTGCCCCGAAAGGGAAGTCGTTTTGTTTGTCGGCGACGGCGGTTTCCAGATGACTATACAGGAACTCGGCACGATACTCGAATACGGCACTGCCGTCAAAATCGTGCTCCTCAACAACAACTTCCTCGGCAACGTGCGTCAGTGGCAGCAATTGTTCTACGACGGACGTTTTTCACAGACTCCGATGGTCAACCCCGATTTTGTTGCGATATGCGCGGCCTACGGCATCGACGCCGAAAACGTCACCGACCGCTCGCAGCTCTCCGATGCCATTGCGCGCATGGTGAAGAGCGACAAGGCATATCTGCTTAATGTCAACATCGACCCCACCGACATGATATTCCCGATGATACCCCTCGGCGCAGCTGTCGACGAGATGATGATTAATGCTAACGAGATGTTTAAATTGTGATAGGTTATGGAAAAGCAGTTGTTTACAATTTCAGTGTTTTCTGAAAACAATGTCGGTGTGCTCAATCAGGTGACAATTATTTTCACCCGCCGGTGCATCAATCTCGAAAGCATCTCGGCAAGTCCGACATCAATTCCCGGAGTGCACAAACTCACATTCACAGCCTATGGCGACCGCCGGCAGATGGAGAAGGTAGTGCAGCAGATCGAAAAACGTATCGACGTCATGAAGGCATTCCTTCACACCGACGACGAGATTGTCTACCAGGAAGTCGCGCTTTATAAAGTGCCTACCGACAAACTCTTGATTGAAAGTAATCTGGAAAATATCATACGTCATCACGGTGCGCGTATCCTTGATATCACTCCCGAATACACCATACTTGAGAAAACCGGCCATAACGATGAGACGGAAGCCTTGTTTGAAGAGCTCAAACGCTACGACATACGCCAGTTCGTACGCTCCGGCCGCGTCACTGTCACCAAATCACCGATCGAACATGTATCCAACTATATCGAGCAGCAGGCCCGGCTCCACCCTGACAGATTTCCTGCCGAATAGCATCTCAGCCAAAAAACTCTTAAAATAAAAATTTTTAAGTTAATTTGACCCCACGGTTTGTGAAAATTTTGTTGTATATTTGATATACCGAAAGTTTCACTATATGATGACAGATAAAATGGACAATGACATGACGGAATATAAAGTGGATTTTTTCCTCAGTGCCGCCGAATGTAACGCACAGCAGGAAATCTCGTTGCCGCTGCTCGCTCAGAGGCTTATCGACATATCCACAGCCCATGCTTCAGCAATTGGTGTAGGCTACGAACATCTGCTTAAAGACAACAATGCATGGGTGCTGTCACGTCTTAGCATCGAACTGACGCGTTTCCCCTCGATCAACAAGCCTTATAGCCTTGTCACCTGGGTGGAAGAACTCAACCGTCACTATTCGGAGCGTATTGTAGAGTTGCGCGACGACCTTGGTGAAGCGATAGGATATGGCCGACTGACATGGGTCGCAATCAACATCGTAAGCCGTCGTCCGGCCGACCTTACACCGCTGCTTCACAAAGTCAAGCCGAGCGATCGCAAGTGTCCCATAGAACGTCATCCACGACTCGGACCCATCGGCATTCCCGACCACGTCACGATGTATAAATTCCAGTATTCCGACATCGATTTCAACCGCCACGTCAACTCCACGCGCTACGTCCAGTTCATTCTCGACCGCTGGGGCGTCAGCCACTACGACCTTAACCGTGTGAGCCGTTTCGACATCTCATATCATGCCGAAGCCCATTTCGAAGATGTTGTGGAAGTGCGTTGCAAAGGCGATGAAGAGACTCAGGATGTCGAGATAGCCCGCGACGGCGTGGTCTGCACCCGCGCGCGCATCAAATTCTGTCCGCGCAGTCTCCCGATAATTCCGGTCAAGAACTGAAATAATTTTAACAGTTTCTTAAGTTAAGCGACTTTCAATGATATATCCTCAGCGAGCAAACTACATTCTGCTGTCGGCGTTTCTGTTGTCGGCATCGTCGGAGTGTGTCGCCGATACGGCTGATGACTGTGATGCTGACGGCATCACGCTGCTCGATGAGCCATTTGACCGCTCCCTCTCCGGCTCGATGGATCATATATCATATTCCGGCGATATCGACAGTTGCACCGGCATCTCCGGCTGGTACACATCTGCGATAGGACTGTGTGAAGGTCATTTCGTGTTCGCTCCTGCAATTGACCCGGTGACTCTCGTCACTCCGCCGCTGTCTGTCTCCGTTGCCTCTCCACTGAGAGTGACTATGGCAATGGCTGAATATAACAATGAACGCTATTACACCGGCGCTTCGGTTGAGGTCACATTGTTGCATGATAACGGCGACACGGTGTCTGTCCGTCCGGTGGAAATCACTCAGGCCGGTTTTGCGGAATATGAAGTCAGTCTTGACATCGCGCAGCCGCCCTGTGACGTAAGGATCATGCTGAGCTATGACAACGGCGGCTCCAACCGCAAACTCTTCCTTGACCGGCTCACCGTCACGCAGTCATCTGAAGCTTCGACAGAGGCAATAACGTCAGACTCCGCCCGTGCATGGATTTCCGGCCAGCATGAAATCACAGTCGATGGCCGGTGTGCGCGTGTCTTTGCCATTGACGGCCGTTGTCTATATGAAGGCTCTTCGGCAGTAGTGCGCGTCAATGCTCCCGTAATAATTGCTGTAGTCGATGGCATAGCCGTCAAGCTGCGGCTGTAGATATATCTCTAATCAGCATCTCTAATCTGTGGATTTAAATACAATTTCAGAAATAAAATGCTGAAAAAGTTGCAATTTAAAGAAAAATAGAAAATATTTATCGCAAATTGCAAGTTATTTCGCAAAATTTGTGTAAATTTGCATAAAAATAAAAGGTACAATATTCAACAACCAAATAATAATTGCTTTAATCATGGCAAAATTAAACTTTGGAGGTGTGGAAGAAACTGTAGTCGTACGCGACGAATTCCCCCTCGAGAAAGCCCGCGAAGTGCTTAAGAATGAAACAATCGCAGTGATAGGATACGGTGTGCAGGGTCCCGGTCAGAGTATGAACCTCCGTGACAACGGCTTCAACGTCATCGTCGGCCAGCGCGCCGGCAAGACCTACGACAAGGCTGTTGCCGACGGTTGGGTGCCCGGTGAGACGCTCTTCTCTATTGAAGAAGCTGCCGAGCGTGCAACAATCGTGATGTGCCTTCTCTCTGACGCAGCCGTTATGTCCGTATGGCCCACGCTGAAAAAATATCTCACCGCCGGCAAAGCCCTTTACTTCTCTCACGGTTTTGCTATAACCTGGAACGACCGCACCGGCGTGGTTCCCCCCGCAGATATCGACGTAATCATGGTCGCCCCCAAAGGCTCCGGCACCTCTTTGCGTACAATGTTCCTCGAAGGCCGAGGTCTTAACTCGTCTTATGCTATCTATCAGGATTATACCGGACGTGCTCTTGAGCGTACAATCGCACTTGGCATCGGCATCGGTTCAGGATACCTTTTCGAGACAACTTTCCAGCGCGAGGCCACTTCCGACCTCACCGGTGAGCGCGGTTCGCTCATGGGCGCAATACAGGGTCTCCTCCTCGCTCAGTATGAGGTGCTCCGCGAAAACGGTCACACCCCCTCTGAGGCTTTCAACGAAACCGTTGAGGAACTCACTCAGTCTCTCATGCCCCTCTTTGCCAAAAACGGTATGGACTGGATGTATGCCAACTGCTCGACAACCGCGCAGCGCGGTGCGCTTGACTGGATGGGTCCGTTCCACGATGCAATCAAGCCAGTTGTAGAGAAACTTTACAACAGCGTGAAAACAGGCAACGAGGCTCAGATTTCAATCGATGCAAACTCAAAACCCGACTACCGTGTAGGGCTTGAGGAAGAACTCAAGGCACTTCGCGAAAGCGAAATGTGGCAGACCGCAGTAACAGTGCGCAAACTCCGTCCCGAAAACAACTGATAACATTCTCTAAGTAATTGTTCAGATATACTCAGAACAATAATTGACAATGAAAGACCGTTCAAGCCTGAATACTCAGAGCCTTGAACGGTCTTTATATTATGCAAACCACAGCCTCTCATTCATTATCTCGCCCCGTGGGCGCGCGACACGCGAGTGCCGCAGAAATCGGAACCATACGTCCCTATAATACGATATTCTGCAACACCCCCGTGAATGGTTATGTGATGACTATGTGTAGAATATACTGTTCTATTTTTACTTTCATCCGGTAAACGCTCTAAAACTCCAGATACACAACAACCGGATAATGGTCGGAGATTGTGCGCAGAGGTCGTTCCTTCAGGTCAATTTCAAGAGGGGCGTCATTACCTTTGCGCGCCTCGGCATCAGTCTCAGCCTCCCAGTACATATCGGTCAGAATGCCATATCTGTCGACCGTCACATTAGGGCTCGTGAATATATGGTCGATACGCGATGATGTAGTGTTGGCCGGATTGAATGAATTGAATGTACCGTTGGGCGCGAACCTGTATTTTGCATTCTCGTAAGTGTCGGCAAGTATTCCCGATGTAGCGAATACGTCGTAAACCTCGCTCGACTGGTCGACGTTGAAGTCGCCTGAGAGCAACACGGTGGCATTGTCGCCCGCTATCTCTTTTATCTTGTCCACGATCAGTTTGCCACCTTCACGGCGCGCAACGATACCGACGTGGTCCATGTGCATGTTGAAATAATAAAACGGCTTGCCGTCAGGAGTCTCGAAGTGTCCCCACGTGCAAATGCGCGTGCACTGGCCGTCCCATCCCTTCGACGGGCGCTCAGGCGTCTCGGATATCCAGAAATTTCCCGAGTCTACAAGCTTTATCTTGTCACGGTTGTAAAATATGGCCGCATACTCTCCGTCCTCTTTGCCGTCTTCGCGGGCTACACCTATATATGAATACTGTGGCATGTTTTGAAGTATATCTTTGATCTGTCCCGATTTCAGCTCCTGAGTTCCAAACACGTCGGGGCGTATGAAATGCAATTGGTCGGTGGCATGCGGATAACGTTGTTTCCATCCGTTGCCCGCTTCTGCATCCCAGTCGTTTTCATAACGCAGATTGTAAGATACTACTGTAAGTTCCGCAGCCTGCGCGCACACTGTTATTCCAAGCGTGGCGATTAATGCGACAAGTTTATTCATGATATTCAGGTATTGGTTTGTTTTTGATAATCTGCAGCCGGATATAAGTGACCCGGCCGCAGATATAATGATTATGAAAAAGCGTAATGTATATGCTTGTCCTGAGAGTTGTCCACTGATTAGAATGCCGACGACTTGAGGTTAAGCCCGGTGCGTTCCGACAGTCCGAACAGCAGGTTCATGTTGTGCACGGCTGTGCCCGACGCCCCTTTCAGCAGATTGTCGATGACTGAGGTTATAAGCAGTTTTCCGTCGACCTTTTCAAGATGTATCACACATTTGTTGGTGTTGACCACATCCTTGAGGTCAGGCTGCTTGTCGGTGACAAACGTGAACGAATGGTCGCTGTATGCTTCCTCATACATCTGCCGTATCGTCTCTATATCCTCATCGATGTCGAGGTAAACGATAGCCATGATGCCGCGTGAGAAGCAACCGCGCACAGGCACAAAATTGATTTCCGCATCAAAATCGGGCTGAAGCTCGCGCATGGTCTGCATGATTTCTCCCAGATGCTGGTGACGGAACGGCTTGTAGATCGACACATTGTCGTTTCTCCACGAGTAGTGTGATGTGGCCGAAGGCTTCACCCCGGCGCCCGTGCTGCCCGTGATGGCGGTGACATGGATATCGCTCTTTATGAGATGATTTTTTGCAAGCGGGAGCAGCGCAAGCTGTATGGCGGTGGCGAAGCATCCCGGATTGGCTACATGTTTTGCTCCGCGCACCATCGGCTTGCGGTTCATTTCCGGCAGACCGTAGACAAAGTCATGCTCGTCATCGCTCGATTTCAACCTGAAATCATTGCTCAGGTCCACGATTTTTATATCCTCCGGAATTGGATTTTCCTTTATGAAAGTCCGCGATTGTCCGTGGGGCGTGCAGAAAAACACTACATCAGTCTCCTCCCAGGGAGTGGTGTCGCAGAAACGCAGATTTGTTTCTCCGATCAGACCCTGATGTATGTCAGTCACAAGATTTCCCGCGTTTGAGGTGGAGTGTACCCACGCTACCTCGACATCGGGGTGGTTGATGAGGAGGCGCAGCAGTTCGCCTGCCGTGTATCCTGCGCCTCCTATTATGCCTGCTCTTATCATTGTTGGCTGGTGTTATGGTTTATAGCTCCGGGGCTCAACGTTTGTTGTCGTCGCGGCCGTTGCGTTTCTGGATGTCGTGATATATCTTCATCTGGTTGCCGAGTATTTTGGTGAAACCCTTGATATCGTCGGCTGTCCATGCGCGTGAAAGCTCGCCATATTCGCCAAATGATGTTTTCATCAGGTCAAACGGGCTGTCAACACCTACAAGCACATAGCGGTAAGGCTTCAGCTCGATTATCACGCGACCGGTGACATTGCGCTGCGATTTGTCAAGAAACGCCTCGATATCGCGCATCACGGGCTCGAGATACTGCGCTTCATGCAGGAACATTCCATACCATGTGCCGAGCTGGTCTTTCCAATATTGCTGCCACTTTGTGAGCGTGTGCTTCTCAAGCATCTTGTGGGCGGCGATAATCAGAAGCGGAGCGCCTGCCTCGAAACCTACACGGCCCTTGATGCCGATGATGGTGTCGCCGATATGCATGTCGCGGCCTATGGCGTAAGGTGCGGTAAGTTCCTCTATCTTCTGGATTGCTGCCACCTTGTCATCATATTTCACGCCGTTGATGCCGTCGATTTCTCCATCCTTGAAATCTATGGTGATGGTGGCGTCGGTCTTGGCTGTCATCTGCGTGGGATATGCCTCCTCGGGGAGAGTCTGGTCGGAGTGGAGTGTCTCCTTGCCGCCGACCGATGTGCCCCACAGACCCTTGTTGATGGAGTATTCGAGTTTCGTGAAATCAGCCTCGAAGCCATGCTCCTTGAGATAGTTGATTTCAAACTCGCGGGTGAGGTTCATGTCGCGGGTCGGAGTGATGATCTCGATTTCCGGTGCGAGTATCTGGAATGTAAGGTCGAAACGCACCTGGTCGTTGCCTGCGCTTGTCGACCCGTGTGCCACGCAGTCTGCTCCTATCTTCTTCGCATATTCGATGATGGCGATTGCCTGGAAGATACGCTCCGATGATACGGAGATAGGATATGTGCCGTTACGCAACACATTGCCGAATATCATATATTTTATCGAACGCTCGTAATATTCCTTGGTGACATCGAGAGTGACATGCTCGACTGCGCCAAGCGCGAGCGCACGCCGTTCGATTTCCTTAAGCTCGTCGGCTGAGAACCCGCCGGTGTTGGCTATCGCCGTATATACGTCATATCCGCACTCCTCCGAGAGATATTTTACTGCGTAAGAGGTGTCGAGGCCTCCTGAGAATGCCAGCACTACCTTTTTCTTTTCCATATTCTTGTTTCCTTTCTTTTTCGTGTTGATAATAGAGAGCCGTTTTCTTGTCGGCCGGCGGCCCGGCGGCCGTTGTGTAACTTGTTTATTGTGCCTCCACAGCGGCGTTTGCTGCCATCATGGGGTGATA
This sequence comes from uncultured Muribaculaceae bacterium, assembly GCA_947174275.1. Classification (GTDB taxonomy): domain Bacteria; phylum Bacteroidota; class Bacteroidia; order Bacteroidales; family Muribaculaceae; genus JAGBWK01. The sequence goes on from CAMWIJ010000008.1 coordinate 38,317, forward strand.
TTTAGTCTCCGCCGGATCGAAAAGAAGTCCTGTGCACAGACATTTGTGACCGCCGTTGCGTTGCAGTATGTCATAGTTGACACAACTCTCGCAACCGCGCCAGAACGCTTCGTCGGTGGTTAGTTCGTCAAATGTTACAGGGCGGTAGCCAAGTTCGAAATTCATTTTCATTACAGCTGCTCCGGTAGTGAGCGAGAATATCTTGGCCTGGGGAAACATCTCGCGCGACAGCTCGAAAATTCGTCGTTTTATGCGCTTGGCAACGCCGTGATTGCGAAACTCGTCGGCGACGATCAGTCCCGAATTGGCAACAAACTGCTTGTTGCTCCAGCACTCGATATAGCTGAATCCGGCAAACCGGTCGCCACACAACGCTATCACAGCCTTGTGTTCAAGCATCTTCTGCTTTACATACTCGGGTGAGCGCTTGGCTATACCCGTGCCGCGCACTTTGGCTGCGCGGTTGATGGTGTCGAGGATTTCATCAACATATTTCACATGCTCCTCGTTTGAAACTACTACGTCAATCTTTTGTGAAGATTCTTCCATTTCGTTCTTTTCTGCTTGTCGGCCCTTTTGTCGGCGGGCCTTGTCTTGATTATTGTTAGTAAATTATAGTAAAATTATGCAAAGGTACGATTTTTTCAGTTGATATCGAAACTTTTTTCTACCTAATACTTATTTATAACACTCTTGTGAGAAGTTTTATGCTTATTTAATGTTTTTTTGTACTGTCATCGAAATAATGTTGACACTCGGTCATCACTTCCGGTGGAAGAAAACCTGTCAGCAATGCCTGCAACTCCTCCCGTGATGCTTCTTCTGCGATTACGGCAAACACCGTGTCTGCTCCGGGTATCGTTCCGAGTATCAGCGGTGACTCAAGCATGTCGAGGTCGTAGGCGAGCCCCGACGCATAGCCGTTGCGGGTCTTTATGACCATTATGTTGCCCGACAATGCCACCGACAATGCCGCCGGATGTAACGATGACTGCACCGTGGTGTGCTCGCGCTCATACTCCGGTTCGCCTGATGAGACATTTCCCGAAACCACATATCTGTAGCCGCCAAGGTCATTGGCCACCTTGATTGTGCGCAATTTCTTCAGATCGCGCGACAATGTGGCCTGAGTCACTATATAACCTCTTATTGCAAGTTGTTTTAATAGCTCGTCCTGACAGCTGATATTATTGTGTGATAGTATATCAACTATTACCGAAAGTCTTGTCATCCTACTTCTCATAGCATGTATTTGTTGTTGTTGAAATTTTTGCAAAAATAGTAAAAATATATCAAAATTCAAGCATAAAGTGTGATAATTTTATCAATTAGTAATGATTTTGCTTTATTTGATGAATATTTGATATGCTTTTTGTCGTAACACATCCGTTATTTACCGAACAGCAGTTCCCGGTCGCGTTTGGCTGCAGGTTCGACAATATCTTGCGGTATGAACCGCCAGTTGTCATTTGCCGTGGCCTTGATTTCCGGATGATTTATGATATATTCCATCAGATAATACCGTAAATCTTTGTCGGTTGAGTCAAGTATACGGCTGCTGAGCTCCTCAGGTGCGATGCCGGCACCCTGCGTCAGCAGATTTCCTCCGCCGTTGCCGCGATAGGAATTTATTGCTACCTTATATATTGCATCAGGGTCGAAACGGCTGCCGTCGGCCATCGAGACTATCGTGATTTTCTCGCCGCGCGGTTTGGTGACATCGACTGTATATATGATTCCTGCAGCTGAGTCGAAGTTATACGACGGATAGCGGAAGCCGGTGTGAGTCATGTCATCGCTGTTCGCATTATCGCGCAGACGCAGCAGATGCTCGTCGGCACTTTTCATCGTGTTGCTCCACAAGTCGTATGACATCTCCAGATAATCCTTTATCTCCTTGCCGCTAAGTGCCATGGTATAGAGCATATTCTCATACTTGTAGAGATTAAACATGTCGCTTACATGAATATCGCCGCTGTTGATTGTGGCGTCAAACGACAGCGGTGCCGCAAACGATATGTCTGCACCTGATATCGCAAGCTGCATGCGGTGTATGAAATCCATAAACGGCGCCGGCCCGAAATAGGCGTCGCGTGTGCTCATCGGCATGTCGGCGTGGCCTATGCGCCGCGACACAAATTTTTCCACAGCCTCGCGTTGCGGAGCGAACTGCGTCATAAATCCCTCGTCAGGCGTAATCCCGTCCATATCGACAAGCTCCGGAGTCAGTCCGAGCAGCCGCGCTTCTCCGTTGTCATCGACTTCGAATGTAGCGGTTACCGTGGCGACGCGACGCGCATTGTTGGCCGGATTTACCACTATGACCTTCTCGCCAGCGTCATTGGTTATCGTCTCGTTGTAAGGGGAGTGGTCGTGTCCCATCATTACTATGTCAAATCCGGGCACATGCCGCGCCACAAGCAGCGACGCGTTTTCCACCGTGTTTCCTGTCGTCTTGGTCGAGTCTCTTCCCGAGTGAAACAGTCCTACGGTAAGATCCGGTTTCTCCGTTTTCTTTATGTGGTCTATCCATTTCGACGCTGTCGCCTCCATATCGTCGAAACGCAACCCGCTCCAGAGATTTTCAGGAAGCCACCCGGGTATTGCGGGTGTGAGCAGTCCGAGCACTGCAATCTTCACCCCGTCACGCTCTATTATCGCATACGGTGGCAGATATGGCTCTCCGGTCGAGGTCGATATCACATTTGCCCCGAGAGTCGGCGATTTTTTCTGCGCGGCCCAACGGTCAAACACTGCATGCCCGGTCTCAACGTCATGATTGCCGATGGTGCCGGCGTCATATCCCATATAATCCATCATCGCCGACGCTATGTGCACCGACGCCGTGTCTATGAAGTTATAGTAATACACCGTAGGCTGACCCTGCAATATGTCGCCGTTGTCTAAAAGCACCACATGATCCTTCCCGATGGCGCCGCGCACCGAGTCGACATAGCTGCATACGCGGGTCAGCGACCCCGCCGACGGTGTCCGGTTTATGAAATCCTCGGGATAATAGTTCCCGTGTACATCTGATGTCTCTATGAGTTTTATCTCGACAGTGCGCGATGCGGCGCCGGCGCATATCATGCTTCCCGCCGCCAGCAATGGCATGAATAATCTTTTCATCTCTGCATATTATAGAGTTGTCAATTTCTCTTGTCTCTCTTCCTTTTACGCGATGGCTCCCCTGAGCAGATACACTCCGGCTACATACATAAGCAGCATCACCGGTGTCAGTATCGCCATCATTTTATCTTTGTGGCGGTTGGCAAACAGCCACATTCCCATAAGCGCCCCGAATGGTGCTATGACTGAGACTACCGCCATAACCGCGGTGGGGTAGGGTGTGCCGCCGGCATTTACCCTGTGTTTTTCCGCGCCGTGAAGCACAAACGCGAGTATGCTTGTTATTCCTGCGAATATGATTAAAATTTCCATAATGTTTCGGATTTTTGTGTTAGCCTATATCTATCATTAACGCGCCCCATATTGTGAGGAATGCAAGGCAGGCGCCAAGCAGGAGCAGCAGGGCGGTAAGCCACATCTGCGATTGTTTGCGCTCGCTGTATACGATGGCGTAATCATCCTCTCCATGTTCGATGGTGAAACTGCAATCGCTGTAGCCCGGTTGCTGCGGCACATCTCCTATATGCGATTTTATAGCCGTGTCGTTGGCGAAATCATTGCCGTTGAGATAGATATTGCCGCTGTCATCTGTAGTGGTCTCGGTCAGACGGCCGTTCTGGCTGAGCATTATGCTGCGACCCTTTATCGGTTGTCCGTCACACCCTATATACTGCACTCTGATAGTGCGTGCCCCGCATATTATCTCCTCGGGTTCATCCTCCTTTTCGTGTACTTCTTCGTGTGCTTCTTCCTCGTGAACTTCCGGAATTTCCGGTATCCTCGGCTTAGCTACGGTCAGGTCGAAGGTATACACTTCCTGTCCTCCCGTCACCGTAAGAGTTAGTCGGCGGCTCATAGACGGCACTTCGATATACAGTTCGGTGCCCGGTGATAGCTTGCCTAAATACTTGTCGCCATTCTCATCCGACTGATGGTGGAGCACCACGCCGTTGCTGCGGTGTATGTCAAACGGCAGATTGACCATCGGCTCGCCGTTCTCCACGAAGCGCACCGTAGTGTTCTGCGCCCCGGCCGGAAGCTGCCATGTGATATCTGTCATCGGTGCCTGTGTCGGGAAACTGTAGCCCCACGCCGTCAGCATCACATGATACTTCCCGTCGGGAGTCACCGTATAATAAACGCTCGCTTCAGACGGTATCGAATACACTGCCTGCTTGAGCCGCTCGTTGGTGCCGAGCTTCTTCTCCCGGTGATAGCTTGCCTAAATACTTGTCGCCATTCTCATCCGACTGATGGTGGAGCACCACGCCGTTGCTGCGGTGTATGTCAAACGGCAGATTGACCATCGGCTCGCCGTTCTCCACGAAGCGCACCGTAGTGTTCTGCGCCCCGGCCGGAAGCTGCCATGTGATATCTGTCATCGGTGCCTGTGTCGGGAAACTGTAGCCCCACGCCGTCAGCATCACATGATACTTCCCGTCGGGAGTCACCGTATAATAAACGCTCGCTTCAGACGGTATCGAATACACTGCCTGCTTGAGCCGCTCGTTGGTGCCGAGCTTCTTCTCTCCGAGCTCTTTCAGACGCAGAAATTCGTTTATTACAGCCTGCTTGTCGTAGTCGTCGGCCTGAGTGAAGTTCCGCCACATGTAGTCATTGGGCAACGTCCACTGCAATATTCCTCCGAAGCCGGCCTCCCATTTGGCAAATATCATCTCTTCAGGCGCAAGGAGGCGGCTCATTGCGTCATAAACTTTCTCATACCCCTCTCTGATGAGCGGCCGTAATTCGTTATGGTTTATCTGTACTCTCATTGTCGGAGTGTTATATCGGTTTCTGATTTTTTAGTCAAGGTCTCTGTTGTCCGTTTCAGTCTCGTTGTCAGTCGTTTTCCTGCCGAGCATCATGTCGATTCTCTTGCGGATATACGGAGTGCGGCTTCGTGGATTTTTGTCAAGTTCCTGATTATAGCGGTCAAACTGTAAGGAGATATACCTGTATTGTCTGATCTGAGCTATACTCTCTTTGCTTTCTTCTAATATGCGTTCTATCTCCTGTGAGCATATCTTGTCAGCTTTTTCATTGTCACGAAATTGCTCGGTCTCGGCATCGATGGCTTTGACAATATTGTCAAACTCTATGACTGCATCGCGGTATTTGTCAGCTTTCTTATACAGACTGTCTATCTGGTTGAACTGCACCTCTGTCAGTATTCCCTTGCCGGCATCATAGATATTGAGAAGTCTGTTCTCGACGCTGTTTGTTTTTGCCTGGCTGTAAGGCTTGTCAAACAGCCCGCGGCATTCGTCGTATTCACGCGCGATACTGATAAATTTGCCGAGACTCTCGGCGTGTGACCTGATTTTATCCGAGTAGGGGGCAAGTGCTTCAAGATTTTTCAGCTCTCCTTCAAGCATCTCGAAATCGACTGTGTCAAGATTGACCGATTGACAGGCTTGCAACGCATGATTTCCATCTTCGGCATAGGGCAGAGCCGCTTTCAGCGCATTCTTCAGAGAGCGGTTTTCGGCTCTGAGTTTTGCCGCTTTAAGTTTGGCTTCGGTCAGTTCACGGTTTGCAGGCTGCTTCGTTGCCACACTGTCGGCCTCGGCTGTCACCGGTTGTTCCGACATCCTTAGGGCGGCAAAGCCGTTTGTGGTGGAAAGCGCCGCTGCCAATGCTATGATTGCGATTCCTTTGTTCATATCGATTCTATTTCCTTGCTAAGATAACGCAAACGATTGAAAATATCATGCCCCGGATTGAGATATCTCTCGTTTGAAAGGTTGACCCTGAGATTTGTCATTCGAGAAGATAGTCTTGATTTTTTATCTCTGATATCTCCCATTGCATACTCGTCGGCTGTCTCTTTTGCGCGTCTCAGATCAGTTGCCTCATTGTCGTAATATGAGCATATCTCGCTGTTCAGTCGGTCATAAAATTTGCTGCGCGCTTCCTGAAGCTTGCTGTCTGTGTCGTGGATACGCCTGATTGCCGTGATATTTTTGAGCCTGTTTTGGAATATCGGGTCAGTGACAAATTCATTTTTCTGCTTCGATATTCTGTCCTGATGGCCGGTCCACGAATTCCAGCTGTCATTGCTGCTGTCAAACCGTGGATTTAACCCCAGCGGCTTGTTGTTGAACGCGATGATGCGCTGATACAGATTATACACTTTGCTCACTTCAGTTATCTGGCGGTTGCTTGCCAGACCGCGCTCGTTCATGAGTATGGTCTGCAGGCCGGCATAATTGTCGGCAAGCTTGTCGCCGTTGCAGTCTGCGCGTGCAAACTCACGATCCATCGCCGAAACGCATTTCTGGTAAGCCGCCTTGTTGATGCGGTCTATGAGTGTCTTGCGGTCAAGCTCGTTGATGATGCCGGCGTTGAGACTTTGTGCCACCATCGTGTTGTGGCGGTTGTATGTCTCTTCGTCCCAGTCGGTCAGTCCGCTCCAGTCGCGGTCTATCTCCTTGATTATCTGCTCGTGGTTGCCGGCCGACAGTGCTGCCGTATTCACAACTTCTTTCTGTCTGGTGACTAATGTGAATATGCCGTAGATAGCTCCGGTAAACACTATAAATATCAATATCTGTTTCAATAGTTTCATATCCGTTATTTGTCGCAATCAAAAATTATTATTGATCTTTATGCTCTCGCTGATGTCTTTTGGTCCACCATCGCCTAAACGCTGATCAAGCTTTGCCTTAAGACCGTTAAGCCCAAGTTCTCCTGCTTTTTTGGCTAATGACTTTATCTTTGCTTTATAATCTTCTAAACTGGTTTCTTCGTTTAAGCCGCGGATATATCCTACAACATCATTTATAAAATCAACTTTTTCCTTAAACTCGCGGTAGCCGGCCTGTTTGTCATAGTTCGTATGTCTGCGATGTATTTTCCGGAACCGGTCGAATGAAAGATTTTCGGCTTTATTGATGGCGGCTTTGTCTGAGTTATAATTTTTGAGCAGTTCTGCATTGACATCCGGGTTCGCCTTATTTCCACTATCTTTGTCCTGATTAAGAAGTTTATCCGACGGATCTGTCTCTTCGGGATTTTTTCCGTCAGTTGTTTCCGGCGTTTCCTCTCCATTGTCAGTGCCGTCAGCGCCTGTCTCTGCTTCGTCAGGATTGTCACCGTCAGGGGCTTCGGGATTGTTGTCCCCGTCTTGATTTTTTGGAGTCTCGATCCGATTATTCTCTTTAGGCTTCTGTGGCTTTTCATCCTTTGGTGAGAAAAACAGCACGTAAGCAAGCACCGCGAGCACCGCTATAGTGCCGGCTGCTATCAGTATATATGGCTTCTTGCTTCCTGACGTCGCTCTCTTTTCGGTCAACTCTGAGGTCTCGACAGTCGGTTTTACTACCGGCTTCAGCTTTGGCTGCATGTTGAGATATATTATCTGCGCCTCGTCGTCTACAGCTATCCCGGGCATACGTGTGTCGCGGGCCTGCGCTATCGAGAATGTCGCGGATACTGATTCATGGCTTGCAGTTTCCGGCAGAGTTATCGTCACCGTCTTGTTCGGATCTGAAAGTGTCTGACCGGTCTGTCGGCCGTTGACATATATCTTGTAGCTGCGCCATATCTTGGCCGGAATATTGAGTGTCGACACATATTGCGACGGATCGCTTACCGGCACAAGCACCACCTGGCCGTAACGGCTGAACTCTCCGCGCATCGGGTCGTTGAGCAGGTCGCTGATATGCTCCGGTGTCATGAAAAGATAAGCCATCGATGTAGTGTCATCGCTTGTCGCCACCGTTTTGTAGGGATAACGCGACACCTTGTGCGCGGCTATGATTTCTTCAAACGGCTGCGCCATATCGTTGCGCGCCATGAAGTGATACATGCTCCCGTCGTAGGTCATGCACATGCTCTTGTAGGCGTTCTGCAGCTCGATAAGCATATTGAACAGACCCTCCACATGCTCCTTCACCGGAACTGACACCGATATATACAGTGTACCCTCCCGGTTGGAGTCGCACGGTGTTACATTCTTGCACACTATCGTGTAGACGCTTTTGTCATGAAGGTGACGGATCACTATGAAATCCGTTGCTCCCTTTGTGCCGGGATACTGCGCGTCGATTACCGGAAATCTGTTGTCTCCGATGCTCACCAGGTCATTGCCTATCCCCTCGTTGGTGCGCTTGTTGCCTTTTATTTTTAATGATACGGCCATATCTCGATATTGTTGTATGACTTATATAGAGTGTTTGGATTTAAATCATAAAAGACCTCAGGATTATTTTACTTTCATTCTATATTATTGTTAATACAGTTTAAATTCAAACGCTCTCTTACTTGTTTTATCCTGTGATGAGCTGCTTGTGTCAGCTCATCTTTTTCTGTATGTTGTTGAAAAATCCTTTCTCTTTACGCCCCTGAGCCATCGATGTCACTATATTCATCAGCTTGTCGGCATCGTAGGAGTCATATTCGAAAAGATCGCCGACATGAAACTCTCCGAGGCTGAACGTGAACAGCGACGGCTGATAGTCGGTCGACTTGTTGATTGAATACGACTTGCAGATGTCGCGCAGGGTCATGATTGTCTTGCCATACAGGCTTCTGATACGCTCAACCGCTATTTTGTCTCTCTCCTCGCGGCTGCCAAGCGTGTCGGCCTTCGTCAGTATGAAATGTATCGCATTGGTGTTCTTCAGCACCTTCGGATTTTTTATCAGCATGTTCACCATCTTTGTTATGATGATATCCTGCTCCACGATGCGTGTGATCGGCGATCCGTCCTTAAGCGTCGACGACAGTTTTATCAGGCCGTCGGCCGTCGGGTCGATCACGATGAATATGATTTTGCGGTTGTCGCTCGTAAGCAGTTTGGTGGCGCCGGTACCCATATCCTCGAAATCAACGAGATTTTCCGGATTGAGCGCTATCTTCATCGCAAATTCCTCGCCCGACATCTCGATGAGATTGATAGGGTAGGTGGTCTCGCTCTTGTCTCTGTACACCACTCCCTGTATCTGGGCCACGAAGTTGCCGTAAGTTCGACCCGGCGCCTTGTTGTGGCGGCGATAGATGCTCAGGTTGTCGGCGTATGTTCCCCCAGGGCCTGACGCGGCATTGTCATATACAAAATTGCGCGACCCTAAAAGTCCCATAAGCACACATGTCTTGCCCGACGACGGTATGCCGAAAAGAAACACATCGGTCGCACCCTTCGATATCTCCGGATTTGAATTCTCGTTCTGCTCTATCGAGGGCAGCTCGGGCGAATTGTAGAGCATGTCGAAGGTTCCTTCTGTGCACACGCCGTGGGCTATAAGTTCATGCTTCGTGAAGATTTCCTCATCGATAAGCAGCTTCAGAAAATCCACTTTATACGTTCCCGGATTTTCAAGCATCTTGACTATCTCCTTGCGTTTCAGCTCCTGCAGCATCTCGGTGGCACGCGGTACAAACGGAGAGTGACTTTCCTCCTGTATATAGTCTGACAGGGTCACGAGGTCGGCGTCGGTCGATACCCCTTTCCATAACTCCTGCGCTCCGAGCATGTCTTGAGCCTCCATACGGTGCAGGCCGTTGGGAAATTCCTGGATATAGCGGTTTATCTGCATGGCGTTGTCCTTATCGGTCAGCGCCCACACGAGATTGTCGATTTCCGTCTCGTGGGAGGTCGACGGATACTTGCGGCGGTGCGTCAGAAGCGCGGTGACCGACCCCTTGTCGGCCGACTCCCAGTCGCTGCGTTCGGTTTCGGCTGTCATCGATGAAAACTGCCTGCGTGCCTGCTCCACGAGCGCTCCGTTGCCGGCATACGATCCGAAGCGCGATATGAAGTCTGACAATGCGGCTACAAGCGCCCCGCTGTCTCCTTGTCCCATCGCTTCGATTTCCTTCCATCTGTTGACTGCCTCCTGACTCGGTATGCTCGACAGTTCCTTCTCTATGGCCTTGTATTTCGGCGTATCCTTATATTTCGCAAGGTCATCAGGAAATTGTATCAGCCCCTGGGTTATATATTTTTTTATCTGCTCGACGCTCTGTGACATTACCATGTTCACTTGCTGCTCTGTGAGTGCCATATAGTAGTATGCTTGTTTTTAAATTGGTTTCTTAGCGAGTGTTAGGATTGAAATATATACATAGTTTTTAATTCAAACACCATCTTACAGTTCGGTTGCGTAGTTTTACAGGCGGTTTACTCCGTCATATTCCATGATGTTCTGTCCGTCGCCTATCTCTGTTTTCTCCGACCGCGGTGTCATCATATATTGCACTGCAATCATAGCGATTATAACAATATATATAATGATGTTCACTACATTGATCGGCCCGGTTGTGGTGATGCTCTTCTCGAAAACGAGTTCGGGCTCGCCTATTGTCACCGTCTGATTGGCATTGCTCAGCTCATACACTCCGTCGTTGTAGACGATTACCGGAAGTTTCCCTGACTGCGACCGCTTTGTCAGATTGTCGGCGATGGCGGGCGCCAGTTCACCGGGCACCTTCGACTGACGGCCTACAGCCATCACGTCCCACACTTTCACATCGGCGGCCCATTCGGCTATCAGCGAGTCGGCATTATGCTTATAGGTGAGATAGGGTGCCATTCCCTCCGCGCCTGTGTCGCCAAGCAGCAGGCGCCGCTCATTGAGCATCCAGCTTTCGATATCCTCGTAATTCTTTATGGCTGCCGCCTCGTAATAGTCTCTGACATTGATGTCGCTTTCCTCTCCGAATGCGTTCTGAAGTCCGGTAGTGGTGACTGCAAGTGCCGAACGCTCGGCTTCCTCGTAGCTGCGAAACATTCCACGCAGATTGTCAGCATCAGCCGCAGCCGCTTTCTGAAGCTCCTCTTTGTGCGACATGACATCGAAAAAATGCATCACATAGCGGGCCGGATACACTGCCGCTGCCACAAACACCACAAGCGCGGCAATCTCGACTTTCTTCCACCTGGTGAAGTCTGTGTCGGCTTTTTTGCAATACACGGCTGCTCCGAGCAGCAGACTCATCACAATCACTGTCGCCACCGCTATGCCGGCCGCAGCTCCGAGATTGCCCGATGTGAGCATCAGTGCTCCCATAAACGTGAAAAATCCAAGCAGTGCAAGCCCTGCCAGTGATATGATATTGCCTATGCCTATCCGGCCTTTCTTCTCCGTTGTCATGATTTTATTCGGTTTTCTTTAGAGAGTGTTTGGATTTAAATCAAATTAAGACTGAGAGTTTTTTCAGAATGTAACATTGCTTCTTACAAGGAAATAACTGCCACCGCTGCTTTCCCCGTTGTAATACGACCGGCATTTGAGCATGCCGTTCTCTCCGCGGCTGCACTCTATGGCGACTTCTGCAAACGGACGCGCGCATGACCCCGAGGCTACGCCCTGCTGCCTGATGACGAGTTTGTCGTTGCTCAGTGTGCTCCTGAAGGGTGCGCTATACATACAGCCGCCGTCGGTCTTGTAGTAGATTGTGCCGCCGTTGATGGAGTTGAACTTCAGAAATATGTGAGTCATCTCGCCGGTCGGTTCGCCGGTCTCAGAGTCGGTGACAATTCGTTCTTCCGTAGTCTGCCACGTGCCGGTGATGCTGTTGGGATTTTCCTTTATCTTGTCGTAATTGGCAACATTGGCCGCGGCCTGTTCGAGTGCGTCGCGCACCTGTATCAGTTTGCCTATATGACCGTCGCGGTCAACTGTCTTGCCGGTCTTGTCAAGTATCTCTTTTATCTGGCTGTTGGTCAGATTTGGATTGACCGATTTCATCAGAGCCACGGCTCCCGACACAATCGGCGCAGCCATTGAGGTGCCCGGGCTGAACCCGTAACCGTTGGCGGGCGCGGCGCTGTAGATTGCGACTCCCGGCGCGGAGATGTCGGAATAGTTGACACCCTGCGACGCGTAGTTGCCGAAATTGCTGAACGATGCCTTCTTGAGCTGCTGGTCGACGGCGCTCACCCTGATAGTGCTCTCGCTGCGCTTCGTCTCGTCCATGCCTGAAAGCACATTGAAGTTGCCTGCAGCCCACACTATCGTGCAGTTCTTCTTGTCGGCAAGGTCAAACACATAGTCCCATACATCCTCCTGATATTTTCCCGCATTTTTGATGTATTCAAGCTGCTCTTCGAGCGGCACCTTGTCGGTGCCGTCAGGAAACACTGTGCCTATCGATATATTGACAACATCTGCCCCCTGGTTGATGGCATACAGCAACCCCTCGAGTATCGAGATTGAACTCATGTCTTCACCGAGCGATATCGGCATCAGTTTGCATCCGGGAGCAAGACCGGCCGCTCCCTTGCCGTTGTTGAGCGCGCCCACCGCAAGCGCCGCGACATGCGTGCCGTGATAGATGGGTGCGTCCTCTTCGCGGCCGAAAGAGTAGGGGCGTGAAGGCGGAAGCACATTGCGTGATTTGCGCTCTACGCTATAGGGCTTCACGATGCGTCCCTTCAGTTCGGGGTGAGTTATGTCGATATAGCTGTCGACCACTGCGACCACAACATCTTCAGAGCCTTTGGTGATATCCCATGCCTCGTAAGCCTGGATAGGTGCGAAGTGCCAGCTCTGACGGCGGTTCTTGAATGCCGGGTCGTTGTATGTGGCCGACGGAGCGGCGATATCGTTGAATATCACATCGTCAAATATCTTGTAGTCGATGTCCGTGATGCGCCCGCGTATATTCTCTTTTACAGTTTCACGCTCCGACGGATTGACTTTTATCTGTATCAGTCCGGCCTCGGGGTTGTAATAGTCGATTTTGACATTGTCACCCGGATAAAGCTGTTTGAGCTGACGGGCGAAATTGTTGAAATTCGACTCTGAGATATCAGCGAGTATGACATCTATGCGCGTGCCGTCAATCTGCTTGTATGGGTCATCGTCAGGCGTGATGATGTCACGCGGATCGACCGGTCTGATATAATTCTCCTCCGGACGCGGAAGCTCCGGTATCGGATTGCGGAAATTGCCGTTGTTGCTCGGAAGCTCTTCTTCGAATATCTCGCGCAACTCCGGATTTTCCTTATAGAAACGTTCGTCTATCGTTCTGTCATCTTTGACATAATAGTCAGGTATCTTCACAACCTGATTGTTGATGACATCATCGTCGAGATTGTCATAATAGTTATCGTTGTGCACGATATCGATTGCATCAGAGTCATAGCTGTGGCTTTCCGGCAGCGACAGAAGCCACTTGAGCAATAGCAGAAATCCGAATAAAAGCGCCAGAAACAGCAGATAACGCCATATCAGACCGCCCACATGGCTGCGGCCATGCCCGTTACTATTGCTTTCGTTCTCGATATTGATTCGTTTCATTTTATATTCTTTTGGAGTAAGTCGTAAAATTTATTAGCGGGAGATTTATTTGCCGATTACTTTATGATGCGCTCTATCAGTCGGCCCATGCGGTCGTTGGCTTCGATGTCATAGTCTATGATCTGCCCCTTGAGCAGGAATGACACGATCATGAACTCCACCCATCTGAAATAATTGTTCTCAAACGCCTGTGTGACCCCGTCAGGTCTGTCTATAAGCTGGTCGAACATTTCGGTTAGTTCCTCGGATGTGTAATTCTCAGGATGCTCTTTTACTATATATTCGAGCGGGTCGAATTTCATCGGGTTGTCATCGATGAGGCGGGTGGCCGCGTCACGTTCTTCCTGACTGCGCTGCCCGTAACCGAGGTCGCCGATGAAGTCATTGATTTTCGACGCCATAAGGTCGGCTATCAGACTGAGGTTTACGCTGCTTACATTCATCACCTTCACATGCTCCTCGATAATTCTGTCAAGAGTCTCCTCAAGTCGCAGCTTGCGTGCCGTGAGCTCTATGTTGTCGACAAGCGCCGACATCTCTATCGGGTCAAACGAGCCGTTGTCGCAGAGCCTGTTGATGGCTTCCGGCTTCTTGATGGAGTCGGTCCACGCGTTATACACGCTTTCGGCTATGATGGCCGAATTGGTCTTGCGCTTGAAATTGCCTGCAAACAGTTTGCCGGCGTCAACTCCCTTGTCGGCGAGAAACGCCTCGGCGGCCTCGCGGTCAGGCAGATTGTAGCCCATCATGACGCATTCCCACTTCATCTCGTCGGTGGTGCAGCGGTCAAGACGGCGGCCGATATCCTTGCGTATGATTTCATAATTGCGCGAGTCGTTGCGCGAGTCATTCATCTCCGACGAGTTGACAAGATCGTAAATGCAGTTGTAAAGCTCCTTTTCTGTTATCTGAAGCTCGCGTATCATGCGCCCGAAAAAGTAACTGTCGCGGTTGCACGCAAATATCAGCTCGCGGCGTATGGCGCACGCCTGGTTCATATCCTGGAGCAGCTGCGCCGCCGCATCGTTGGCGTGATAGTAGCTCTTGAGTATGTCGTAAAGCGATTTGCCTATGCTCTTCAGCGTCGAGGCTGTCAGTTCGCGGCGGGTCACCTCCATGTTGGCGGCCGCAACGGCAAGCTGCTCGAAAAGGTAGAGCGCGCCATCGTTGTTCTGTGTGGCCGCGACATCCCACGAGCATGCCGGATTGGCGAAAAATTTGCGCGTGTGCTGACTCTCGATAAACGATGTTCTCATCCGTTCGTAATACTCGGCGTCCATCGCGGGCTTCTGTTCGCGGCCTGTCTCACGGAAGCCGGTATACAGATTGTTTCCCTTGCCCGTGTCGCCTGAATATTTGTAGTCGCGGAGCAGATATGTGTTCTTGAATGTCTCCCCCTCTGAAATCCAGTTCTGAAACCACTCGGCGTCATTTCCGTGGATTACCTCTTTATACAGCACCACATTGAAGCGGTCGCTCCAGCGCTGGTCTATAGCCGTGCGGGAGTTGGCCACATCATCGGCATCTGCGTCGGCCATTGTCATGTCGATGTTGAATTTTGTCGCTATCAGGAAGAATGGCGACACTCCTCCGGTGAGACGCAGTGTGCGTGCGCGCTGCTGCGCCGAGTCTCCCACATACTGCTTTATCCAGTTCTCGATGGTTATGTAGAGTGTGTCATCGTTGCGCTGCGCGTTGTCGTGGCAAAACAGCAATATGTTTATCAGTCCGCAGTCGCTGTAGCGGTTAAACAGATATGCCACCTTTCCGCGCAGATACACGTTGGCGTCGTTTGTCATCGCGCTCTTGGCGTCGGTCTTGTCGAGATTTTCCTCCTTGAGCTGGTTGCGGGCGCGCGCTCCGGGGAAGTCAAGCAGGTCGGTGTGTCTGATTATGTCTTTCTTGAACGTTCCCTCCGGTAGCTTGGCTCTGACCGCCGGGTCGGTTATCATTGTCATGTCGTATGACAGTTCGGAGTTGAGAAAACGTTCCTCTACCTTAAACACCGCCTCGGCGCACAATGCCGACAGCTCGCTCTTGTCATAACGCTCTATCACGCGGTTACCTCCTCCGGGTTCGGCTATGCAGACTTTTGTATACGCCGCTTCTTCATCTTTCTCTTTCTGTCCGAGCTCGTTGATGCGCTGCACCGACATGAGCGTCTGGTTGGTGTTGAGCACAGCTGATATTGGCAGATACACCGTCTTGGCATAGTTGAGGTTGCGCAGTGCGTCGCTGAGCCGCTGGAACAGACGCGTCAGCGTGGCATTCCGATGCCACAGCGGAGCGAATATGTCGCTCCACTCCGAGGCTTCCACTTTGCGGGCTATCAGGGCAACGCGCTCGAAATAGGGCGAACGTATAAGCGACTGCGTGCTTCCACCCGTGCAGCGTTGCAGATAATATTTCATGTCGAGGATATCATCTTCCACCACCACCGGATTGGCGATAGGCTGTCGCTCCTTATATCGGTCGTAGATTTCCGTGGAGATATCTTTCAGCTCATTGTCCGAATAGCTGCTGTAGTCGGTTATGTCGCTGTGGTAGCCGTCGCAGAGTATTGTTGCTATCTCGCTTATGCCGAGCAGTTTTATCATCACCGGATACTCCGCATTGTAACGTCCCGGCTCGTTGCCGAAGGTGGTGAAGCGGGTCACCACTCCCGTGGCTTCCACATTGTTGGTGATGGGGTTGATTTCCTTTACGAAATCATATTCGCGCTCAGGCGTCTTGACCGTAAACGGCTTGCCGTTGTCGCTCAGCAGATTGGTGATTACGTATGACTTCCCTTTCTGGCTCTCTCCGTATGCCGCTATGGCCGGATTTTCAAGTTCGGTGGCGGCAAGTTTGCGCAGACGGCAACGCTCGCCCACAAGCTGGAGGAAGCGCTGCTCGTATTGCTCCGGTTTGTTCACCTTGAGCCACGCCAGGGCATCATTTATATTGTTGATCTGGGTCTGTATCGATTTTTTCATGATGTTGCGCTGATGCTGTGATTGGTTACTTTAGTGAGAGTTCGAATTCTCCTTTGTCGAGCCAGTGCTTTCCGTCTGACACGATTGACTGCTGCACTATCTCTACTGTCGACTTCGGCAGCGTGTTCCCCTGGATATCGGTTATCTCTTCGATTTCAACAACCTCGCGGTCCTCCTGATATGACCTGGTCAGAGTGATGCGCACAGGCTCATGACGTTTGCCGTTGAAATAAAGTCCGTAGAGCGGACGCGCCTGATAGAGGGGAGAGTCAAACTGCTTGCACCCCAGAAATACAGGGAACGACCCGATAGTGGCCGAAGCGTTCGACTTGTCGGGAAGCAGCAGCGATTTCTTCACCTGCTGTGTCTTGTCGTCATAGAAACCGATGAAATTGGCTGTCGGCTTCATGCGGCGTATCATCTCTTTGAAGTCGATGCGCATGCCGTTGAAACCGGTGGTCGATGCCATGTATCCAACCATCGCTCCTACGGCCACAACTGATTTCTGATCGTAGAAATAACCCTGTCCGTCGGCAAACGGATACCATGTGCCGACACGGTAGTCGTTGAGGCATATTATGCGGTCGGGCGACATCGGATAATACTTGATGAACAGCTCCGGTATCGCATCAATTGTGGTGGGGCGACCCGCCATCACCAGAATATCGCACTTGTAGGCATAGAGCAATATCGACAGCTGCTTCATCAGAGGCTCCATCGTGGCGCGCACCATCGATGCTATTTCCTCCGGATCATAGCGCCATGAAAGCTCTTCAAACCTGAACCCGAAATGGTTCTCAAAATGGTCGAGAAGATGTTCCGATGGCTTCAGGTCATGGAATATCTCGTCGTAGGTATAGACACGCGATGGAAACTTGCGCCGGAGCAGATCCATCATTTCCCTGGCTATCGGCACCGATATCTGGGTGTTGAAGTCTACACGGGCCTGACGGTCTCTGAACGACATCATCGCGCTGTCGTAGCCGAAGAAATCACGCAGCAGCACCGACGCGAAATAACGCGTGCGCTCCTCGCGGCGCTCGGGAGAGTGGCAGCCTACGATATCCTCCACGTAGGTGCGATACACATCGGTATATTTCGACCGCGTGCATGGCAACGCGCGCAGCTCTTCGTCGCTCATCGCCATCAGTCTCGCAAGCAGCGCGCTGTGTATGCTTCCCATAAACGGGATGCCGCTCTCAGGCCCTTCAATCACATAACGCTGCACTATATTGCGCAATATGTCGTCGCCGGCCACATAGAAACTGTCGTAGAAATGCGGCACCGGTATTATGGAACTTTGCTCCTCGCCCTCATATTTATAAGAGCATATCATTATGTCGGTAGTGCCGGCGCCAATGTCGATAGAGCCTATCGTGAGCGAGTTGTGTCCGTAGCCCTCTTCCTCAAACTCGCGGCGCCTGTGCCCCTTGGCTTCGAAAAATTTGTCGATCTTGCCGTTGTAGCGTTGCGCGATTTCAGCGTAAAGATAGACAAGCTGACAGGCCGAAGCCTCGTCATAGCTCCACTCACGCCGGGCATTCATGTCATAGTCGTCGGTGTTCTTGAGCGATTCGGGCGACGGTATGACATTGATCGGCGTCAGCGATTTGTTGCATCTCAGCATCGCCTTCTGAGCGTCGACCATGCTCTGGCGCAGCGTGATCTGCTCGGCGCGGGGCATCGCCGTCGGGCATGTGATTATGACATTGTGCAGACGGCGGCGGCAGTCGATGCGGCCGTGTTTGGCTCTGAATGACGGCGAGTTGATCTGAGCTATTGCCTGCTGAAGCACCTCCACCATCACGAATGTCATCATCGACGACCGCGAATAATGGCAGTCACTGTCCGTATCCTCAGGTGACATGTCGAATATATTGACCGTGTCGGCTTTCTCCTTGAATATGCCGCGTTCGTCAAACATATCGGTGAAATTCTCAAGAAAGATATTGGGCGACTGGCGTATGTTGAACGGGTCAGTCTCGGTCACGAGATATTCCCATCTCGCCTGCGACTTCTTCTTGTCCCACAGATAGCGCTTGGGTGAAGAGTAGTTGTTGGCGCGCTCGGCTATCCCTGCGTCTTCGATTGAATGATAGACAAGCTCACGCGCTTCTTCGCCCACTCGCACTATGCTCTTCCAGTTGAATGCCTCCTCGGGCAATATCAGGTCGTTGCCGAAATCGGCGCGGCGGTAGACAAGACGCATGTCAAACGGATTTTTATATGTGATCCACGGCGAAGTCAGGTTGCGCAGTTCGAGCATCACCGAGCGGGTGAAGTCACCGTCCTCAAAGAGCACGCCGCATGTGCGCGAATTGCCGATGTCAAGCACCATGTCGACATTCACATCGCCGTCGCTCGGATTATAGAGCACCACCTTGGGCGACGCACCGCTCAGACGAAGGAAATTTATAAGATAAATGTAATAACCGATAAACTTATATCGGTGATGCATCAGCTTGTCGGGATTGATGCCTAAAAGCGACGCTATATATTGCGACACTGCATTCTGCTCCTCGGCGACGGAAAGGAAATTGAACAGCACGTCAGGCTTGTTGCACAACGCGAAACTTTTCTTCTTCTCAGTCTCGTCAAAGAAATAGGGGAAATATGTCGACAGCGGATTATCGGCAAGATGTGTGTCAAAAGCCCATGTCAGACTGTAGCGCGCGCTTCCTTTCACCGAGCCTTCGCCCGTGCGCCGTATCATCACGCGGCACCATCCCGTCGGCACTCCTGCCGTAGCGCCCGAAGAGTCAGTCTCAAACATCGGCATCGGCAGCCACTTGCCAAGCAGCAGCTCAAACGCCGGAAGCTTGTCGGCCGGATTTGCCGGGTCTTTCACGCGGTAGCTCTCAAACGTGTTGATGTTGATTATTGCGTCGTCATCGTCGGCATACGACTCAAGCAGTTCGGTCGACGCATCTTCGCGCATCCGCGGCACCCCTGTCTCGTCAAGTTCCTCGGTGCCGTTCTGATAATGCGAGATATATCCCTCGTTGCGCAGTTGCTTCACCGGTATCCAGCAGTTTTTGTCAACATGATTGAAAAGCAGGTCGAAACTGATATGCCCGTCAAACGGGTCGACATTCTCCACAAACGAATAGCGCAGCATACGGCCGCTTTTCAGAGCAAGCGGTTCCGATGCATTGAATTCAACCTCGTTTGTGATAAATTGTATGCCGGTGTCAGCTATAAGGTGTAAGGTTTTGTGGTCATCCATGATCTCAAGAAATGATGATACGGTATGTGTTGGTTTAATTTAGGCAAAGATAATAAAAAATTGCAAACAATAGTGCCAAAATCATACAAATATGATTTTGCATAATTTTTGCATCATTTCCCTGCGATTTTGTATGTTTTTCAGAAAGCGTATGAATTGAAATAATTTCCAATACTTATACATATTTTAATCTCGTGTTAAATTCAAACACTCTCTAATGTCACTTATCTCCCCCATCCGGTCAATAAAATCGCCCATCCTGTCTCTCGCTCACGACCTCCTGTTCTCCTGTGCGTTTGTTTAATTTTACCAATCCCCACGCCATATCGTCCGCCCTCCATCTCTCCCCACACACTGCCTTTCCTCCTCAACCGCCTTATCAGCCATCCCCACGGAGAGCCGGAGGCTCGTGCCCGAGATTAACCGGGGTTCGCAGACCGCGGAGCGGGCGAAGACCCCGGGCTCACAGCGCCACCCCATAATCCAAGCCCGGGAAGGGCGCTCCGTGGTGCACGCAGTCTCACCACGCACTTCGCCGCCTCGTTGTATCACCACCCACCGAGATTCCCATGCTCGCCCCTATCCGTAGCGCCGCGTAGGGCGGGGCAGAGGCAGTCCCCCCGTAGCCCGAGCCCGAGGAACGGGCGAGCGTGTAAAAAAATCCGCAGACCCGGTCACCCGAATCTGCGGCTTTTGAAATAACTCACTTACATCTATTTTGAAGAATATCGTTTGTATGTCACCCAACCCGAAGTATATTCTTCCCAGTTTATTCCATCATAACTGCAACGGAGTCGTTTTATCTGCAAGACATTGTTATTGATTACGATTTCATCGATATAAGTCGCAAGTTCAGGCTCGTATTGATTATAATACTCTTTCATTGTCAGAATATTTCCGTCCAATGTGTAATCAAACAAGAATGGGTCTACCGGATGTTTGATTACAGCCTCAGGATATTCCGGATCGTATCCCGGTTCGTCAGATAAACAAATGTAACGACCTTTGCCATCAGCCGAGAATTGGTAGTAGATGTCAACATCATCGCCGTTACGTTTAATCCATTCTCCAACAATTGAGTTGCTCTGTTCATCATCATCGTCATCGCTACAGCTATATAAAGCCGTTGACATAATGACACATAATGCTACAGCAATCAGTGACTGTAAATGCTTAATTCCTTGTTTCATTGTAAAAAATGTTTTTGTGCCCGATAATGTAAATAACTTCTTTTCAGAAAAATTACTGTATCATGATCTTCTCAGCATTGCCATTTTGGATAATTATATACAATCCAGGCGTAAGTGATTTTAATACTTCTCGTGAAACAGATTTATGTAGAATTACACCATTGCAGTTGTATATGTCAATATTAGATCTATTATCTAATTCTACGTCATTTATTCCTGACATGGATTTAATTTCTATTGATTTACTAACTCTGTCAGCTTCGTTGTAATTCTCATTACCTTCCTGATTGGCGCGAATGAACACGTTTCCATCCTTCAAAAATTCGACATGCTTCTTCCCATTTTGAGTGAATATCTCAGCTATTGTTTCATCAGTTGAAGTATATTTAATAGCGAGTCCTGATGAACTTTCTGCTGTCAATTCAACAATATCTCCGACATGAACATCTGAGAAATCCTGATTCCAAGATATTTCCTGATTGGCCTTGATCACATTTAATTTACCCCTTTCATAAGTAAAGGTATAATTCTGAGCCTCTGCCCCGAAAGGAATAATTGGATATGTTCCTACATTACTTTCGCGGGTGGCAGTAGTCTCAATACTTGGCATACGGGTCAATACTTCTTTAGTTTCGCCATTTTTGAAACCGAAGAAGGAACATGTCAGATCCGGATTCTCCATGCCGTATTTCCTTGAGACATCATTGGCAATAACAGTTAGTGGTGCCGGAGTAACACTGTATGAATATGGCACATTAAAATTTACATCCCATAAGTTATTGGAAAGTGTTAAAGAGATGCCGAAATCGTGAAACCCTACAGAAGATTCTAATGAACTCGCAGAAGTGTTAAGTGACATGTCTATAACATTATTTACAAAATTGTTCGAATCAACTGTGGGCGTATTTCCATAGATATAAGATGCCCCGTTTTGTAAATTATGTATTTCAACAAGATTATTTATACTCTGACAAGTTAATTCTGAGATCTTGCTTGGTACGTTAGACTTATCAATGACATAAATATTCGTTGTTGTACTTCCTAAATATGCATGAGTGATATCATTTGTAAAAACAAAAAGATTACTTAGATTTTTGCTACTGAATGATAGCTCTTTACAGGTAGTACCAACATAGGCCGTATTAAGAAGATTTGAAAATCCATAATCCGATGCTTTTGTTCCATTAAATACTGCTGTCTTAACGGAGGTAAATGGATAATAGTATTTGTAATTATATGAATCGTCTGCCCAATCAATATCTCTACCAATGTATACGGTAGTCAATGGACAATCCTTGAAATACGTGTAAATCTTGCCGTATTCATAGCGACCTAGCATTAGTTGTTGGTCACTATTACAGAACTTTATCGTTTTAAGCGACGAGCAAGAAATAAAAGCACCTTCACCCATACTCGTTACATTGGGACCCACTTCTAAATAGGTCATATTTGAGCAACCTCTAAAAGCCGCAGCCTGCACGCTTTTGATAGATTCAGGCAACACAACATTTGTTAAATAAGTATTGCCAAAAAAAGCGTATTTTGCTATAGTAGTACAAGACGGATCTAAGGACTCTAACGACGAAACGGGTGAATTGTTAAGATAAAGTGTGCCTCCATAAACAAGTGGACAAGAATAGTAGCTATCAACGTCCATCATACACCAAGATGTAAGATTGGAAATATTAACCCTTTGAATATGGTTCGCATCCTCGAAAGCGTATAGACCTATTTTGCTAATAGTTGGAGGAAGCGTTATTGACGTTACGGTGGAACATTTATAGAATGCTCTGTATCCAATTCCAGTAACAGTATATGTATTCCCATTGTATGATACTTCAGAAGGAATAATGACTTCACCTATGTAAGTATCATAATTAGTATTACGGTATGTAACTTCTACAGATGTTTGATCAGAGAGAATATTGTAGTATATACCTTCTGAAACAAAGCTGTAGGAATATGCTGTTGAACTCATTAATAAGCCCAACATTGCGATAAAGAATCGCAAAAAGTTCTTCTGACTCATTTGAAGATTAGCTAGGTATTATGTTATTACGACTCAACTTCCGAATTGGGCGGTTACGCTCAATTCTTTGATTCCAATAGATTGCGCGAGTTTGAACAGTTCGTCACTACTCCAAGCATGAATTGTGATGGATAAGGTTTCGATACTGCCGTTTTCAGCAAGTTCTCTGATCTTTGCCGCGAATTGTTCAGCAGCAGCCTTGCGATTTAGTACTTCTTCTTGCATAGACTTTGGTGCCGCGGTCATCCTCTCGTTGGCGTTTGTTATTGTACGAAAAAAGCTCTAAGTTTGCAGCAGCAAAATAGGAGAGTGGAAAATTTATCTT